>JAISXG010000028.1 GCA_031270605.1 Oscillospiraceae bacterium | reverse complement strand
ACCGAACTGCGAAAGCAAATGGAACAGAACGCGGAAACCGAGCATCCCGACGTCAAACTTGCCGTCCTTTTCATCAATCAGCTTCAAAAGCACATCCATCGCCGCGCGCTTTTCGCCCGGCTCAAACACGTCGTAATAAATCGCCATGGCCTGCGAGGTCTGGCAGTTGCCCGCCGCCGTCATGGTATTCAGATCGATTTTATATTTTCTCAGGTTCGCGCGCAGCGTTTCCTGCAGCCGCAGGGCAAACTGCCGCTTGTTCTCCATGCCCAGCTCGCCGAAAATATAGGCCGCCATGCGCGCGATTTCCATGGACATGATGCTGTTGGTCAGTTCAACGGGCGCGGTGGGCTTATGCGCCTCCCTGCTGACCTGCACCCAGTCGCCCAGACCGAAATCAATCAGACCCTGCTTGTTGAGGTTTTCATCCAAATAGACAAGATAACGGAAAATCGCGGTCGCGTTTTCCTCCAAAATCGCCTTGTCGCCGCGGTAAAGGTATGTAAAATACGGCAGCGTGGTCAGCACTTGGTCCCAGCACGGGCCGTTGCCCCAGTGGTAGCCCCAGTCGCCTGTGGGCACAACACCCGGCAGCTGCCCTTTTTCATTCATCGCCTTGCGGATGTTATGCAGCCACTCGCGGTAGGATTTTTCGGGCACGAGGTTTAACAGCGTGTGCTCGCACGAAACTGAAGCGTCGCCCGTCCAGCCGTTTTTCTCGCGGTGCGGGCAATCAGTGGGAAAATAGAGGAAGTTCGCAAGCGTGGAACGGCGGCACATGGATTGCAGAATATTCGCTGTTTCGTCAGAACAGCGAAACGAACCGTTTTCGGCAAGATTGCTGTTGAGCACCACATAGGTTAGCAGCTCGGGCGTGGCCTGCTCTTTTGTGACGCCCTGCACAAGCGCGTATTGAAAGCCGTAATAGGTGAAGCCGGGCTGATAGACCTCCTCTTCGCCGCCGCGGCAGGTGTATTGCGTTTTCTGCCAATACCCTTCCGGGTAAAAATGCCCGAAATTATGAAGGTCCAGCTTGCCGCGGTGCATCCATTCGCCGTGACCGATCGTCACAACCTGCCCCGGCTCGCCCTGAATGCGCAGGCGCGTGACGCCCGTGCAGTTTTCGCCGAAATCATAGAGATACCCGCCGTCCTGCTCCGTAATCGAAACGGTCCTAAGCTCCCGCTGCGGCAAAATCGGGTCGGCTTCGCAGATTCTGCGCTCGCCGCGCGGATTCTCGGCAATGAGAGCATTCTCCCACGCGCTGTCGTCAAACTCCGGCAAATTCCAGCCCGCAATTTCTTTGTTTGCGTCATAAAACTCGCCGCAGCGCAGCTCGTTGAACACAATCGGCGAGGGCGCGGTTTTCACGCTTACGTCGCTTTCAATCGCAGTATCTTCATCAAGTTCTAAACGGAAAGCGGCTTTGGGCGCTGAACGGAACGCTGTTTTGTCAAAATCCCAAACATAGCCGCCGAACGCGTTCTGCATGCCGTTGCCGAGCACAACGCCGACGCAGTTTTTGCCCTCGCGCAGCAAAGACGCAATCTCATAGCGGTCAAAATAAACAATATGGTCGCTGTTGCTGATGTAAGGCGCCATGTGGCCCTTTGTGATGCGTGTGCCGTTTATGAACGCCTCATAAAACCCGAGGCCTGAAATCAAAAAATCCGCCTTGTGGGGCACGTTCTCCAGCGTAAAGGTCTTGCGCAGACAGGGCGCGGGAATGTGCTGCTCAAACCCGCCTGTTTCTCTTGTGGCCGCAACAAATAATTTCGGAAATTCCATAGCAATCGTTCCTTTCTTTCAGTTCCCATCCAGTATAACGAACGCAAAACAAAATAGCAATCACTCAAAATACACTAATTTCAGCTTCTATTTTTGTGCATCCCAATAATAAATACAGTATTTATTGAAAAAACAATTGACAGTATGTTTCTATATGATACAATATATAGGTGGTTTTATCATAATAAGTTCCAACTATGGAAAGGAATGTGCAACATGTTAACAGCAGTAGCAGGCATCAACTGGGGCGACGAGGGCAAGGGCAGAATGGTTGACCTTCTCGCCGCGCAGCAAGACATTGTCATCCGTTACCAGGGCGGAAACAACGCCGGTCACACTGTGATCAACGATAAGGGAAAGTTCATTCTGAACCTTCTGCCCTCCGGCATTCTTTCAGAGACAACCGTGAATGTTATGGGCAACGGCATGGTAATTGACATTGAGCACCTGCACAAAGAAATGTTGTCGCTCACCGAAAAAGGCGTAAAAATCACTCCCGAAAACCTGAAAATCAGCGACAAGGCGATCATCTGCATGCCTTACCATAAACTGCTCGATATTTTGGAGGAAGACCGTCTGGGTGACGCAAAATTCGGTTCCACCCGCCGCGGCATCGCCCCCGTTTATTCCGATAAATACATGAAAAAAGCGTTCCGCATCGGCGACCTTTTAAATTTTGACGCCCTGCGCCAAAAGATTGACGGCATTGTGGAGTGGAAAAATCTCACCGTTGAGCGCGGCTACGGCCACGAGCCCGTGAACGCGCAGGAGATGTTTGACTGGCTCGTTAAATTCGGCACGCCGATCATCCCCCACATTTGCGACACCACCGTTTATTTAACCAATGCGCAAAAAGAGGGCAAAAACATCATGTTTGAGGCCCAGCTCGGCGCGCTGCGCGACATCGACTTCGGCATTTACCCCTATACCTCCTCATCCTCAACCATCGCGGCTTATGCGCCCATCGGCTCGGGTATTCCCGGCATCGGGCTTGACAAGGTTTTGGGCATCATGAAAGCCTATTCCAGCTGCGTGGGCGAAGGCCCCTTCACGGTGGAACTGTTCAGCGAAGAGGGTCATGAGCTGCGTGAAGCCGGCGGCGAATACGGCGCGGCGACCGGCCGCCCCCGCCGTGTGGGCGGGTTCGACGTCGTGGCCTCCCGCTACGGCGTGATGGTGCAGGGTGCGACAAGCCTTGCGCTCACAAAGCTCGACGTGCTTTCCTACCTGAAAAGAATCCCCGTCTGCGTGGCTTATGACGTTGACGGCGAGATCACGACAGACTTTCCCACTGGAGACCGCCTTCTGCGGGCAAAGCCCGTTTATGAATATTTTGAAGGTTTTCACGCGGACATCTCAAAATGCAGGAGCTTTGAGGATTTGCCCGAAACGGCAAAAAAATACATTCGCTTCATTGAAGAAGCCGTGGGCTGCCCGATTGAATATGTTTCAGTCGGTGCAAAGCGCGACGAATATTTCACCATGTAATACTGGAGCGTGTCTTTAAACTGTTTAAAAGACACGCTCTGCACTCAACACAGAAAATACTTTATCATCCTGATTTTTAAGGAGTGGTTCCAATGAGCATCACCCCCATCAGAAAAAAGTGGAAAAGCCAAATGACAGACCGCGAGCGCTTTGTCAACCAGATGCACTACAAAGAAGTTGACCGCTGCTTCAACATGGAGTTCGGGTATTGGGACGAAAACTACAAAGAATGGGCGATGTTCACCCAAAACGGCATCACAAACGAGGCGGAAGCGAATCTCTTTTTCAGCTTTGACCGCATCGAGGTCCTGGGCGGCAGCGTCTGGCTCGCCCCCTCCTTTGAGCACAAAGTGGTGGAGGAAACCGAGCGTTCAAAAATCATCATGAACGGCGACGGCCTGCTTGCCGAGGTGCCGAAAGACGGCCACGGCAGCAGCATCCCCCATTACTTAAAGTCAAGCGTGGTCACGCCCGACGATTGGATGAAGGTGAAAAAAGAGCGCCTTGATTCCGCTCACCCCTCAAGAACCGTGGACATCGCAAAGTACCTCGCGCGGCACCCGAATAACAGGGACTACCCGCTCGGCGTGAACTGCGGCTCGATGATCGGCCGCATCCGCGACATGCTCACGTTTGAGGGGCTTGCGTATGCCTGCTTTGACTACCCCGACATGGTTGAGGACATGGTCGAAACATCCTGCGTGCTGGTCGAGTATTTCCTCCGGCAGGTTCTCCCCCATTTCGAGTTTGACTACGCCACCGGCTGGGAGGATATCTGCTTTAAGAACGGCCCGATTGTCGACCTTGATTTCTTCCGTGACATTATCACCCCACGCTACAAGCGCATCCATAAGCTGCTTGCGGAACACGGCATCGATATCTGGTACACAGACTGCGACGGCGACGTACGCCCCCTGCTCCCCTTCTTTTTGGAGGGCGGCATCAACTGCCTGTTTCCGTTTGAGGTCAACGGCTGCGCCCACCCCGCCGAATTGTTTGAAACCTTCGGCAAAGAGCTGCGCATCATGGGCGGAGTCGATAAAATGCAGCTTGGCGCCGGGCGTGCGGCAATCGACGCTTATCTCGAAACCCTCGTTCCCCTTGTCAAACGCGGCGGCTATATCCCGTTTTGCGACCACCGCTGCCCGCCGAACGTGCCTGAGGAGGATTATCTCTATTACCTCAACCGCAAGGAAGCATTATTCGGCATGAAATAAAAACATACGCGCATCAAATTCAGGAATACTGCAAAAACTGTAACTTCGTTACTGAAAAGCAGCCCTGTTTGATATATACTGAAGACATAAATTAACGAATACAAAAGGAGCTGAGTCAAAATGTCATTAAAAGTCACAAAAGATACGTTCCAAGCTGAAGTCCTTCAAGCGGACAAACCCGTTTTGGTTGACTTCTATGCAGACTGGTGCACGCCCTGCAAAATGCTGGGACCGGTGATAGAGGAAATCGCGGAAGAAAACCCGCAAATCAAGGTCTGCAAGGTCAACATTGATGAAGAGGCGGACCTTGCGCAGGAATTCCACGTCATGAGCATCCCGAATATTGTTGTTTTCAAAGAAGGCAACATTTCGGCCTCAACCGTGGGAGTTCGCTCCAAAGACGAGCTGCTTGCATTGTTAGATAAATAACTGAAAAAGGAAAGGAGAAATTCTGATGTTAGACACAACCGTATCCACCTTACTCAATGAGCAAATCATGAAAGAGTTATACTCCGCCTATCTTTACCTTGACATCGCAAACTTCTATTCGGACAAGGGTCTTGAAGGCTTTGAGAACTGGTTCTTTATTCAGGCGCAGGAAGAACGCGACCACGCAATGCTGATTCGCCAGTATCTTCTTAATAACGACGAAGTCATTAAGCTGCTGCCCATCGCGGCGCCCGAAGAAACCTATGAAAACTTCGGCATGCCCCTCGACGTCACTCTTGCACATGAAAAAACCGTCACCGCATCCATCAACAATATCTACGCCGCGGCTTATGAAATCAAAGACTTCAGAACCATGGAGTTTCTCAACTGGTTCGTGAAGGAGCAGGGCGAAGAAGAAAAGAACGCCAGCGACCTCATCACAAAGTTTGCGCTGTTCGGCTCTGACGCCAAAGCCCTTTATGAGCTTGATCAGGAGCTGAAAACAAGGGTCTACGCTCCCCCCAGCCTGATTTTGGATTGATTGCTCCGTCTGCAATATTCTTTTCACTGGAGTATTCGCGGCGGCAGATAATTTCCTTTTATAAAAGCCCGGCTCCCGCTCAAACAAGCGGGAGCCGTGTTTCTGCTATATACCACCATTCATCATTCAATGATCTGGTACAGTGCTTTTTTGTCCAGCAGCTTCACCCCGCCGCGAAACAGCTCCACAACCCTCTGTGTCGCAAGGCTTTTCAACGAACGGCTCACCGCCTCGCGCGCGCTGCCGATGTGCACCGCAAGCTGTTCATGGGTCATATTGATAATATCAGAGCCCGTTTGCGCGGATTCATCCAGCAAAAACGAAGTCAGACGCTGCTCAAGGTTCAAAAACACGAGCCGCTCAACCCCGGCCACGACCTCAGAAAACCGTTCCACAGCGGTTTTATAGGAATTGCACTCCACCGCAAGGTTATTTCTCACAAGCCGCGAATAAATATCAATCGGAATCAGCACCACCTCGGTGTCCTCCTCCGCCTCGATCTGGGTATCGAACGAAATCGCGTCCAAAACGCAGGAAACGGCAAGCACGCACGTCTCGCCCGCCTTTACCCGGTAAAGCGTGACGGCCCGGCCCTCCAAAGAAAGCAGATAGGCCCGCAGCGCGCCGGACACAACCATCAACAGCCCGATACAGTCCGTGCTTTCACCGCGCACAAGCTGGCCGGAATGGTATTGCATCACCTGATGGCGGTTGATTAACATTTCCCGCTCCTCTTCACTTAAACTCCCCCAAAACGAGAGGTTCTCTTTGAAAAAATCCGTGATTGTCTGTTTCATCGCACACCTTACTTTCTGTTTGGTTTCTGCAGTTTATCAATACGGTCACAGGGCAAAGAAACACATCTGGAATACTTCGCAAAAACCGCCGGAATTGTTCCAGGGCCATTATATCATACTTTTCTTCTCAAACCAATCATCTTCCAATTTCAAAATTTATAAAAACGATAAACGGCCGGGTGATACTTCTATGAAAATAAAAAAACTCGAATATGATTTTTCCGTCTGCAAGGTGGACGACGTGTCTGCCGTCAACCTGCGGGACAACTTTGTTTTTCTGGGCAAAACAGATGACGAAATTTCCCTGGTGTGCCAAACAAGCCGCGTTCCGCTTTCGGCAATTGAAAGGAATGACGGCTGGAAAGCGTTTAAAATAGAGGATATTCTGGACTTTTCGCTTGTGGGCATTCTCTCAAAAATCGCAACCCTGTTTGCCGACAATCATATCAGCATATTCGCAATTTCAACTTTTAATACCGATTATATCCTCATAAAAGCCGCCGAATATGAAAAAGCGTCGGCATTGTTGGCACAGGCAGGATATCAAATTGTGTAGCAAAACCACAAACGCGCTTTCACATCTTATGCGCTTTGCAGGATGCAATTTTATTCAGCTTTGCCGTTCTGTTCCCTTTTGTCAAAACCCGAAAACAAATACAATCCCAAAATTGCGGTGAAACCCGTGGCGGAGAACACGCTCAAGCGCTCCACAACACCAAAATAGGCCCTGGGCACCACGCCCACGCCCACAGAGCCGGCAAACATCAGCGCAAGGCTGATTGCCGCAAAAATTGCCAGCGAGCGAAACTGCTTTTTGCGCAATCCGCCCGCAATGATAAACACAAGCGACACGATCGACAGCAACACAACCGCCGCCGTCACCGCCACGTGCATCACATCCTGAACCGTGCCGGCATACCCCCCGGTGGTCAGCGGGAACATGGAATAGCCGATTCCCGAAACCCAGTTCATCAGGGCAAACAGATAAATCCCCGCACGCAAAGCCTTACTCAGGCGGTTTTGCACATACACGCACACAAGCGTCACGCAAACAATACCGCAAATATGATAAGCGCTGCTTAACTGATTCCACAGCGCTTTTGACGGTGCGTCCGCCGCGCTCAGGTCGCTCACAGCCTGGCGCATCCAGTCATAGCCCGGATAGGCAAGCGGCGAAAGCACCACGGCCAGTAAATAGGAGATAAAGCTTGCCACGCCCAGAAAACCCAGCCAATTGATCAAATCTCTTTTTCCTTTCATATAAACCCTCTTTTCGTCTGCGGCGTTCACTGCTGAAAAAACGCAGCCCTGGGCCGTTTTGCCCTATGCGTTTTTTCGTCACAACTACGCTTATATAGTATATCCTCTTGCGCAAACAAGTCAAGATGAATACTAAACACTAATAAAAAAGCTTTTTGGTGCGGAATTTGGCAAAGTTTATTGAAAATCACAGTTGATTTTATCGCCGCAGTTCAATATAATTTATTTGGTTATGCAATTGGTGCAACAATCAATATTCTATACAAAGGAAAACTGAGCTTATGAAATTAACTTTCAGGTGGTACGGAGACGACGATCCCGTTACCCTCAATCAAATCCGGCAGATCCCCACCATGACGGGCATTGTTTCGGCGGTCTATGACGTTCCCGCCGGCGAAGTCTGGAGCCGTGAAAGCATTGCGGCGATCAAAAGCAAGGCGGCGGCAGAGGCGCTTGAGTTTGAAGTGGTCGAAAGCGTGCCCGTGCATGAAGAAATCAAGCTGGGCGCCCCGGGCGCCGCGCGGCTGATTGACAATTACTGCGAAAACGTCCGCCGTTTGGGCGAAGCCGGCGTAAAGGTCATCTGCTATAATTTTATGCCCGTGTTTGACTGGCTGCGCACCGAACTGAAACGCGTCAATGCAGACGGCTCTGATTCGCTTGCCTATGACTTTGACGCCATGGCCTCCATCAACCCCTTGGTGCAGGGGCTTTCACTGCCCGGGTGGGACGAATGCTACACAAAAGAGCAGCTCAAAGACCTGCTTGGGCAATACGAGTCTGTGGGCGAAGAGCAGCTCTGGAAGAATTTGCAGACTTTCCTTGAGGCTGTGATTCCCGTTGCCGAGGCGAGCGGCGTCAACATGGCCATTCATCCCGACGATCCGCCGTGGAGCGTGTTCGGGCTCCCCCGTATCATCACAAACGAAACAAATCTTGCGCGCTTTTTGAAACTGGTTGACAGCCCCGCAAACGGCCTGACCTTCTGCACCGGCTCGCTGGGCGCCGCGCAGGACAACAACCTGCCCGCAATGATCCGCAAATTTGCGGGGCGCATCCATTTCGCCCACCTGCGCAACATTCTTTGGACAGACGGGCACTCGTTTGAAGAGACGGCGCATCCCTCCTCCTGCGGTTCGCTTGACATGTTTGAAATCGTGAAAGCCCTTGTTGAGGGCGGCTTTGAGGGCTATGTGCGCCCCGACCACGGCCGCATGATCTGGGGCGAAACCGGCCGGTTTGGTTATGGATTATATGACCGCGCGCTCGGCGCAACCTATCTTGCCGGCCTGTTTGAGGCTTGTGAACGCTTTTTGAAGTAAAATACAAACAAAAAATGCCGAAACCGTTATCTCCGGTTTCGGCATTTTCATTTTAATCCAAATGCAATTGTGTTTATAGCGACATGTCCAGTATTAATATGCCTTGCCCCAATAGACCATGTGCTTTGCCGGCCTGCCGCAGCAGACGCATTTGTCTGA
>JAISXG010000082.1 GCA_031270605.1 Oscillospiraceae bacterium | reverse complement strand
GCGATAGACCACACTGCCCAGAACCTGCCCCTTTTTCACCGGCGCATATTCAAACGGCTTCAGAAAAATCTCATTTTGAACCTCCGGCAGCGAATCAGAAAACACCACCTTCGGGCTGTATGCCCCCTCCACACGAACAGACGAAGCCTTGCCGCCGACCACGCTCAGGCTCAAAGTGTCTTCAACCGGCAAATCCGCCGATTTCACCGTTTCAAAACCGTAATCAAACAGCTTCTGGTGATCCGCCCAGTCGTTCGGCGCATTGAGCGTCACGCAAACCAGCGTCACGCCGTCGCGCTTTGCGGCGGAAACCAGACATCTGCCGCTTTTTTTTGTGAAGCCCGTTTTGATGCCGAAGCAGCCCTCATAAGAGTCCAGCAGGCGGTTATGGTTTGACAGTGTGCGCATATAAGGCGGGTTGCCATAATCCACTCGAATCGATTTTAATGAGCAAGCCGCCGCGAATTCGGGGTTATCCACCGCATAGGCCGCCAGCAGCGCCATGTCATAGGCTGTGGAATAATGCTCCTCGGCGTCAAGCCCCGAGGGCGTTATAAAATTGGTGTTTTGCATGCCGATTTCTTTGGCCTTTGCATTCATCATGCCGGCGAAGCCCTGCAGCGTGTCGCCCAGCACATAAGCCGTCACCGTCGCCGCGTCGTTGCCGGACTCGAGCAGCATACCATAAATCAGGTTGCGCAGCGTGACGCTGTCGCCGGGCAAAAGCCCCATCGACGAACCCTCCACGCTCACCATCTGCTCAGAAACAATCACATTGAGGTCCGGCGTGTTGCTCTCGATCGCAAGAAGCGAGGTCATGATTTTTGTGGTGCTCGCCATCGGGAGCCTCATATCCTTATTTTTTGCGAACAGCACCTCACCCGTGTCGGGGCAATACAGCACCGCCGCTTTTGCGGAAATATCGCCCTCCTCCAGCGCAAAGGCGCGGGACACAGCCACCGCACCGCAGAGCAACGTGAAAGCCAATACCAAAATCCCTTTTTTCAACAAATCAACCACCTGCCCAATATTAACCAAAGATCAGCCTTTCCCCCATGTCGCCGCAGGCAACATTGCAGCGAATATGTAAGACAAGTTAATCTGAGTTAATATAAAAATATGCAGATGGTCGCTAAAAAAGTATTCAAACAGCCAAGTTTACGGCTTGACCGGGCAAAAGACTCAGGCTTCGTCCTGTTTCGTGTTTTTCTTGACCTTGTCCACAATTCCCGTAACCTTGTCAACCATGTCGGGAACAAGGCCTACAAGGCGTTCGGCCGCGTTGTCATTGGAAGTGATGTGTTTTAGCGTGACCTCGCCGTTGTTCACAATCAGGAACGCAACCGGATTGATCGTGATGCCCGCGCCGCCGCCGCCGCCGAAAATCTCTTTGTTTGACTTTGACGGAAAGTCAGAGCCGCCCGATGCAAAGCCATAGGTCACCTTTGAAATCGGGATGATGGTCAGCCCGCCTTCCAGATTGATGGGTTCGCCGACAATGGTGCTCACATCCACAAGCTCCCGCACTTTTTCAATGGTTGTTGACAGAATTCCTGCCGCTGACTGTTCTTTCATATATCCTGTCCTTTCCGGGGCAAGTTCTGCCCCAAGCAACATATTTTTTAATCTATTTACACCCTAAGATACCGCGACATCAGCGCCCCCGCCTGCCGCGGGGCTTTCCGCCGGGATTGCTTCTAACGGCGGGGCTTTTTTTGCCTTCGGCTTTTTGGGCGGCCTTGATTTGAGAATAAAACGAAGCAAAACATGCACCGCAAGCCGCAGCGCGGCAAGCAGCAAAACACCCAAAACGATCAGGGGTTTCATGGAGAACACAAGGTAATACGAGGCCTTATCCTTGCCGCCGAGAAAGTCGGGGTTGATCTCCATGTCGTATTTCAGCACCTTCATGTTCGCGCAGATGAAGCCCATCAGCGGGAACGCCTTTTCACACACCTTGCCGTAGCGGATGGCGGTCGCAGCCGCGTCGCAGCCCGTCACGGTGAGGTCAATATACAGCTCGCGAATCACAAAATGGCGGTAAAGCCCGCGGAACATGCCGCCCAGAGCATCCATTGTGCGGTGCAGAATGTCGATTACGCCGTCAACACCGGTGTTTTCATAAAAAATCAAAAACGGATTTTTTGCCTTTTTGCCTTTTGACTTTTTCTTTTTGCCGTCCTGTTTTTTTGCTTCTCTCGCAGGCGGCTGCTCGGGCGCAGTCTCTGCGGCCGGTTGAGGCGTTTCGGGCGGCGCGGCGCTCCCCTGCGCGGCTTGAGCCTCTTCCGGATTAACAGCGTCCGTCTTCGGCTGCTCTTTCTTTTTTGGCGGAAAAAGCGGATATTTCAAAAACAGCCATTTGGCGTGAACCTTCAAAACCTCGTCATAGTCCACGACCACAATCAGATTAACACTTAAAATCAGGGCAAGCAACGCGAGAATGCCCAGAAAAATATAAAGAACAATCACCGCACAGCCCCCTTTTCAAATGATCCAAAAACTGCCTGTAAAATACCGCATGGCAATAGTATTATGTCAGGTCTTCCAGCGTGAGCTGGTCAAACGCCTCGGTCATTGCCTTTGCGTCGCGCAGGGCATCGTCCTCACCCGCGCCGCCCGGCAGGCGGGGCAGTTCCGACAAGTCTGAAACAGAAAAACATCTTAAAAAATTTGTCGTAGTACAGTATACCAAAGGTCTGCCCGGCAAGTCAAGCCTGCCTTTTTCTTCAATGAGATTTTTCTGGCAAAGCGTTGAAATAACGCCCGAGCAGTCCACGCCGCGCACCTGCTCCACAAACGCCTTTGTAACTGGCTGGTTATAGGCGATGATGGCCAGCACCTCAAACGCCGCCTGCGAGAGCGGCGCGTTGCGCTTTTTGTCTAAAATGCCCCTGATGAGGTCTATGTATTGCTCGCGCGTCGCGAGCTGATATTGCTCGCCGAGCCGCAGCAAAGTGAACCCCCTGCCCTGCCCGTCAAGCGCTTCGGCATAGTGAGCGAGAAGCTGCTTTGTTTCGGCAACACCCAAAGAGAGCGCCTCCGCAAGCCGTGAAGCCTCTAGCGGCTCGCCGCAGGCAAACAAAATCGCCTCCATTGCCGCCATCAAATCCGTTTGTTCCAAAAAAACACCTCAATGCTTTATTTTGCCATTTCCATTGCCTGATCGATATCAACAGATGTCAAATGCACCCACCCCGGGCGAAAACCGCTTTTCAAGGCGTTTCGCACCGAAGCCACATTTGACCACGCACAGCAATAAAAGGGAACCTTTTCCCGGTTGAGAATCTCAACCGCCAAACGGGAAGTGAGCGAGGACGCGACGCCTTGCCTGCGATACTCCGGCAGAACATCAACACCGATTTGCCACATCGTGTCACAATCGGCGGAGCAAGCGGCCAGGCCAACAATCTTCTCACCGTCAAGGGCCGCGACGGCCAGCATATCCAAATGCTTTCTGCCCTCACACAAAGCGTTCGCCCACTGCCTGACATATAGATGCTGAAAATCCTTCGGATGCAACAGCTTCAGCTCATACCGGCACGGCCGCTGCGCAAGCACGTCAACATCCGGCAAAAAATATTCCGCCATAAAGCAGGGCGTCTTGCCGTATTGCCGGAACTCATCCGTCAGCAAATGCAGTTTCGGCGTTTCAAAACAGTGCGCAATCGCGCCGTCATTGATATAGCCTGTGATAAAATCATAGATCCGCTCATCCACCGAAGCGACAATATTGGAACCGTAGGACACCAAATCGCAAAAAAACGGAAGCTTTAAGTATCGCCGCGCGTTTTCGTTCGGTTTTGAGCGCACCACCACGTTTTTTTCAGACAGCAAATCCTCATAGCCGCAGTTTGAGTCAACCGCGGTCTGCTGCATGGCAATTCTTAAAATATCTTGATTCGTCAAAAAATCACATCCATATTCGGATATATAAATCAGGCTTCAAGCGAAATTTCTATAGATGCGTCGCCTTCGCACAGCACAAGCTCCGACTGCTCGCCCTCGCCCTCAACCACGGCCTGCTTGTTTTTTACAAGCTCCAAAACGGCGAGAAACGACGCCACAAGCTCTGAACGGCTGGCGGCGGAGGTGAAAATCCTGCCCAGCCGCTGCCGCTTTTTGCGCCTGAGCGCCGTGACGATGCTGTCAATTTTGTCGACCACCGCGACAATCGTCCGCGACACGATCGGCGCGAACGCCTCCATCGGCGGGGGCAGGCGCCGCAGCTTTTTGCCCACGGCATTAAGATAAGACACCGAAAGCTCAAACGGCTCGTGAATCCGTTCATAGGTCATGTCGAACTCAAGCTTCATCGGGCCGCGCACCACGCGCTCAAAGCCCTCCGTCTGCTCCGCGAGCCGCTCGGCCATCCGCTTCGCGTCGCGGTATTCCATCAGCTCGCCCGCAAGCTCTTTTTTCAGCTCCTCCGCCTCTTCATAAACAGGCAGCAGCGACACGGTTTTGATATAAACAAGCCTTGCCGCCATTTCAATGAACTCGCTGGCGACCTCCAGGTCCGCATCCCGCATCCGCCGCACATAGTCCGTATATTGGGTGACAAGCTCCAAAATCGGGATGTCCTGAATATCCAGCTTGTGCTTTGTGATCAGGTGCAGCAGCAGGTCAAGCGGCCCCTCAAACACTTCAATTTTATAAAGCAGCTTTTCCATCATGCGAACAGCAGCCCGAACGGCAGCGAAACGATCCAATCAAACAAACCGTACACAAGGTTTGACAAAAACGTGAGCGGGATGGTCAGCCAGCCCAGGGCCAGAAGCACCAGCACCCCGATCATAATATATTGCTCATACCGCATAATTTCAAAATAATATTTGTCGGGAATCACCAGCGTTATAATTCTGGAACCGTCCAGAGGGGGAATGGGCAGCAGGTTGAACACCGCGAGGTTGATGTTGATGCTCGCGGCAAAATTAATGAATTGCGCGACAATGCGCCCCGTTTCGCTCGACGAGAAAAAAAACAAAACGAGATTATAAAGAATGAGAAAAAGAAACGCCATAATCAAATTGGAGGCGGGGCCTGCGAAAGCAGTCAGCGCCATGCCGCGCTTGCGGTTTTTAAAACGGATGGGGTTCACAGGCACAGGGTTCGCAAAGCCAAAGCCAAACAGATAAATCATCACCGTGCCCCAAAGCGAAAGGTGCGCAAGGGGGTTGAGCGTCAGCCGCCCCTGCAATCGCGCGGTGTCGTCGCCGAGCTTTGTGGCCGCCCAAGCGTGGGCGAACTCATGAATGGGCAGGGTGCAAAACACAACAAAGGTCGTGGCGAGAACCCCGACGATGAGATAGGCCGGGTCGCCGTTCTGCCAGGCCGCTATCAAACTGCGAAACATATGGATGCAATCCTTTCGTAATAAAATGAATCTTTCAGGATTTTGAATATGGTTATTTTGAAGATATTACAAACCGCTCGACCGAAAACATATCTTTTTCAATGCGCGAAAAAAAACCGTGTTCACCGAACAGCTCCGCCACAGCCGCCGGCTGCCCCTCGCCTGTTTCAAGCATCACACACAAAGGCGAACCGACGCGCGCGGCCCATAAGGAATCGATCGTGCGGTAAAATATAAGGCCGTCATCCCCGCCGTCGAGCGCCGTTTTCGGCTCTTTTTGCACCTCTTTTTGCAGTGACGCAAGCTCGCCGCTGCAAATATAGGGCGGGTTTGAAAGAATCAAATCGGGGGGAGGCATACGCTGGGGGTCAAAGCCGTCAAAAATATCATACTGGAGAAGCGTGACATTAGAAAGAGCAAACACCTCGGCATTTTTTCTGAGGTAATCAAACGCCGCATCAAATTTTTCAAACAAAAACACCCGCACATCGGGGCATAGCTTTGCCACCGAAAGGCCGATGCAGCCGCTGCCCGCGCAAAGGTCAAAACAAACCTTGCGGCCGTGCGCACGGATGTCCGCAACCGCAAGCTCCACAAGCGTTTCTGTTTCCGGCCGGGGAATCAGCACACCCCCGCCGACAAAGAACTCGCTGCCGAAAAACGCCCATTTGCCCAAAATGTATTGCAGCGGCTCACCTTGTTTGCGCCGCGCAATCATCTTTTGAAAGCGCTCCGCCGCGTGAGCGTCCGCCATATCGTGTTGCGCAAGGTAATACTGCGCCTTTGTGAGCGAAAAGCAGTCCTCAAGCATACACATCGCTTCGAATTCGGCAGACTCGATTCCAGAAGACTCCAGCTCGCGCACACCCGCCCGCAGCAAAATCCGCAGGGTATTCACAGGGCTTCACCCTCTGCGCCGGGTTCGTCTGAAGGGGCGGCGGATTCATCCTCCGCTTTCGGCGCGTTCAAAATACGTTCGCCAAAATCCTCGGTTGCAAGCGCGCCCTCAAGCGCGGCCACGGCGACCTCAAGCATATCCTCCGTCGGCTCGATCGTCGTCAGCCGCTGCATCAGCAGGCCGGGAGATGAAAGAAGCCTTGTGAAAGCGTTGTCATGCCTGCCCGCAAAACGGATGAATTCATAGCCGACGCCCATGATCAGCGGCATAATCAAAATTTTGATCGCAACCCAAAGCAGTCGGTTCTCATCTTGACCCAAAACGGGGAAAATGGTCAGCACAGCCGAAGAAATCAAAATACCGATCACAAGCACAGTGAACAAAAAGCTCGTGCCGCAGCGGGGATGAAAACGAACAAACTTTTTGATATTTTCGGGCACAAGCTCCTCGTTCGCCTCATAGCAGAAAATCGTTTTATGCTCCGCGCCGTGATACATAAACGTGCGCTTGATCTCTTTCATTTTTGAAACCGCAAAAAGGTATAAAATGAAAACAACAATGCGGATCACGCCCTCAAACAGCGCTTTGAAATGAATCAATCCCCCATCTGCAAGATAAAGGTTGATTTTATCAAACAAAAAGGCGGGCAGGAAGGTAAAAAGCAGCATCGCGAGTCCAAGCCCCAACACCATCGCAACCACCGAAATCACACCCATCATCTTTTCGCCGAGGTGCTTTTCAAGCCATGCGTCAAACTTGCCTTGGTTCTGCTCTTTTTCAGACTCTTCAAGCTCCAGCATACCTGAAAGCTCGGCGGACTCCATCAGGCTTTTGTAGCCGAGAATCATGGATTCAATGAAGCCCACGATCCCGCGCACAAACGGAAGGCCGAGAACCTTATAACGGTCTTTCAGCCGTTTCATGTTTTTTCTTTTGACAACAATCGAACCGTCGGGCTTGCGCACAGCGACCGCGGCGCCGTTGGGCGAATTCATCATGATGCCTTCAATGAGCGCCTGGCCGCCCGCAGTGCCGAGGCGGCAGTTTTTTTCTTGTTTTTTTGCCATATTTATGACCATCCTTTCCCTGCGGAGCGGAAGTTTTGGCCGACGAAACCGTTATGTTTCGTTATCGGCAGAAGCCGATCCACATCATCCTTTATGATGTGAAAGGACAAAACTTCCCAACGAAAGATATTTCGTTTTTAAAACGGTTTATCTTTCAAACGTTTCTCCGTTTCTTTGCGCAGGCAACGGCACGGCTGCCCTGCGGCATCTATATATTTATGAAATAATTTATTTTTTCTGTTGTGGCATGGTGGTGAGCGGCAGAATAATTTCAACAGTTGTTCCCTGGTCAACAACGCTCGAAATGTTCAGCGCACCGTCGTGCAGCTTCATGATTTCATCGCAAACCGCAAGCCCGATGCCCGAACCGCGCACCGAAACATTTGCCTTAAAGAATTTTTCTTTCACATGCTTGAGCGCGTCCGGCGGAATGCCGCAGCCCGTGTCCGAAACCGTCACAATCAGCTGCTGCTCCGTCACCGTGGCAAGCACTTCAATGTTGCCGCCCTGCGGGGTGTATTTGAGAGAATTGTCAAGAATATTCACGAAAACCTGCTTGATGCGGTTGGCGTCCGCATGCATGGGCGCGGGCGTGTCCGGCGCGTTGTAGCTGATGGTGATGCCCTCGCGCGCGGCGCGGTCACGAAACACAAACACCGCCTCGTCAAGCTCCGCAAGGCCGTCGATCATCTCAAGCTTCAAAGACATCCGCCCGTTCTCCATTTTTGAAAAGTCCAGCAAATCCTCCACAATACTGTTGAGGCGCTCGGCCTCTCCTGTAATAACTTCAAGCCCGCTGCGCACCAGCGCGGGGTCAGAACCGTTTGAGTCAAGAATCGTCTCGCCCCAGCCCTTGATGGCTGTCAGCGGCGTGCGCAGCTCATGCGACACGGTGGAGATAAAGTCGTTTTTCATTTTATCGGCAGACCCGATGGCCTTCGCCATGGCATTGAAGGTGTTGCACAGCTCGCCGATTTCGTCGTTATACTTGTGGCGCGGCAGCGAAGCGTTATAATTGCCCTGCGCAATCAGCTTTGCGGTTTCGTTGATTTTGTTCACGGGCTTGACAATCGACTGAATCAGGAACATGCCCGAAAAACACACGAGCCCCAAAGCAAGCATGCACAGCAGAATCAATAAAAACGAAACACGCGTGAACTGCGAATCGATCTCTTCAAGAGAAATCATGAACCGAACGGCGCCGTTGCTTTTTTCACCTGTCAAGGTTTCAGTGGCGGGCAGCGTCACCGTCATGGCCATGACCTTTTCGCCGTTGGCGTTGCGCCCCGTCCAGCGCCCGGAGCCCGACTCCAGCGCCAGGGCATAATCCGGCATATTAGCTTCGTCCGCCTCGTTCACGTCAAACCCGTTAGAGGACACCAGCACCCGGCCGGAACGGTTGATGATCCAGATTTCCATGCGGCCGAGGTCTTTGCTGTTGAGGTTGATATAGTCGCGCCCGCGGCTGGAAAGTTCGTCGTCTGAAATCTGGTCAATATTGCTGAACACATTGGAGATACTGCTGCTGTTGACCTGCATTTTCATGTTGGTGGTTGCGGTTTCATAGTAGTATTGGCGCAGCGAAAGCAAAGTAACCGCAATGATAACCATCAAAAAAACCATGATTACCAAAATGGTGTTGACGAACCACCGCTTTGTGATACCCGACATGCCGCACCTCCAAACTCAAAAACACGCAAAAAGTGTATCTGTCACAATCAAACCACCCATTTATATCCGAGGCCCCACACGGTGATAAGGTGCTTGGGCTCAGAAGGAACATCCTCAAGCTTCATGCGCAGCCGGCGGATGTTCACGTCAACCACCTTGTCGTCGCCATAATAAGAAGAGCCCCAGACATAATTGAGGATTTCGTTGCGGTCAAGGGCGACACCGGGGTTTTTGAAGAAAAACTCCATGATCATAAACTCAACCTGCGTCAGCTCCAGAATTTCGCCGTTTTTTGTGAGGTTGCGGTTGCGCAGGCTCAGAATAAACTCACCCAGAGTGATGGTTTCAACCTTCTTTGCCGCACCCTGCTGCGAGGATTTGTTAATGGCCACCCGGCGGTAAATCGCGTCGATGCGCGCCATGAGCTCAGAAGGGGAAAAGGGCTTGGTTATGTAGTCGTCGGCCCCCACAAGCAGGCCGGTGACCTTATCCATCTCCTGCGTTTTGGCAGTGAGCATCACAATGCCCAGCGTCTGGCTCTTTTGGCGCAGCTGCTTGCAGACCTCAAGCCCGTCAACATGCGGCATCATAATATCCAAAAGCGCAACGTCAAACGCGCCGTTATACTCCTCATAAATCCGCAGCGCCTGCTCACCGTCCTCCGCTTCATAGACGTCATAGCCGTTTCTGCGCAGGTTTATCACAATAAAGTCCCGGATGGATTTTTCATCTTCGGCAACGAGAATACGTTTTTCATTCATGCTCACCGGATTTCCTCCTCCTTCAATAACCACAGCTGTTTATTGACCCACTCCGCGTTGATTCCGCGCGCCTTGCCGCGTTCAAAAATCTCACAGGCATACACTGTGTTCCTTGTTTGATTTCTTTTGAGAAATTCAAGCTTTCGGCCGGATATTTTTTCGGTTTCCCACTGCGCCGCGGTAAAAGAATAAATCGTGAACAACGGTTCGCCGCTCTCTTTTTTCTGCGGGTCAAGCTCGTCAAATTCCATTTTGTTATTATCTTGCGTGCCGGTTGCGTCCGTCGCATGGATGAACACCGAAAAATTATCAAATCCCTCGGGCACCATGAACCGAAACGCGTTGTTGTCATAGTCGATGTACCGCACGATTTGCTTGAACAGGTCGTCGGTATAATTTTTCCATTCAACAATATAAAGGTCCTCTGTTTTGGGGTCTACGGTGTAGCGCACCTTGCTGTCAGGCAGCTTGCTGTATGTGGGAATGTCGATCTGCCTGTCGCTGTTGATGTCGCGGCTCTCCTCCAGCTTCGCCGTGCGCAACGTGTCGTTGCCGACCGTGCGCGTTTCGGCGCTCAATGTGGGCGAGAGCAAGCGGGTGCGCACACTGTCCCACACCACGATTTCCGTGGCCATGGTCGCCGGCGACTGCTGCACCACAGCGTCAATATAGATGCGGCAGGCCTTTTTTTCGCCGCTGCCCACCACATCGGTCTTCAGCGGGCGGTATGCGCTGGCGCGCACATCCAGATCGATGATACCGTTCTCCTCAGGCATGATTTTTCGCTCCTGCTGATTATAATTCAAAAGCTTGCCCACCGAGCGCTGCTCGGGCGTTACGATGGTTGCGGTGAACAGCTCGTTTGTGCCGTCGAGATTTAGATCCACAACGACCTTTTGCGTATATTCCTCATTGCTCAAAAGATACTGCGCGCCGATGATCTGCCTTTCATCGTTCAAGTCGCAGCCGATGATAGAGAGGTTTTTATTGCCGCTGTCTGAAAACTGCCATGAAATCAAAACCTCGTCCACACCGTCACGGTTCAAATCCGCAAACTCGACCGAATGCACATTATGCCCGTCGCCCTTATAATCGGCGACAGGAAACCATTTGTTTCCGTCATAGCTTAAAATATTCACCCGCACCACATTGGGGTCATTTGTATAAGCATAAAAAATCAAAGCGTCATTCATGCCGTTGCCGTTGATGTCATACAGCACATACGCGGAACGGTATTCGCCCGAAAGCGGGGGTTTCAGAATACTGTTCTGCACGTTCTGCGCTTTGAGGTAATCCTTGAACGCCTTGTCTAAAGAAGCATATTCCCCTGAAAGCTTCGGCGCGCGAATGAGCTGGTCAACCGCCTCAATCCGCCATGAGCACCCGCCGGCGAACACACTCAGCGCAAGCAGCAGGCAAAGGCAGGCAAGCAGGCGTTTGTTCATTTGCACACCATTCCTTTCAAAAAATTCTTTTCAGCTTTGCAGGCGGACATCTGGCCGCGGCTCCGAACGGAGCATAAGACACTATTGTCTTTTCAGAATATTCACTTCAATCGGGTATTCGCCGTAGCACCATGAATTTTCGCTGCCGTTCACATAAAGGTGCGCCTTTACGCTCATCGTGCCCTCTTTCATCTCAATCTTTGAAAAATCGATCTCGGCTCGAATGTTGGCGGCCGTAATTCCCTCAAGCGCCTGGGTGCTTGGCGCAATCACCACCACATTGCTGACGGACTCTGTTACGATCGCAACACTAAATGATTCCTGCACCGCATAAAAGGTAATATTGTCCCGGATATTCACAGGGGTATCCAATGTCTTTTTCCTCATTTGAGAGGCATCCACCACGACCTTGAAGGAGGTCACGCCTTCTGAAAGCACCGTAATGTTGCTGTTTTCAGACGACGCGTCCGCCAACGCCGAAGCCGGGAAATCGAAGGTGGTGCGCCCGGTGTTGACTTTGCTGAAATCCAAAAGCCCCACAATGAGCGTTTCCCCGGGGGTCTTATCTGCCTCAATCGCAATTTTCACCTTTGAGGGCGTGATGGTATATGGCAGGGGCTGTTGAACATATTGCTCCGGTGCCGTTCTTGCAAAAGCAATCGATGTTTCCAGCTCATAGATTTTTTTCACGGCGATCGTCACGCGCATCGGAACGGACGTGTCGCCCTCCTCTTCGGCATTGAGCGTAACATATTTCAACGCGGATGAAGCGATCTCCGTTTCGGCAAAAAGCTCAACGCTGGTGCTGTCAAAAACCGTTGTGCGCTCAAGCATATCCGGCACACTGACACGCGCCACAACCCGCTTGATCTTTCTGATTTGCTCAAACGCGCCGCTGACATTCACGGTTTTGACTGTTGTTGTGGGGTCCTCGGCTAAAAAGCCCTCGGGAACCAGGTCTTTTTTTGTGATCTCCGCATTGTTGCGCATCAGTTGGGGAACAAGGTCCACCTCTGTGCTGTAATATTCGTCAAAATAAAGGGTGACTGTTTTAGGCTCATAATTCTTCAGCTCAACGCTGGCATCCACCCCTTCTTTTTTCTTGACGATCACGTTGACGGAGTATGTGCCCGGCCGGTCAACGCCGCTCATATCAAGCGAAACAGAAAAATTCTCCGCCGTCAGGTTTTTGTTCACATACATCTGCGGCCCGTTCACCTCAAGGTTCACAAAATAGCTGTCCTTATCCCTTCCCTCGTCAAAAAACGGCACAAGGGTGCGGGTGCCGACGGTCAGGCCGCTTGTGTCAATCGCGATTTTCGCGTTTTCGATCGTCCGTTCCACATTCTCTGAATTTCCTGTGGCGACCACCCAGCACACAAACGCCAGCAGCAGCGAAAGCACAACCACAACGCGGTTGTCCGCAAGCAGCTGGTTGAGCGTGAACGACTGTCTCTTGTATTTCAAGGGTTCATTGCTTTCCATTTTAAATCCATACCTTTCCGGTCACAGAAAATCAACATGACACTATTTGTTATTTTTTCTGAATAGTTTCGAAAGCCTTCCGGTGAAGGTCGTTTTTTCGTTTTCATCACGGCTGATCAAAAGAGAGATCAGCCTGTCGCGCAGCTCACTGTCCGTAATACCTCTTATGAGCTCACCCTCGATGGCAATGGAGATAATGCCCGTTTCTTCTGATGTGACCACCGCCACAGCGTCCGACGAGCGCGTGATCTCAAGCGCCGCGCGGTGGCGGGTGCCCACATTTTCAAGCACCTCTCTGTCGTTCTTCAAGGGCACGATGCAACGGGCGGCCATGATGCGCCCCTCATGAATCACAATCGCGCCGTCGTGCAGCGCGGCTTTGGGAAAGAAAATGCTGAACAGCATTTCGGTTGTCGTCATGCTGTCAATGGGAACGCCGCCCTTTGTCAGGTCCCCCAGCAAAGTTTTTCGCTGAAAAATGATCAGCGAACCGATCTTATCGTTGCTCATCGCGTCGCAGGCGCGGCAGGTCGCGTTGATGGCGTTCATCACGACCTCTTCGCTTGTGTTGGTGAAGAAAGAAATCTTTTTAAACCGGCTCTGCCCGATATGCTCGAGCGCCTGCCGGATCTCATTGTTGAACAAAACAATAATAATGATGAGGATGTTTGAGAAAAGCTGTGAAAAGATGAACTGACTTGTCCGCATCTCAAGGGTGGAAACCACAAAATAAATCACGGCAATCAGGAAAATGCCTTTGATGATTTGAATGGACTGCGTTCTGCGCAGCTGCAGAATCAGGCCATAAATCAGCAGCGCCACCAGCAGCACGTCCAAAACGGCCGAAATTGTGGTGAACTCTCCGATAATTGATTCAAATCTATATAACAGCGCTTTTGTCCAATCAATAATACTACTCATCGCTTTTCGCCGTCCCTCACAAATCCGCGGCCGGTGCAGGGGCAATCAGGCAAACCGCATGGGCGCTGACGCCCTCCATGCCGCCGGTGAATCCAAGCCCCTCTTCCGTCGTCGCTTTTATATTCACGTCATTGATGTTTATACCGCACGCCGCCGCAACCCGCGCGCGCATGGCCTCGATATGCGGCTGCAGCTTCGGCCTTTGCGCAACGACCGTCGCGTCAATATTGCCGATTTTATAGCCCTGTCCATGCAGCAGTGCAACCACCCGCGTTAACAAAACATAACTGTCCGCATTCAGATAGGCGTTGTCCGTGTCGGGAAAATGACGGCCGATGTCGCCAAGCGCCGCCGCGCCCAGCAGCGCGTCACTGACGGCGTGCAGCAGCACGTCGGCGTCCGAATGGCCGAGCAGACCCAGCTCAAACGGGATTTCCACCCCGCCCAAAACCAGCTTGCGGCCCTGCGCAAATCTGTGCACATCATAGCCATGCCCAACCCGAAACACAAAACAACCCCTCTTCTTTTTTAAATTGCATATGACCTTTTACGCGCCCGCATTCTCAAGGCAGACCAGCTTTACGGCAATGCAAAGCAGCTCCGCAGCCAGCGCAAGCTCGGCAACCGGCGGAAAGGTGGGGGCAATGCGGATGTTTCTGTCGTCCGGGTCAATGCCGCCGGGGAAGGTCGCGCCCACGCCCGTGAGCACAAGGCCCGCCTGCCGGCACAACTCGCCCGCTTTTTTGGCGCTGCCGCCGTCCACATTCAGGCTGATGAAATAACCGCCGTTCGGTTTTGCCCATGAGGCGACGCCGAGGCCGCCCAGTTCTTTCTCGAGAATGTCCAGCACGCACCGGAATTTCGGGCGCAAAATCGCGGCGTGCAGCTTCATGTGCTCTTTGATGCCAGCAATATCTTTGAAGGCCCTCGCATGGCGCAGCTGGTTGACCTTGTCATAGCTGATGGTCTGCAGCGTCAGCCGCTTCATGATTGCCGCAACGTTGTTGTCAGACGCGGCGACACAGGAGACGCCCGCGCCGGGGAAGGTGATTTTCGAGGTGGAGGTGAAAATCACAAAAATGTCTTCATTGCCGTACTTTTTTGCTTCGTCAAAAATATTTTTCAGCTCGTCGCCGTCGTCGGTGAGGTCATGCACACAATAGGCATTGTCCCAGATCACCCTGAAATCCTTCGCGGCGGGCTTCATCTTCGCGAGGCGCTCCACCACCGCGTCAGAATAGGTGATGCCGTCGGGGTTCGAATATTTCGGCACGCAGAACATGCCCTTGACCGCTTCGTCCTTGATGAGTTCTTCAATCCTGTCCATGTCCGGGCCGTCCGCGAGGATCGGCACGTTGATATATTCAAAGCCGAAATATGAGCCGATGGCAAAATGCCTGTCATAGCCGGGCACAACGGCGATAAACTTCACCTTATCAAGCCTGCCCCAAGGTGCGCCGCCCGCGCCGTGGGTATAGCACTGCGCTATGTAATCAAACATCAGATTGAGGCTGGAGCTGCCGCAGGCGATGACATTTTTCATGTCCATGCCAAGAATGTCGGCAAACAGCCTGCGGCATTCGTCAATGCCCGGCAGCAGGCCGTAATTGCGGCAGTCAAAGCCGTTTTCGGCTTTATAGGTGTCAAGATTGTCAAGCACAAAATTTGAAATATCCAGTTGGTCGCTGCCCGGCTTGCCCCGTGACATATCGATCGCCAGCCCTTTCGCCGCAAACGCGTCATAGCGCTTTTGTGTTTCGGCTTTCAGCGCCGCAAGCTCTTCTTTTGTATATTGCGCCAACACTTTCATATTAAACCCCAATCCTTTCAAAGATGTTAACTTTATATAAATATTTTCTTTAATTCATCAAGCTGTTTTTTCGGGTCGACGCTGTCTATCGCGTGGGAATCCCCGCCAAAATGAAAGGTCACACCCACCTCGCGCCCGATATTCCAGTAACGCGCTGCAAACTCCGGGAACCCGAGCGCAGCGCCGCGGTTGATCTCCCACGCAACCCCGTGGTCGCGCGCGGTCGTCAAAAGGTCGCCAAGCTCATTGTCTGTTATGGCATTCGTCACCACGTGCTTGTCTTCAAATTCCAAAAAACGGCCGATCAGCGGATGGGCGATCGCGTCCGCACGCCCGGAACGGATAATGGAGTCCACAATATCCATCGCAAATACCGCCCAGCCGCGGGGAGACTGATCCTCGGCCCGATCCCAGCAGTCCACATGAAAATGGTTGCAGGCATACAGGCGGTAGTCAAGCCCGGCGTTCTGTTCATCGGTGTCTGTGTATTTGCCGATGCCACAGCCCGAAAGCTCCGCGCCGTAAAGCACCCTGATGCCCGTGCCGGTTTCCTCCACCTCACGGCGAAGCGCGGCGTCCTGCGCAAGGATGTCAAGCCCCTCGTCGGCAAAATGGTCGGTCAGCGCAAGCATTTTCACGCCGCAGCGCTCGGCCTCTCTGATGATCGCCGTAGCGGTCATTTCGCGCTTTGCGCAGCGCGAATAAATCGTGTGCACATGCAGGTTATAATTCGTCAGCTCATCTATATCATAGCACGGCTCGCTGTAAATTTTCAAAAAACATCATCCTTTTCCACAAATTTTTCACATTCTAAACACGCATCCATTAAAAGTCCGCGCTGCCCGTCGTTCTGGGGAACGGAATCACGTCGCGGATGTTCGAAATGCCCGTCAAATACATGATCAGCCGCTCAAACCCAAGCCCAAAGCCACAGTGCTTCGTGCCGCCGTAGCGGCGCAAATCCAGATACCACCAATAATCCTCTTCCTGCAACCCCAGCTCATGCATGCGCTCAACAAGCACGTCATAGCGTTCTTCGCGCTGGCTGCCGCCCATGATCTCCCCCACGCCCATGACCAAAAGATCCATCGCGGCGACGGTTTTGCCGTCGTCATTCAGGCGCATATAAAACGCCTTGATGTCCTTCGGGTAATCGGTGATAAACACCGGGCGGCCATAGATTTTTTCTGCCAGGCATTTTTCATGCTCTGTCTGCAAATCGCAGCCCCACTCGGCTTTATATTCAAACGTGCCGTTATATTCCCTCAAGCGCTCAATCGCTTCGGTGTAGGTCGCGCGGGCAAAGTCGGCGCTGACAACGGCATGCAGGCGCTCCAGCAGCCCCTTGTCAAAGAAATTATTGAAAAACTTCATTTCGTCCGGGCACTGGTCAAGCACATATTGAATCACATATTTCATCATGGCCTCGGCAAGGTCCATATCGTCGTTGAGGTCGGCAAACGCGATTTCAGGCTCGATCATCCAAAACTCCGCTGCGTGGCGCTGGGTATAGGACTTTTCGGCGCGAAACGTCGGCCCGAAGGTGTAAATTTTACCGAAGGCCTGCGCCATGATTTCACCCTGCAGCTGGCCCGAAACCGTCAGAAACGCCTTTTTGCCGAAAAAATCCCCGGCATAATCCACACCGCCGTCTTCTGTCAAAGGCGGGTTCTGCGGGTCAAGCGTTGTGACACGAAACATCTCACCTGCCCCCTCTGCGTCCGCGCACGAAATCAAGGGCGTGTGCGCATAAATAAAATTGTTTTCATTGAAAAATTTATGAATCGCATAAGCCGCCACAGAGCGCACGCGAAACACCGCGCTGAGCGTATTGGTTCTCGGGCGCAGGTGGCCGATGGTGCGCAGATATTCAAGGCTGTGCCGCTTTTTCTGCAAAGGATATTCAGGTGAGGACTCCCCCTCCACCAAAACCGTTTCGGCATTCAGCTCAAAAGGCTGGTTCGCTTCGGGGGTGAGCACGACCCGCCCCGTCACAACCACAGAAGCGCCGACGTTGAGTTTCACAATTTCTTTAAAATTTGCAAGCTTTTCGGCTTCGATCACAACCTGAAGGTCCTTAAAACAGCTGCCGTCGTTGATTTGCATAAACGCGAGAGATCTGGAGTCCCGCAGGGTCTTCACCCAGCCGGCGACCGTGAGCGCTGAGGCTGTAAAGGCTTCGGGGTTCCCAAACACCTTTGCAAGCTCAATTCTTTTCATTCAAAGTTCATTCCTTTCAAAACATTTGAGATGTTGTGACTGTTCCGGCCCCGCCGAAATTCGCTCCCGTTTTTTGGTGCGAAAGGCACAAATCCCGCGCGAAAGGCTGCCCTTTCACGCTAACCACCCTTTTAAAGTAACGAAATACGGCCTCTGAAGGACATCTGAAAAGCTCTTCAGTGCGCCAAATTGATTCCGCAAGGTGTTTTTTTAAACACCCCTCCATAATAATTCATGTTATTATAACACACATCAAAATTTGAAACAATAGTTTTATTCTTAATAATATAGGGTTCGTTTATACTCTCTTTGTGCAAACTATTGCCAAATATTTCATATAAAAACAAAAAACAGGGCAGTTGCTCGACTGCCCTGCAATCGCTCACCTGCCCCGTCATTGAAAAACAACTTAAATTTTATGTTTCAAATAAAAAAGAATGAAACAGCATACCCGCAAAATAAGTCACCGTGTTCGGGCCGTTGTTGTAGCGCATGCCGGCAGCGGATGCAAGCTCGCTCACAAAAATCCCATAGCCCTCCAGCGTTCCGTGGGCGCGCGCAGGGTGACGGCAGGGCGCATCGGGATAAGTACACGCCTCACACAAATCACAGCCTTCATTTGACAGCATCAAATATCCGTTCACATAAGGCCGCAAGCCGGCCTCCACTCCGCGCACCACCTGCTTAAACTGCCGCATTCCGGCCATCATGCCCTCATAATCAAACGCATCCTCAAGCTCATATTTGCCTGAGAAAACAAGCATTTGCGCAAAGCTCCGGCAGCGCTCCCTGCACTGCTCAAGCGTGCCCACACCCGGCGGGCAAGACCAAAGCTTGTCATATTTTCCGCAGGTGTTCACCTCGCACATGTCACGCACGGCCTGCAAAAAATCCATTTCTGCGGTGCTTACGAACCCGTGCTCAAACACCCCCGCACCCCGCAAAATCTCCTTAAGCCGTTCCACCCGGTCTCCCCCCAATTTCCGCCGTCGCAGCCGCATTCCGGCCGCAAACGGCAAGTGTGTTTTGCCTTGATAGTATCGCTTTGCCAAGAAAAAGTCAAGGCATTCCCTGCCGCTTGTGCGGTAAAAGAATTTTCACCAAATACAGCGCCTGATTCTTGCAAAAAACACCACAATTTTACAAATTTTATTTGACTTAAAGGTATTTGCAATTTATAATATATACAATAAGCTTTTTGCCGTCTGCCGTTATGCCTTCGGGCAAATTCATTTGCTGAAACATTCTGCATTCTGCTTGTCGTTGTGAAATTTTCAGCAGTTGACTATTTAACAATATTTAGGAGGGTTTTTATGACCTGTATGAACTGCGGCGCCACGCTTCCCGATGGCGCAAGCCTCTGCACCCAATGCGGTGCATCCGTTTACTCCGTAGGGGGTGACAATACCTGCGGCGGCTCACAAACGAATGCGCACAACTGCCCCGCCTGCGGCTATTCATACCGTGAGGGCAGCAAATTTTGTGACAATTGCGGCCAAAAACTCCCGGAGCCCGAGGTTGCAGCCACTTCCGCGCTGCCGCCTCCATCCCACTCTGCCTATCCTCCGCAAAACGTCCCCCCCTATTGGGCAAACAACGGCGCAAATCCATTTTTTCAGCAAAACGGCCCTGTCATAAATACCTCCACCTTCGTGAAGTGGATGCTGTTGATGATGGTTCCCGTCGTCGGCTTCATTTTTGCAATTATTTATGCGATTGACAACAAAGACAAGACCAGAAGCAACTATTTCAAAGCCGTTTTGATTTTGCAGGTCGTGGGCGCCGTTATCGGTTTCTTTTTTGCGCGCATCATTTTTGGCTTACTGGGTTTTGTTTTTGCAGAAGACTTCAGTGGGCTGGAAAATGATCTGTATGAATGGGGCGACTACCTGCGCATGGTTTTCATGAGCCTTTGACTGTCAAAACCGCTCTAACCGCAAGCACCCTTAGCAATTTTGCATGATACGATATGCGCAACATGGTTTCATCAATGTTTAGGAGGGTTTTTATGACTTGTTTGAATTGCGGCGCCGTTCTTTCTGACGATGCGGCCGCCTGCACGCAATGCGGCGCTGCCGTCCCGGCCCCCCCTCAGGGCGACAGCGCAGGCAGCGCCTCCATGCCCGCCCGCAAATGCCCCACCTGCGGTTTTTCATGCCGTGAGGGCAGCAAATACTGTGACAACTGCGGCCAGCCCCTCTCCGCTCCCCCGCCCTCTGCCGCAGCGCCTGCAACGAATCCTGCCAGCCAATGGCCGTATAACATCGCATCCAATCCCTTTTCCATGCATCAGGATTCTGTAGTGGCCACCTCCACCTATATCAAATGGATGTTGCTGTTAATGATTCCCATCCTTGGGCTTGTGTTCGCGATTATTTATGCGTTTGATAAAAAAGACCTGAATCGAAGCAATTATTTCAAAGCTGTTTTGATTTTACAGGTTGCCGGTCTGGTGCTTTCCATTCTTGCTTCTGTCATTTTTTCGATCATTGGTTTCTCTTTATTCAGCAATCTTTCTGGATTTGTCACCGAATACAGCAACGAAGGGGACTCCTTCTTCATGTCCCTGGCACACTGTTTCATTTGAGATTTAAGGTATGATTCTCGTAAAGCAAGGCGAATGATGAAGCGATGCCGGCGTGTTGCAGCCGAGTATGACACAGCTTTGCCCAAAATGGCAAGGGGTCGTCGAAAGCTTTATCTCACACAGAATATCAGGGAACCGCTGATTAAATCGGAGTCGGCGGTAGGACGAGAGATTTTTTCATCAGATTGTCTAAGTTTTTGCGGTTAAGGCTGGCGCCTTAGCAAGAAAAATTAGGCAATATGACGGAAAAAGATTCGTCATAGCGTCGGCTTTCGATTAAATCAATGGTTCCCTAGCTTTTTTGGCTGTCATTCTTATGAAATCGCCCGCAACGATTTTGCGTTCCTGTCGGGCGATTTTATTCTCTTTATCCACGAAAACTCCTTTTGAAAAAAAATCAAAAAAAGTGGTTGACAGAATGCAAAATGTGTAGTATATTATTACTCGCCGCTGAACGGGAGCATAGCTCAGCTGGGAGAGCACTTGCCTTACAAGCAAGGGGTCACAGGTTCGAGCCCTGTTGCTCCCACCATTTACGCGGCCCGGTAGTTCAGTTGGTTAGAACGCTAGCCTGTCACGCTAGAGGTCGACGGTTCGAGCCCGTTCCGGGTCGCCACTTGCCTCTGTAGCTCAGTTGGTAGAGCAGTGGACTGAAAATCCACGTGTCGCTGGTTCGATTCCGGCCGGAGGCACCAAAAACCCCTTGTGGGTTTGGATGAAAACCGAAGCGGCGGCGGTCGCGCTGTTTTACGGCATTGGGCAAAGCAGGCGGTTTTCAGGTGCATTTTTGATGGCATACAGGCATATCTTTTTAATGAAGAAAGTGACATTCTTCATTGCGCGGATGTAGCTCATCTGGTAGAGCGCCACCTTGCCAAGGTGGAGGTAGCGAGTTCGAGCCTCGTCATCCGCTCCAGTTTCGGCTTTCGCTGAGGATTTTTAAAAAGTCACAGTGAAGCCGATTTTTTCATCTTCGCCGCACTGCGACAGTTTTTGCGGCACATGCGCGGCGCCATAGCCAAGTGGTAAGGCAGAGGTCTGCAAAACCTTTATGCCCCAGTTCAAATCTGGGTGGCGCCTCCAAATCAGTACGTTGATTTTGATACAATCAACGTGAACCAAAAAGTCCGGGAAACCGGGCTTTTTAATTATATAATGTTGTTGCCATTCTATTGAAGACGCGGTATATTTAGAAAGCACAGAGTATTTATATTAGCGGTATGAGGAAGCAACACCAAAGTCTATTCTAATAAAGGAGAATACAGAAAAATATGAATAAATCATTTATCATTGGTATAGCAGGCGGGAGTGCGAGCGGAAAAACGACTTTTTGCGAAGCTCTTGTCGAAACTCTTGGTGAATACAATGTTAAAGTGTTCTACATGGACGACTACTTTAAGTCAATTGAACAGATGCCACAGTCAAAATCGCCTATTACTGGGAAAACATATACCGACCAAGCCGATTTCAATCATCCAGACGCTGTTGATTGGCCACGATTGAAAGAAGAACTTTCTGTTGCGAAGGAGGAAATTATTATTGTGGAGGGGCTTTTTGCATTGGCAGACGATGACATATATCACAAATTAGACTTAAAATTATATATCGACTGCCGATCCGATGAACGTATTGTGAGGAAATTAAAGCGATACCGAGAAGATGTTTTTACTACGGACGACATTTTCGGTTGGTTGTCCGATTATAATCTCGATGTGGCACGGTACAGACATGACGAATATATCGAGTTGTCAAAATGGCGAGCCGATATGATTTTGAACGGTTCGATTCCGTCGGATAAAGCGTTGGATATGGTGAAAGGCTATATATTAAATATGATACGGAAGAAAATGTGATAGTACGGGCTCAATGAAGAAAACACACAATCTCAAGCATTTTGTACGAACAAATATTTAACGCAAGCACTCCAAACCTGTATGAAATGACCGCTTTCTTACGAGGTGTACGCTATTACACGTTTCCTATACTCTTACACGAAAGGTAGCGCGAGTGGGAGGCAACGTGCGATTGTATCATTATTAACGTTCTTGTCCAAATCAAAACGTCAATTTTAATACAATTGACGTTTTGATTTTTTATGTTATAATGAATTTAGATAATTTATATTTGCGAGGGAGTTGAAATAATGATAGATTTACATATACATACAACCTATTCTGATGGTAGCTGTACTATTTCAAATGTATTAAAAGAAGCGCAATCTAAAAAAATATCCACGATTTCCATTACTGATCATAATACTGTTTCTGCATATAATGAGTTGGAAAATAATGAAATAAGGAGTTTATATAAAGGAAATATTATAAATGGTTGTGAACTTCTAACTTCATACAACGGAGAACTAATAGACGTTTTAGCATATAATTTTGACATGCAATTAATGCTAAGTTATTTGAATGCAAATTATTTAACGCTTGAACAAAAGCACGTAAAAGAAGCTGAGATGATTAAAGAGATATATCCCAAAAGCCCTTTATATATTGATCGGTCACTCTTATATCCAAGTTTAGACAAAACTCTTTCAGCAATTCACGATGTTGGCGGTGTAGCCTTTCTTGCGCATACATTTGCATACTCTGAAGCAATTGTAAGTGAACTTGAAAATATTATAAAAGAATATAAAATAGATGGATTTGAATGTTACCATACAACCTTTACAAAAGAACAAACACAATATCTATTACAGTTTTGTAACGATTATAATCTTTTTAAGAGTGGCGGTAGCGACTTTCATGGAGAAAATAAGATTAATCACAATATGGGGATAGGCGATGGAAGCCTAAATATAAATGAAGATTTGATTAAAGATTGGTATGAGCAGCCACAGATAAAAAAATAACAAACGTACCGAATAAGCATTTTGCGCAGTGCAACATGAATCGTGTAAAGGGTGCACACGATTTTCTCGAAAATGCACTCTTTCAGTTTTTCCTAGGAATCGTGTGATTGTATCAATACTAACGTTCTTAGACAAAAGAAAAGCTTCTCACGCTCAGGCATGGGAAGCTTTTCTTCTGTGAGATACCACGTCCCCGGATTTGAACGTTTCAAACTCTGGACGGCGCCTCCAAATGAAAACAGCATAATTAATACAACGCAAACCCTTCGATAGCAAAGGGTTTGCGTTGTATTAATTATATGGCGGCGGGCAAAACCCCAATTTGTATATCGCACCGCATGTCAAGCTCCCGTTTTTGTGACCACATCGCCGTTTTCGAAAATGGGGAAAGCATTGAAGAAGTATCCTCCTAATATATTAAGAAATCTAGTGATACCAAGGGTTCACTGGTAGTCTATAGGCAATATTTACATAGAAAAAGCCACCTTTTCAGGTGGCTTTAGAGTGTCAAAGAACCCATCTTTTGGAATCAGAGAGGGAGAGTTCTTTGACACTCTGAAACCGATGCAGAACATTCTGCCTTCGTCCGCTTTTTATTTATGTATATAGTATAGCACATGCAAGCAGCAAATTCAAGGATTATGACAATTTCGTAACCAATCCTGTTTTTGCTTTACATTGGAACCGAATCTGCATATAATATACAGAATAAGCGGAACCGTTTTTTGACCCGCTGAAAGGGAGGAGCATTATGATTCGCCTGCTGGCAAAGCTTTTCATAAAAAACAACGAAGACTGCACCCACCCGGATATCAGGAAGCAGTATGGCATTTTGTGCGGCGCGGTGGGCATCTTTTTCAATTTGCTGCTGTTTTCAATCAAGCTGCTGGCGGGTTTGCTCAGCGGCTCGATCGCCGTCACGGCGGACGCATTCAACAACCTTTCGGACGCGGGCTCCTCAATTGTCACCCTATTTGGCTTTAAGCTGGCGGGGCAAAAGGCGGATTCCGGCCATCCGTTCGGCCATGGCAGAATCGAATATGTTTCAGGCTTTCTCGTTTCGATGCTGATTCTGCTGATGGGCGTGGAACTGCTGAAATCCTCCATCAAAAAAATAGTGTCGCCCGAGCCGGTCACGGCAAACGCGCTCACCGTGATTATTTTGCTGGTTTCTGTGGGTGTAAAGCTCTATATGTTTGTCTATAATAAAAAAATCGGCAAGCGCATTCACTCGGCGGCACTCTCGGCTACTGCAATCGACAGCATCAGCGATACGGTCGCCACAAGCGTTGTGCTGCTTTCGATGCTTTTCACAAAATTCACAGGCATTCACATCGACGCATACTGCGGCGCGCTGGTGTCTGTTTTCATTCTGTATTCGGGCGTTATGGCCGCAAAAGAAACGCTCAACCCCCTTTTAGGTCAGGCGCCCGCAGGCGAAACGGTTGAAAAGATCCGCCAGATCGTGCTCTCACACGAGCAGATCGCCGGCATGCACGACCTGATGATTCACGACTACGGCCCGGGGCGGTGCATGGTGTCGCTGCATGCCGAGGTTTCGGCGGACGCAGACCTCTGCGTGATGCACGACCTTGTGGACGACATTGAAAACGACCTCTCCCAGGCGCTTTCGTGCGATGCGGTGATCCATATCGACCCGCTCGAGCTTGACGACGAGCACACCTCAGAAATCAGGCGGCGCATGGGAATCGTGCTGCAGGACATCGACCCCGGGCTGGGTTTTCACGATTTCAGGGTGGTTTCCGGCGCGACGCGCACAAAGCTGATCTTTGATGTTGTCGTACCCTTTCATTTCACACTTGACGACAAAGAGCTGCTCGCGACAATAGACGAGCGCATCAAACAGGAGTTTGGCGAGCAATATTTTTCGGCCGTTAAAATTGACAAAGCCTATACACCGTCATGATTTTCCATTCGTTTTATTTCTATAAGGAGAAGCGGAAATGCAAAAATACACCCACGAGCTTGAATTACAAAAGCTGAAAGAAACCAAAGACTTCATTTATAAAGAAATGCTGCGGCTGCAAACCCTGCGCCGCGACAGCCGCGAGCGGGCCATGAGCATCGGCAAAAAATACGCTGAAGATAACCCCTACGGCGCGGTTTATGGCGAGAATCTCACAGCGCATCAAGACACGGTGCAGCGTGAGCTGGATGCCTATGAACAGTCTGAAATTGACATCAGAATGCTTGAAAAGCTTTTGCTCGGGCCGTATTTTGCCCGGGTGGATTTTCGTATTGCCGAAAACGGCACACAGAACTCCTTTTATATCGGGCTGAAAAACCTCTATGACAAAGACGCCCACAAGTCCCTTGTGAGCGACTGGCGCGCGCCTGTGGGCGAGCTGTTTTATAACGATTTTGAAGGGCAGGCCTTCTATGAGGCGCCCATGGGCACGCTTTCGGGTGACATTTTGCTCAAACGCCAGTTCAAGTTTGAAAACGGCACGCTGAAATATTTTTTTGATTCAAGCCTGAAAATTAACGACGAAATCCTCGGTGAAGCGCTGGCGGAGGATTCAAAAGACCGCCTCAAGGTCATTGTCAGCAGCATTCAGCGCGAGCAGAACGCCGCCATCCGGTTTTCCGACACAGAGAACCTCGCGGTGTTCGGCCCGGCGGGCAGCGGCAAAACCTCCATCGGCCTGCACCGCGTGGCCTATCTGCTCTATAAAAACCGCAAAAGCCTTTCATCAAAAGATGTTTTGCTGTTCACAAGCAGCAATGTGTTCGCGACATATATCGCGGACATCATCCCCGAGCTCGGCGAGCAGGACATTCTCAAAAAAGACTTTTTTGATGTTGTTGCGCAGAATATCCGCGCAGATTACACCGTTTATGATTATTATGAGCAGGCAAACAACCTGCTTTCGGGCGGCGGCGCGGTGCGCTCACGCGCGGTAAGGCTGAAATATTCGGACGTGTTTCTTGACTTTCTGCGTGGTTTTGTCGGCTCACGTGCCTTCGGCTTTCAAGACATTATCGTGCAGGGCAAAACCGTGCTCACAAAAGAAACAATCCGCGGCCGTTTCGAAAGCGACCGCGAAGAATATAACCTCACCCAGAAAACCGAACGCATTGTGAGCTTCTGCATCAATGAAATCGACGCTTTCTTTCATCAAAACGAACCCTTTATCCGCGCAAAAATCGAAGAGGAACGCGAAGTGTTCGACGACCCGAACCAGCTTTATCGCATGCTTAAACGCGAAACAAAGCAAAAAACAAGAAGCAGGCTTCATGAAAGCCTGCGGGTGGATGAAATCGCAATTTACCATAAGGCGCTCAGCGCCTATTGCGAAGAGAGCGGCAACGCCGAGGTCTTTCGCCAAACAAAGCGGAATCTCAACCGCCGCATGCTGTTTTTTGAGGACGCGCTGGTGGTGCTCTATATCAGAGCCCTGCTCGGCACACTGCAAAAAATCAAAGAGCCGAAGCATGTGCTCATTGACGAGGCGCAGGATTTTTGCCCGCTCCAGCACAAAATCATCCGTTATCTCTGCCCGACAAGCCGATTCACCCTGCTTGCAGACACCAATCAGGGCATTTTGAACGATGTCAACACCCTCTCAAAGGAACAGCTCTGCGCACTTTATGACGCGAACATGCTGCAGCTGAAAAAAAGCTACCGCTCCACGCGGCACATCAACGAAACCGCGCTCATGCTGCTCGGCGGGGAACGCTATGAAATTTTTGACCGCGAGGGCGAACCGGTGAGCGTGGAAACGGCAACCGACCAGGTGCAGGCGATTCTCACGCTGCTGCGCTCAGGCAGGCTGCGGGGCAAATCCACCTGCATTGTCACCAAAACGACCGCTTCGGCAAGACGCCTTTTTGAAGCGCTGCGCCAGCATGAGAAAAGCATTCGCCTGATTGACGACCGCTCTGAGGAGTTCGGCGCCGGCGTGATGGTCATGCCCCTCGTGCTCACAAAGGGCCTTGAGTTTGACAACGTGATCATTCCTTTTGCGGACGCATTATGCTCAAAAGAAAAAGAAAACCGGATTTTATATCTGATGGTCACGCGCGCGCTGCACCGGCTGTTTGTACTGTTTGAGGATCAACCCCTGTTTCCGTTTGACTGACGCAAATCACAGCAGCAAAGCCCTTAAAAGAAATGAAAAAGACAGGGGAATGAATATGGATATTGTGGACACCGCTCACGAAATCTGCGCATATTTTTCTTTACTTCCGGATGTTAAAAAATGCACGATTTATGGCAGCATTGCCGAGAACTATCACGATGAATTTTCAGACATCGACATTGAACTGGATGTTTCAGGCCGCGATAACAGCCTCTTTTCATTGCAAATACCAGAGCTGTTAAACAATGCATTCCCTGTTCTCTTTTTTGATTATGCACCAAGCTTGATGCCTGGCGGTTACATTGTTTCCAATGCAATCTCTTCTGAAAACCCGTTTTTGATGGTGGATATTAAGTGCGTCGCCGTACCGCATTTTGCCAGTGTCACAAAGTCCGATTTCCCTTTCAGCCGTGTTGACCATACCCTAAAAGTTTTTGTTGCTAATTTGAAACATATGCTTCGGGGAGCAGATTGCTATGATGATATTTTCCGCATGCACTCCCGCGTTTGCCAGTCATCGGATTCTATGCGTGAGGAAGATATGATGAAATCTGTATTTCGCTGGCTGGAAGCCAATGCGGACAGCTGCTTAAAAAACTATCTGGAATCGCTTCGTTCTTATCTTTAATTTATAACATTTATCCTATCCAAAACTCGCCGTTTGCACGCTTTTTCTCATAAGCCGCAATATCATGTTCAATAATCGCTATGGCCGAATGCGCGTCGCGCGCCTCGTCTATGGCGGTCGTTTTGCCTTCAAGGGTTTTGTAAACAGAGAAGAAGTGCTTCATCTCGTCAAAAATATGCCCCGGCAGGTCATGGATGGAACGGTAGGTGTTATAAGTCGGGTCATAATGCGGGATGGCGATGATTTTATTGTCCACATATCCCTCGTCGAGCATCGAAATCACGCCGATGGGATAGCAGCGCACCATGGCATAAGGCTGAATCGGCTCAGAGCACAGAACAAGCACGTCGAGCGGGTCGCCGTCATCCGCGAACGTGCGCGGAATAAAGCCGTAGTTTGCCGGGTAATGGGTCGAGGTGTAAAGAATGCGGTCAAGCATCAGCATGCCGGTTGCCTTGTCGAGTTCATACTTGTTTTTGCTGCCCTTCGTAATTTCTATCACCGCGAAAAAATCATGGGGCCTGATGCGCGCGGGGGCAATGTCATGCCAGATATTCATTCCGAAAAACCTCCTGTTTATTACCGGGTATTTATGAAAAAGCGCACCTTTTGCCGGGCGCGCTTTTTTATCGCATTATACGCCTTTTACGGTTTCCACCTTGATGATATTGGTGTTGCCGCTTGTGCCCAGAGGCACGCCGGCCGCGATAACGACTTTGTCGCCGTTGTGCACCATATCAAGCATCCTCGCGCAGTCGATCGCGTGCTGGAACAGCTCGTCTGACGTTTTCTGATATTTTGACATTACCGGGTAAACGCCCCACGAAAGTGAAAGCTGGTGAAAGGTCTGCGCCTCGGGGGTCGCAGCAACAATCGGCACATCGGGGCGGAACTTTGACATGCGCCGCGCCGCCTGACCGCCCTTTGTCACAACAATAATCGCCGCGGCGTTAATGTCGCGGGCGGTTGTGTTTGCCGCGTCGCAGATGGCGTTGGTGTTGTCTGTGTAGTCCATCTCATAGTTATATTCGCGGTAAATGTTCATATCAAACGCGTCGCGCTCGGCCTGACGGATAATTTTCGCCATGACCGCAACCGAAAGGGCCGGGTAGCGTCCCATGGCGCTCTCGCCCGAAAGCATCACGGCGGAGGTGCCGTCGAACACGGCGTTGGCGACGTCCGTGATTTCGGCGCGCGTCGGCGAGGGGTTGTTGAGCATAGATTCGAGCATCTGCGTTGCGGTGATGACCATTTTGCCGGCGGTGTAGCACTTTCTGATAAAGCGCTTTTGAAGACCCGGCAGGCGCTCAAACTCAATTTCAACGCCCATGTCGCCGCGGGCGACCATGATGCCGTCTGAAACCGAGAGTATCTCGTCAAAATTTTCAACGCCCTCAAGGTTTTCTATTTTTGAAATGACCTTAATAGTATGCCCGCCGTTATAGTCGATAAACTTGCGCATCTCAACGATATCAGACTTTCTGCGCACAAAAGAGGCCGCAATGAAATCCACCTGCTGGTCAATGCCGAACAGAATATCCGCTTTATCCCCCTCGCTCAAAAACGGGATGTCAAGCCTGCCCTTCGGGATGTTGATGCCCTTGTGGTTGCTGATCGTGCCCCCGTTGAGGATTTTGCAGCGAACCTCCGCGCCCAGCGCTTCCACGACCTCCAGCACGACCTTGCCGTCGTCAATGAGCACCTTCATGCCGGGAATCAGCTGGGATGGAAGGTCTTTATAGGTCACCGAGGCGATTTTTTCGGTGCCGGGAACATCCTCCGTCGTCAAAATAAATTCATCGCCGTCTTTTATGGTAACGCTGCCGTTTTCAAAATTTTTCAGGCGGATTTCGGGACCTTTTGTGTCCATCATAACAGCGGCGGGAAGCCCGAGGGAATCCCGCACACGGCGAAACAAATCAATCATCTTTTTGTGTGTTTCGTGCGTTCCGTGAGAAAAGTTGAGCCGCGCGACATTCATGCCGCTTTTGAGCATGGTTCTCAGGGTTTCTTCGTCTGAGCTCGCAGGCCCCAGAGTGCAAACAATTTTGGTTTTTTTCATTCTTGTGTCTGTCCTTTCGCTGTCGGAGTGTTTTGCTGAATGCGCGTCATTGAGCAATCTATTGTATACTAATCGTTAAAATACCCGTCTTCATCACCGAGAATGGCCTCGGCGACGCGAATGCCGTCCGTCGCGGCCGAAACAATGCCGCCCGCATAGCCCGCGCCCTCGCCGCAGGGGTAAAGCCCGCGCACGTTAGACTGAAAAAATTCGTCACGCAAAATCCGCACGGGTGAGGAGCTTCGGCTCTCAGGGGCGGTGAGCACGGCGTCCGCCATGGCAAAGCCCTGAATTTTGGTGTCAAAATTTCGCAAAGCCTTTTGAATCGTGTCTGTCACCACCGGCGGCAAAACAGTGCGGATATCGCCCGGCACAACGCCCGTGGGACAGGTCGGGTTCACGGCGCCCAGGCGCCTTGAGGGGATATTTTTTAAGAAATCACCGACCGTCTGGGCCGGCGCGGCATAGCTTTGCCCACCCGCCGCAAAAGCCGCCCGCTCGATTTCGCGCTGAAAAGCGATGCCCGTAAGGGGGTGGCCGTCTGCAAAATAGTCCGGCTCAATGCCCACAAGAATGGCCGAATTCGCATTCTCGCCGTCGCGGGCATATTCACTCATGCCGTTGACGACCACCATACCCTCCTCCGAAGAGGCGGTGACCACATAGCCGCCCGGGCACATGCAAAAGGTGTAGCCGCCACGGCCGTGAATCGGGTGGTTCGAGAGCTTGTAATCCGCCGCCGGCAGCAGGGGGTGGTTCCAAAGCCTGCCATATTGCGAGCGGTTGATGAATTCCTGCGGGTGCTCAATGCGCGTACCCACAGAAAAAGCCTTTTGCGCCATTTTAACGCCGCTTTGGTAAAGCATTTCAAACGTGTCGCGCGCGGAGTGGCCGATGCAAAGGGCCACGCAGTCGGTTTCAAGGTCGTGGATCCTGCCGCCCTGGACATAAGAAAGACCGTGCACGAATTCATTGGCTGCAATCAGCCTTTGAAACCGCGCGCCGAAACGCACCTCGCCGCCCATGCGAAGGATCTCCATGCGCATATTTTTCACCATGGCGCAGAGCTTATCCGTGCCGATATGCGGGCGGGCCGAATATTTTATCTCAGGCGGCGCGCCGTGCCGCAAAAACACCTCGAACACCTCGCGCACCCGCGGGTCTTTAATACCCGTCGTGAGCTTGCCGTCTGAAAACGTGCCCGCGCCGCCCTCGCCGAACTGCACATTGGAGTTCGTGTCAAGCACGCGCTCCGCCCAGAACCGCTTCACGTCCGCCTGCCGCGCGTCAACATCATTCCCGCGCTCCAAAACAATGGGATTGTGCCCCGCTTTTGCGAGCAGATAGGCGCAAAGCATGCCCGCGGGGCCAAAGCCAACCACCACAGGGCGAAATTTTGAATGCCGCCGGTTTTCGGGCAGACTGTATTCATAGGTTTCGACCACCGCGCATTGGTTGGAGGGAAAGCGCCGCGCGACGGCCTCGAGATCGCCGTCAAAATTGATGTCCACAGTATAAACCATGCGAATGTTGTTTTTTTTGCGCGAGTCCACGGATTCCTTCACGATTTCAAAATCCGTAAGGTCCGCCGCGCAAATGCCGACCATTTGCGCAGCAGCCTGCCTGACCCGCTCGATATCCGCCCCGATGGGCGCTTTTATTTCATGGATTCTTAACATAATTCCCTATTCCAGAAGGCTTTGCGCCGCCGCCGTGCCGCTCACAAGTCCCGAGCTCCATGCCCATTGCAGGTTAAACCCGCCGCACAGGCCGTCCACATTCACCACTTCACCGCAGCAATACAAGCCTTTTATCTTTTTTATTTCAAGGGTTTGGGGGCAAAATTCGCTTGTGTCCACCCCGCCGGCCGTCACCTGAGAGGCGTCAAACCCCGCCGTTTTCTCTATTGTATAAGTCTGCCCCTTCACACACGCGGCAATTCGCTCAAGATCAGCCTGTTGCAAGGCAGACACGCTCGAAGAGGGCGACAGCCCCGCCTCCTTCACGCAAACAGAAGCAAGCCGCTTGGGCATCAGGCCGCTCATCAGATCCTCAGCCGCGAGAAAGGGGTATTCACGCGCGCGCGCCTGCAAATAAGCTTGCAGCTCCCCTGCCGCCATGCCCGGCAAGCGGTCAATTTGCAGCACAAGGGATTTGTCGCCGGCATACATGGACGCAAAGCGTGAAATTTGCATCACGGGAATGCCCGAAACTCCGTTTTCATTAAACTGCACCTCGCCTGTGTCCTGTGCCAAAACACGCTCACCAAGGCACACACGCGCCTCGCACTCCGCCCGTACGCCCTTCAGCGCCCGGGGATAGGGCTTGCCGAGCAGCAAGCCCGTCAAAGCGGGAAAAGGCGGCCTCAGCCGAACACCCAATTCACGCAGCAGCGCGAAGCCCGAACCGTCTGAACCGAACTGCCTTGCGCTCTGCCCGCCCGCGGCGACAATCACCCTTTTGGCGAACAGCGAGTCATTGATGAAAAAACCGTTCCCATGCGTCTTGAGCGAGAGCGCCTTTGTTTCGGTGAGCACACAAACGCCATGCTTTTCAACCGCGAAGCGCAGCGCGTCCAGCACCGAGGCCGCCTGATTGCTTTGGGGATAGACCCTGCCGCATTCGTCCTCTTTTGTGCGCAGGCCGAGCGACGAAAAAAAGGCAAGCACGGCCTCGTGGTCCGCTGCCCGCATCACGTTCAAGGCAAATGCGCCGTTTTCGAAATAACAGTCCTCGGTGATTTTGCTGTTTGTGAGGTTGCAGCGCCCGTTACCCGTCGCAAGAAGCTTTTTGCCCACGCGCGGCAGCGCCTCCAGCAGCGCAATGCCACTCGACGAACGCCCCTCACGCGCAAAGCAGCGCGCGGCGGCAACGGCGGCGCACAAGCCCGAGGCCCCCGCGCCGATAATCGCAATATCAAAGCTTCGCCCTTTCAACTGCAACACCACTCCAATTTATTAACAATCAACTGAAAAAACGACCCCGCAAGCGGAGGCCGTTTTTTGAGGATGCCCTCAAACAGCAATTGAAGCCATGCGCGTCAATCGCCGCTCTATATGCAAATCAAGCAATCGCCGCGGCAGCCCCGCCGGAGAACAGCTCCTGGAAAAAGGCAACGATTTGATTAAAGAACTGAATCAGGAACTCAAACAGGTCTGCGTTTCGCTCGGTCGTCACATTGGTCACAAAAACCTGCATGTTGCTGGTGACAGAATCAATTCTGTATTGCCTTCTTGTGGGGTGGCCGCCCGGGAAATATTCGTCGATGGTGTCTGTTTCGTAGAAAATGGCGCCGTCAACAGAAACAATGGCAGCCTTCAGCGAATAACCCTCTTTGGGTTCAATATAGAACTCAAACGCCTGGCCGGCGGGAACATAAACGCTGTAGCCCGCGGCAGGCTGAATGGTGAATTTGTCATTTTCAGCGGGAAGCGTCACATAATAAACAGAACCGATTCCGTCGTCGGCATAAGCGCAGACCGAAAAGACGCCGAACAGGGCGGCAAAAACGAGCAGGAAGGAAATCACACGTTTCATACAGTTACCTCCATATGCATTTTTAAATCTTTTTTATACTCTTTATTATAAAGGATTGCAAGCAAAAATGCAAGAACTTAAATTATAATATCAAAAAATCTTTGACAACAACCGTTTTTTGCTGTGAAACAGTTGACACCGCGGCATATATTGGGGTAAAATCAATGTTAAATATAGTCAGTCAGAGAGATAAAGGCACCTTGTCTTTATCAGTAGGAGGAAACATGAAACGCACCATTTTGAAACGCATCTCCATAATTCTGGCGATGTGCTCCATCTTTTCCCTTGCAGCCTGCACAAAAGAGGAGCCCGAAACAACGACCACCCTGCCGGAGGGCACAAGCCAAGAGCAGCCCTCAGAAACGCAGGCAGCCGAAACAACCTCAGAGGAGGCAACCCTCCCTGCGGGCGCAACTACAACCGCGCAGAACACCACACAGGCAGCGGCAAAAAAGCCTGAAACCAAAGAAGAGATTGCCAAATATTATGCCGCGGCGGTCAACAAGGTGAAAACAAGCGCAAAAAGTATTTCAAAGGTTTATGTCAACAACACGAATTATCAAAGCATTGTTGAAATTGGCAACAACGACGCCATCAGCAGCATTGCGCAGTCCTTGATGGGGCAATTTTTAAAAGAGGACACAACAAAGGTCACCTACAGCACCCCTGCTGATTATGTGGCGCACTTCCCGCCCAACAAATCGGCAACCTGCAATCTTGCCGCCGGCATGATCGACACGGCGGAATGCAAGGACCTGGGCAGCGAGTATGAGATCACAATCAAAATGAATTCCTCCATGAGCAGCCCCGACGTGGACCCCCCGTTCGGCGGCGGCAAGGTGGGCACAACATTTAACATTGTCGACGTTGATCAGGTGACCGGCGCGGCAGGCTCAATGGTAAGCCTTGAGGGCATGAAAAACTCTTATTTCGACGCTTCGCTGACCTGCAAAATTGACAAGGCCACCGGCAACATGACCTATCTCGACCAAACGCTCCCGAGCACGATGGAGTTTGCAAAAGTGACCGCAGCAGTTATTATCAAGGTGAACAACGCAAAGCTCGGCCTGCAATATCAAGAAAAGTGGGAAGTTGAGTGGTAAGCGATCCACAACAAAGGCCCTCCGAGAAGAAGGGCTTTTTTTATGCCTGAAGCCGCCACGCAATCAGCGCAATCAGCCAAAGGTGGAGCGGATAAAAAATATAAAATGAGTATTTCGTGAATTTTGTGGCCTTGCCGCGCTTGCCGTTATAAAGATAAGCAAACGGCAAGAAGATAATGAATAAGAAATTGACATAATAGAGCCTGTCCCAAAAGCTTGTGAAGGGCCCTTCCGCCAACGAAAACTCCAATAAAAACACAAAGGCTGACAGCGCACAATACAGCAAGTTGCGCAGCTTTTTATTTTCGCGGCAAGAATAGGTGATCACCATGAATATGGGGATGAAAAAACCACCCTCCGCAACGAAAAACGCAAGCAAAAACAGCACCGCGGCACAAAAGAGCACGGCGGTCCTCTTCGCCCCCCGCGCAACGTGAAAAGACATTTCCAGCAAATACAAGATCAGCACGCCGAAAGCAAGGGTGAGAAAGATGTTGTTCCGCACCTCATACTGCGCGTCACGAATGATCACCTCGTTGAGCAGTGTGTTGCCCGCAAACATCAGCCCCGCCCAGACAAACAGGCGGCGGATATATTTTATTTGGCTGCCTGTGTGGATGAAGCCCTCAACGGCCATAAAGGCAAAAAAGGCGGCAACGCAGCGCGACGCGACATGAAACACCAGCCACACCTCGCGCGGCACAAAATAACGGATGTGGTCAAGCACCATGAGAACCATCATGAGGTATTTCAACGCTGTTCCGCTCATCGCAACCGCCCCTCTTGCTTGATAAGTTTTATTTTAAACCGTATTTTTCAGCATACTCCTGTACCACAGCATACCATTTTTCGTGCGAAAAAGCCAGCCTGACTTCGTGCATGTCAAAATAATATCCCGCAATAATGTTTTGAATCACTGTTTCGGCAAGCAAGCATTCAAATAGAAATCCGTCTTCAAGCATGGGTGCAATTTCTGTGTGCATCTTCTCGCTCAGCCCCTCAACAGCATAGCGGTAAATGCTGTTTTCCTTTCCCACTTTATCGCCGAAGCGCGCAAAGCACTTCAGCCCTTCACGCATATCCGCCGCTGTTTTTTTGCCCTTATACACAACGGTGCGCTCACCGCCGTTTAGGATGTGATCAACCGTAGTTTCCAAGACTTGCGCCAAATCAACCAGTGTCGCGGTGTCGGGCAGGGCTTCGCCCCGCTCCCATTTTGAAATGGCCTGAAACGAAATGTGCAGCCGCTCGCCTAAATCGCTCTGCGTCATGTTTTTTATTTTGCGGAGAGATGAGATAGTGTCACCTATTTTTTGATAATTTAACGGCATAGTTTTTTCCGCCTTTCGTTCGAATGTTGAAACGTTTCAAAAACAGTATACCGCAGAAATAAAAGAAAGCAATCGACGCAAGGTTGATTGCTTTTTGTATCTGTTCTCTTTCAGGTTGAATGTTTTTTATTGCGGCAACGCCTTTTCCCATTCTGCCTGTTTGAAGCCGACCAGCACAAATCCGTCTGCGATGAGCACCGGGCGCTTGACAAGCATGCCGTCTTTCGAAAGCAAGGCAAACTGTTCGTCTTCACTCATTGCGGGCAGCTTTTCTTTCAGCTCCAACGCACGGTACTGCAAACCGCTGGTGTTGAAAAATCGCTTTAACGGCAGGCCGCTTTTCTCGTGCCATTCGCGCAGCTCGGCTTTTGTGGGGTTTTGGGTTTTGATGTCGCGGAACATATAATCAACCCTCCGGGATTGCAGCCACTGTTCGGCCTTTTGGCAGGTAGTGCATTTTGGGTAACACAAAAAAGTCATACCAATCGTCCTTCCGAAATATCACGAAGCGGATATCAGTTACATTCTGTCAACCGCTTCTATACCCAGCACATCAAGGTGCAAAAGCAGCAAACGGCGCACGAGCACGCAAAGGGAGAGCCACGCGGCCTTCTTTTCCGCGTCGGCTTCGTTCAGAATATGCGAATCATGATAAAACGCCGAAAACAGCGTCGCCAGAAGATATGCGTTTTCACAAACATAGTTTGGCGCCTTTTCCTGCAATGCAAGGCGAAACGCCTCGGTCGTCATCAAAACGGCAAGATACAGCGCGCGCTCCGCGTCTGAAAACACCTGCTTTGTGTCAAAGGGGGCGGCGGATTCTTCCGTTCCCGCTTTGCGCAGAATGGAGTTGATGCGGGTGACGGTATAGAGCAGATAAGTTCCGCTCTTGCCCTCAAATGAAAGGAATTTGTCAATGTCAAAAATATAATCCTTCGAGCGGTGGTTCACAAGGTCGCCGAATTTGATGGCCGCGATGCCGATTTTTTTTGCGTTCTCACGCTTTTCTTCGGCGTTGGCATATTCTGACTGCCCGATTTTTTCATAGGCCGCCTCGGTGACGGTTTCAATCAGGTCAGAAAGCCGCATGACCCCGCCGTCACGGGTCTTATAGGGCTTGCCGTCGCTGCCGTTCATGGTGCCGAAGCCAAGGTGCGAAAGCTCGGTGCTTTCCGGCACAAGCCCCGCCTTTTTCGCGCAGCGGAACACCTGCGTGAAGTGCAGGCCCTGCCGCTTGTCCACCACATACCAGATGCGGTCGGGCGAAAAATCATGGGCGCGCTGCAAAATCGTGGCGAGGTCGGTTGTGGCATAGATGTTCGAGTTGTCGGATTTTTTGATAATCACGGGTGGCACGGGTGACTTGTCGCTCTCTTCGGCAACGTCCACCACCTGCGCGCCGTCGCTTAAATATAACAGATTCTTTTCCTTTAAAATGTTCACCATCGGCTCAATATACGGCTCCGCGTCGCTCTCGCCGTACCAATAGTCAAAGGTCACGCCCAGCTTTTCATAGCTCTCTTTCAGGTCGGCGGCTGACACGCGAATGAGGGCTTCCCACACCGCGCGGTAGCCCCTGTGACCTGTTTGCAGCGCAAGGGTGACGTTGTGCGCCTTTTCGGCAAACGCTTCGTCCTCTTTGCTTTTTTTGCTGGCAAAGGGATAAATTTCATTGAGCATGTCAACGTCAAGGGGCAAATCAAGCGCTTCGGCACTGTCAAATCCGTCCGCAAAGCAGACCCACTCGGGGAAGCGTTCTGAAAGCTCCGCGATCACAAGGCCCATTTGCAGGCCCCAGTCGCCAAGGTGCACGTCACTGATGACGGTGTAGCCCGCCGCACGCGCAATGCGTTTGAGCGCCTCGCCGATAATCGCGGCGCGCAAATGGCCGATATGCAGGGGCTTTGCGATGTTCGGCCCGCCGTAGTCAAGCACAATCGTTTCGTTGTGCCCCGCCTGCGCAATGCCCGCGTGCCCGTCGGCAGCAACGGCGGCAACCGCTTCGAGCAGAAACGCGTCTGTTACAGTCAAATTGAGAAACCCCGGGGGAACCGCCTCGGCTTTTTGAAAAATATCATTTTCCGCAAGCGCCGCCGCAACCTCGCCCGCAATGGCGACGGGCGCTTTTCGATACAGCTTCGCGCCCTCGAACGCGCCGTTGCACTGAAACTGGCAAAGGTCCATGCGGTCTGAAAGCGTCACCGCGCCAAGCCGCGGCTCATAGCCGCACTGCGCAAACGCGCCGCCCACAAGCTCTGATAACTGATGAATAATGGATTCCATACAAAAATCTGCCCTTTCCAAAAGCTTTATATAATGCCTGCTGAACAAAGCAAAAATCTATCATGATCAACCTTTGAAGTGTTTTTTGTTTTGTTCAGGTGCAAGGTTTTTAAGCCTTTTGGCTTAATAACCTTGCACTTCGAGGGACAACATGTTTAACAACCGTCCCTCGAAGCAGGCATGGAATCAATGGAACGTACACCAAAACCAAGGGTTTTGGTGCCAAAAATGAAGCTTTCGCTTCATTTTTGCAAACACCGTTCGCAAACGGTGTTTGTTCAGTGAACATTATATATGATAAAATCATGATATCATTCATATCTGACTGTTAATTTATTTCATATGTAATGCAATCCATTTCATAAGATAAGGCCTGTCATTATTCGCAGGAACTTCAAACCATTCAGAACATAAAAAATAATTCTCATTATTAATCTTAATAGATGAACTATAATATCTTGGAGGGCTGGATCCATCTGTTTTTTCTGCTTTGACGAGCAAAGGATATTGAATGTCAAAGGTTTCCTTTGAATATTCTTTTGTTTGCATCAAGGATATTTCGTGTTCTGAAGCTTTTCCATCCTCCAACATTCTGCTAAAAGTATTTCTTACGATGGCTCCAATTTTCATTTCATCAAGCCCCGAAAGACTATCCTGCTCTATTTTATCAAGAGCGGGAGAAATTCTATAAGGAGAAACCGATTTTTTTACACTGTCTTTTGCCGGTTTTTTATCAGAAAATAGATTATACATTTGCAAACTGCGCATGAATAACTCAGATGTATCCGACACATCACCAAGCGCACTTAAAACAGGCTTTAATATCTGGTCACTGAAAGCCTCATTTGCAATAATACGAATATCAAAGTTCAGACCAGATTCATGTAAAACATTTAAAATATCAGAAACACACATATTTATAGCTTCCATAATTGAAGGATTGATTTTTGGTGAAGCAAAAATAATTGAGCCTGTATCAAAACCATAATAACCAGATAAGCACATTGCAGTTCTGATATATTTTTTTACAACTCGAGAAACTGTTTCTTCTTTGGCACCATAGTTTAAGCCAGCTTCGTGAAACGCCACATCAACAGCATAACTTTTTATGCTGTCAGCGTCAAAAGAGATGCCCAAAACATCTATTTCTGCCTGTGTAATCATTTGCGGCAGGCCACTATTGCCTTTGTATAAGTTATAACCATATTTTGATTGAAAGAATGCGGAAGACCGTTCCATAAGGTTTTCTAAAATATCTCTGTTCTGAAGCTCCCATCTAGGGGACGCTTTCCAGTTCGTTTGCACGATTCGGCACTCTTTTACATGTCTTAGCCAAGACAGCATGAGAGATTCGCCAATTTCAATTTTCATGTTGTTCCCTCCTTTCGATGGGAGTAAATACGACTCTAAAACACTAACAACTATATCTATGCGCAGACAAAGCAAAGCCAGCCGGACTCTTCAAAGCGTTTCAGGATTTGAAAGCCGCTTTCTTTGAGCGCCGCGGCAACCTCGCTCTCGCGCAGGTCAATAATGCCCGAAACGATATACACCGCGCCCGGCCTCATGAACTGCCGCACATTTTTTGAGAGCAGGATGATCGCGTCCGCAACGATATTCGCAAGCACAAGGTCATATCGGCCGGTAACCTCGTCTGTCAGGCTGCCGTGGAGCACTTTGTATTGCGGCTCGCAAAAGCCATTGCGCTCACCGTTCTCACGCGCCGTGCGCACGGCGATTTTGTCAATGTCCACCCCTGTGGCGTTTTTTGCGCCCAACAGCAGCGCCGCGACTGAGAGAATACCGCTGCCGCAGCCGACGTCGAGCACCTCGGCGTTCTCGTTCACATAAGGCTCGAGCGCCTCCATGCACAGCCGCGTGGTTTCATGGGTGCCCGTGCCGAAGGCAAGCCCCGGCTCCAAATCAAGGATCACCCTGCCGCCCGCGTCTGAGACCTCTTCCCAAACCGGACGGATCAGCAGCCGCTCGCCCACGGGCATGGGGTGAAAAAAGGCCCTCCAATTGTTTTCCCAGTCCTCATTTCTGCAGGCCGCCTGCTCGATTTCATGCTCTATTTTTTCGGCCGAAAACCGCTCGCGCAGAAACTGCACAGCCTCCTGCGGATTTTCTTCGGGAGAAATATAAATATGCACAAGCCCCACGCTGCGGTCTTTTTGCAAAAGCGCTTCGTCAATGAGGTCGATGTGCGCGATTTCCATCGCCTCTTCCTCAAGGGTGCGGTAGTCCTCAATATAAATGCCGTAGGGCACCGTCATGTTTGCGATGTCGCCCGCGCGGTCGACGTCGTCCGCCGGAACGCGGATGATGATTTCCGTCCAGTCCATTGTTTCAATCCTTTAATATTTCATATAAACATCTTCGGCAAAGCACATCAAATTTTTGAATTCCAGCGCCGTGCCGTCGTCAAGCACCGCCTTACCGCTCATGCGGCCGAACACCTGGTGCTGGTCTGTCTTGATGAGCTTCACGTCAATTTTTGCCGCACGGTCAAGCACGGGCACAAAATCGGCCTCAAACCTGCCGTCGCTCGAGGTGAATATCCACGGCTTGAGATATTGCCTGCGTCCGTCCGACTCGGGGATTTGAAACACAATATCGTCAAACTTGTGCGCCCTGCCGTCATAAAAAATCACATTTTCGCTCGCGGCGGAGGTGTCGCCGAAGCCGTAGCCGATGTTGAAGCCAAAAGGCCTGCCGTTCACAATGCCGTTGCCGCTGCCCCAATACCAGCGGTTTTGATAGGTCCACACGCCGCGCCCCCAGTCAAGGGTGCCGAAGTCGGTTTCGGGCGAAAACACAAACTCACGCCCGCCGAACACGGCCTTGCCCTCGGCGCGCATGCAATTGATTTTTTGATTGTAATAAAATGCCGTTTTCTTCTCTTTCCACGGCGTTGCGATGACCATGGTATCCGTATCAGGCTCATAGAGCGTAATATCGGCGGACAGCGCCGTGCCGTCCCAGAAATTCTGAAACTCGCAGACGAGGCGGCGGCGCCCGTTCTCTTTGAAAAAGTCCATTTTCAGCCGTTTGTCGTGATAAGACACGTTGCCGCTTTCAGAGGTGGAGGGCATGTGCAGCTTACCCATGGGAAAAGGGGTGAGAATAGTTTCCGTGTGCTCCAGCACATTTTGAAAGTCGAGCAAGGAGGCCGACTGCAGGCCGATGTAGCCGTCGTCAGAAATTGTGAAGGCAAACGCGTGGTTTTCGTTGAGCACGAGATAATAATCCCATTCTTTAATGCGGAATTTGGGTGCTTTGATTTCGCTTCTGTCATAGACCTGATACAGCTTTCGTGACCAGCCGGGTTCGCGCAGGGTGCCGTCGTCTTTTAAAAGGCGCTGCACCGATTTGACTTCGTGTGATCTGCCCATGAAACGGTCATTCCTTTCTGCGAGATACTATTTTTCGCGGCAAGGCTCAGGCTTCTTCCAGCTTGGCTTCGGGAAGCGTCACCTTCCTGCCGTGATTGAACATTTTTCTGTCGTCAAGGCTCCAAATGCGGTTTGAAAAATCGCCCGGCACAAGCTCGCTGATGATTTTTGTGATTTCATAAACACGAGCATCCAGCAAATCAAGCTGCGAGAGGATCTCGGCCTCTAAAAACGCCGGGCGCACCGCCGCGCCGTATTCCGGCTCGCCGTGGTGTGAAATGAGCATGTGCTGCACAAGCATCAGGGTTTCTTTGGGAATCCCCTGCTCTGTTCCGACGCGCTCGACGGCGATTGCGCCGCGCACAAGGTGCCCGACGAGCATGCCCTCTGTGGTGTATTTGTCAACAAGCCCCGACGCTGAAAGCTCGAACTCCTCTGTTTTTGCCACGTCGTGCAAAATCACACCCGTGAGCAGCAAATCTTTGTCAATCGAAGGGTACACCCTGCACACACCTTGAGCCAAACGGATGATGGACAAAACGTGATACAGCAACCCGCCGCGCATCGCGTGGTGCAGCCGGAACGCCGCGGGGCAGATCATCAGACGGTCTGCATATTCATCCAAAATCGCGGTCGTGAGCTTTTTAAGGGATTCATCCGAGAAAGCGGCGACCACCTTGCGGATTTCACCCATCATGAATTCGCTGGTGTATTCCGCGGCGGGCACATAGTCCGCCATGTCGATATTATCGGCGTCCACGGCGGGGCGGATGCGGTCAACGCGCAGCTGGGGCTGGTTGTTATACTGCTGGATCTGCCCGCGGATGCGCACAACCGTGTTCAGTTCCACCTCGGGGTGCGAGCCCTCTTTATAATCCCAGAGCTTGGCGTTGATTTCGTCCTTGGCGTCGGCAAGGATCATGTCAAGATACACAGAGCCGTTCTTGGCCGTTTTTTTATCGCAAACCTTCACAAGCGCAAAGCCGTCCACAGTTCCCTGCTTGTCCAGTTCATTGAATTTCATAGTGATACCATCCTTTCGCAAAGGGGGCTTGCCCCTCCCGTTGATACACGCAAAGAACATGACGAATTTTCATTCATCATGCCCGCAAGTTAATAAATATAAGAACCATGCGAGGAATGTCTGGGGGTCAATTCTCCAGCGGGTCTTGTGCGCCGCCCGCAGCATTCGGCTTCTTTTTTGTAAAAATAACAAACTTGCTGAAAAAGTAATTGATTATCACCACGAACACCGCAAGAAGCGCTTTTGAAATCTTCGCGTTAATGCCCATAATATTAAACAGCAGCACCAGACCAAATGTTTCAACCAGCAGTGAGAAAAGCCTTGCCCCAACAAAGGGCGGGAACTCTTTCAGAACAACGCCCGCGCGCCAGCTTTTGCTCTCAAACACAAACAGCTTGTTTGTGACGAAAGCAACCAAAACACCAACGACCCAGGCAATCAGATTACTGATGAACACCCAGCTGATGTCCCACGCTCTGCCAAACAGATTCAGTGTTGTGATCGGCCCTGTGCCAAAGACGGCGTCACACCCAAGAAAGGTCACATAGTTCACAACCGTGGTCACCACGCCAAAAAACACATAGAGCACTACTTCATAGCTCAACAGCTTTTCAAACAGCCGAATGTGCATCAGTTTTTTCACAAAACCGATGCTCACGGCCCAATCATATAATTTTTTCATCCGATGTCCCCGATTATTTTTATTTTTCCGCACGGTGCACACCGTGCACCGTGTACCGTGCGGCGGCTGGCGCGAAAGTTTAATGTTCGTCGTCCAGCAGCTTGTTGAGCTCCGCGCGGAAAGAATTGATGTCTTTAAACTGGCGGTAAACCGACGCGAAGCGGATGTAGGCCACCTCGTCAATCCCCTTGAGCTTTTCCATGGCAAGCTCGCCGATGCGGGTTGATGTGATTTCTTTATCAAGTGAATTTTGCAGCGCGGCCTCAATTTCATCAACCGCCCGTTCAAGAACGTTCATGGCGACCTTGCGCTTGTCGCAGGCGCGCAGCATGCCGTTCATCAGCTTGTTGCGGTCAAACACCTCACGCGAAGAATCCTTTTTCACCACAACGATCGGCACGCTTTCAATGACCTCATAGGTGGTAAAGCGGTTGGCGCACTGCATGCATTCACGCCTGCGGCGGATTCGCGCGCCCTCATCAGTGGGTCTTGAATCAATAACCTTGCTTTCTTCACAAGAACAAAACGGACATCTCATCACAATATCTCCTTGTTGGTTTTTAGAAAGTGCGGACAGAAGCAACTGCTTTTTCAGAAGGGCAACGCCTTTTGCTATGCCTTTCTATAAGAATAAATTATACTATACCTTGCCGCAAAATGCAATTCATATAATTTCTTATTCTTAAATTCTTTACACTTTTGCAACCGCGCCGACGGCAAAGCCCGCAGAAATCATAAGGTACTTAACACGGCAACCGCACCTTTCAGCTCGCAAATATCACGAAAGCCGTTGTTATAAAGCTCAATGATATAGTCGCCGTCATAACCCTGCCGCTCCATCTCGCGAAACAGGCGCTGAAAATCAAGCTGCCCTCTGAGAGGGGTGATGCAGTCGTTTGTTTGCGAATAATCACTGATGTGCACATGGCAAATCGAGCCGCCAAGCTTTTCAACAAATTCAAACGCGGTGTGCCCGGCGCGCAAGGCCTGCTTTGTGTCGAGCACCATTTTGAAGTCCTCGCCGACAGCTTCTTTCATTTTCAAAAGAAATGCAGGCGACTCCGAACGGTGATTCACCACATTTTCCTGCACGGGCAAAACGCCAAACTTTTTTCCGAGGGCAATCATCGCGGCAAAGCGCTCAAAGTATTCCCCGTCCGCGATCGAGCCGGGCAGACGAATGCCGTGCACCACATAATACTTCGCCCCAAGCAGGCGGGCAGCCTCAAAATGCAGCGGCAGATCCGCGAAAAAATCCTCAAACCTTCTTTTATAAGAACTGAACAGCATAAAATTTTCGGCAAAAGAGGAATAGGGATGCAAAGAGGTGACACGAATGCCATAATGATTTCGAATCGCGTTGAGCTCGTCAAGAAAGCTTTTTTGCAGCTCTGATTTTGCGTTAATAAAAATTTCAGCCGTCTTTATGCCGTTTTCGGCAAGAAGCTGAAACGCTTTTTCTGTTTCAAGCGGATAAAAGCATGACGAAGAAATGCCGATGTTTCGCATTGCGCAATTTCCTTTCCAAAATAGATAAAAATTAAAAAACTTTCCATATTTTGAGTGTTGCGCCGGCAACTGTTTTAACTATATAATAATATTATCATAATGTAAAGAGTCGGTGATGCTGTCGTGCGGAAGATCTTCGGGGAAATCATAAAAATTTTTAAAAACATGAACAAAATATCCAAAAAATTGATGCTATATGGCATGACTCCAATCGGCATCATTTTTCTTGCCTGCTTCTTTCTTTACATAGCCGCCGGACGCTTCATGGATTATTATTCCGCCACACAGCTGCTGACCGAGCTGTTCACGCTCGGCAAAGAGATGATCTCTGTGATTATGGTTCCCGCCATGCTCATTGAAATTGTTGACACCGCAACGGGAAAACAGAACACAGAAACCGAGGCTGAAGACAAAAAATAAGTTTGCTTTTTTGTTTTGCGGCATTTTGCAAGCGTGCTGCATTTGCAAGTTTTTTTCATGATACACCCTCCTCAAAAACACAACCGCTCATTTCGGGCGGTTGTGCTTTTTATTTTAAAAACAATAAAAGAACCGTATTTTTTATTTATTGAGAACGATAGTTCTTTTGCAATCTAACAGCGGGCATATTTCTCGCGCCCGAGCCTCCAAACCCGAATGCCCGCAAGGCAAACGAGCAGCCCCAGCGCCGCGACCGCAAGCCACGAAAGGATCGTCACATCCCAGCCCTTCGTTTGGGCAATATAACCGATGGTCACACTGGAAACGGCGGAAGAAAGATAAGAGCAGGCGTTCAAAAAGCCCGTGACAGAGGAGCTTTTGCCGATACTGCTGAAATGAAACGGCATGAAGGTGAGAAACATGGAGTTTGCCCCCAGCATGGACGAGGTGCAGACAGCAATCAACACCGCGGACACAATCATGTTTTTGCCGCCGAAAAAAAACAGTGCCGCAATTGAAAGAACGCTGATGAAAAACATCACGGCGCTTGCGGCCATTTCATTTTTGAAAACCCGCCTGTCAAGAAACGCGGCCAGATACGGGCCGCTCAGATTAATTACCGGCAGCAGCATCGCGACGGCAGACGCGGCAGACGCGTCCACTCCAAAGGACTCCGCAATAAACGTGGGCACCCACTGGGTCACGCCATCTTTCAGAATGCCGTTGAATAAAATGCCGATGACAGAAAACAGCAGCCCCGTTTTCAAAATCACCGCAGGCAGGCTCACATTTTTTCCCCGTTCGGCAGGCCCGCCGCTCCCCTCTTCGGCAACAGGCATTTGCTCTGTTTGCTTTTTGAATGGCACAATCTGCCGAATATAGGTGCGCAGAGAGGTGACGCCCAAAAACCACACCGCCGAAGCGCAAATCAAAATGCCGCCGCTCACAAAAAACACCGTACGCCAACCGGAAAGCTTTAAAAACAGAGCCGATATGCCATAGGCAAGCAAGGTGCCCGCCGGGATTGTTGGCGCGATGCTCACCCCCGCTTTGCGCTGGCGGTCTTTGGGGAGCCATTCGGCAAAGCTGCGAATGAGCGGCGACCAGAGCATGGAATGAAAATAGCCGTTCATGCACCAGAACACCAAAAGCAAAATGTGATTTTCGGCCACGCCCATCATCACGTTCGCGACGCCCGAGCACAAAAGCCCTGTGAAAATCATATACTTGGGCGAGATTTTATCGCCGATCAGGCCGTTGAGCAGCTGCCCCCCGCCATAGCAGGCGAGGTAGCCCGTGCTGATTGTGCCCGCGAAGGTCTTCGCCATCTGCGTGTCTGCCACAATGTCGGCCATGCAGGCGGAAAAATTCAGGCGGCCTATGTAGCTCATGCAATAAATGAAAAAACACATGGCGACCAGCCGCCGCGAGCCTTTCTTTAACAGCGCATTATCCATAGAGTTCTTCCCAATCCTTTTGCAGCATCGGCAGCAGCCGCAGCAGCGTCAGCCTGTCGCGCATAAAGGGGCTGAACCGAAAGCCCTGCGCAAATAATTTCGCATCCACGCCGATTTCCTCTTTTTCCGCCGCCGCGCCCGCTTGCGCAAACGCCGCACGCATGGCTTCATACGGCGGCAGTTCTTTGATGACTCGCCGAATTTCCGGCCATGCCTCTTTGAGTTTTTCTGTTGTGATTTTTTCTGTAGTGGTGGGGTCGTGCAGCGGGCGCACCGCCTCGCTCAGCACTTCGCCATAAGCCGAATAGACTTCATCCCAGTCAATCTGCTCGCGCACAGGCAAAATTTCTTTTGTTTCTGCCAGCCTGCCATAAATTTTCATGCACGCAAGGGTTGCCACACCCACTTTTTTGCCGTGAAAATCCGAAACAAGGCTGTGCTCAAGCTTCTTGCACTCCCAAAAATGCGAAACCACATGCTCCGCGCCCGACGCGGGGCGGGAATTGTGCGTGAAGCCCATGCCAAGACCTGTGAGCACAAGAGCCTCGAACACCTCCGCCGCGGCTTCTTCATCTTGTTCGGTGATTCTGCCCGCGAGGGCAAAAATCCGGTCTGCCGCCTGCTTTGTGAGGGCGGCCACACGGGGGCAATAATATTCGCCGATAAGCAAATGCGCCACGCGCCAGTCCGCAAGGCCGATGTATTTGCCCATCATGTCGCCAAAGCCCGCGCTTTTAAGTTCCTTCGGCGCGGCGGCAAGAATTGCAGTGTCAGCAATCAGCAGCCGGGGCTGACGCGCGGGATAGGAATGTTTGAAGTTATTATAGGTTATGGGCGCCGCGTCCGACGCAAAACCGTCCATGGAAGCTGCGGTGGCAAAAATGCAAAGATCCTTGCCTGCCCGCGCGCTTGCCAAGCGGCAAATATCGTTGTTTGAACCGCTGCCAACAGAAAGAATGCCTCCCACTTCGGCAGAAAGTGCTTCAATTAACTCCACCTCACGCATATCCGCCGTGCGCAAATCGTCAAATATCTGCGGTTTTACAACAAATCCCCACTCGTCAAGGCTTTGCAAAACACCCTCTGCAGCGGCGAGGGTGTTTTTGTCCGCAACGAGCAGCAGGGTTTTCGGAAAATGAAATTGACAAAGGAGAGCGCCAAGGCGAACCGCCGCGCCGCTCTCCACAATAATCTGCTCAATCTGTGTTGTATGTTCCCGCCCGCAGGGACAGTTTTGCAAAGAAGAAAGAATTTGGCCGAGATCTAGACCGCCGGCATGACCGCCCATGCCCATATCTCAACCCTCTGCGCCCGCAAGGGGCGTTTCGGCCGTAACCTTGCGCACAATGGCAATGGGCGTCTGCTCTTTGCCCTGGCCAAGGGGGTTGTCGTGAAAAATCGCCTTGCACATGTCAATATCAAGCGACGGGTCGCTCACACCCAACACCTCACGGCCGATATCGTTTGCGTCCATCACAGCCACAAGGTTGCCGCCAAGATGTTCCTGCATCTGCTTCGCCACAAGATCGGGCTTGTCCGGCGCCATTTTTGCATAGTGATTATAAGGCGGCAGGGTACAGTCGCAGGGCCCGTCGATCGCCCGCGCCGCGGTGCCCACGATTTTATAGAACACGCCGCGCACACCAAACGGCTTTGTGATAGCCGAGAAAAACGCCGCAAACAGCATTTTGGGCGCGCCCACCTCGCGCAGGGCGAGCTCCATCGTCCACGGGCTGCCGAGGCCGATGCCATAGGGCGATTTATAAACAAACTTGCACAGCAGCTTTGCCAAAGGGCGGGGCTTGATGTCGTCAATATCAAACGCGCGGCCCTGGCTGATGGCAACGATTTTCTCGCTGATAAACACCATGTCGCCCGGCTCGAGATAGGGCCTGACGTATTGATCCATCATTGCAAAGAGATCATCCCCCGCCTTGACCACGTGGGTCTTGACGGGAAAGCGCATATAGCTGCCGTAGGGCGTGTCGATCACCAGTTGTTTTCCGCTGTTGGGTGACAAATCCGATATATTCATAAACTTTTATCCTTTCAAAACAGCGCCCGCAAAACATATGAGGACCGCCGCTGACTCCATATCAGTGTTCCCCTGAAAAAAGCGCGCATACAAGCTTTGCCCAAAAAAGGTTTTTTTAACCAAAAATGAATAGATACCGGCTTTTTTCAAGTCGGTATCTATTATAACACGCTCATCAATTATGTCAATTCATTTGGCGCTTGCGAAGCGTATTTTCTTGCGGTTATTTCTGCTTTGAATATTTCTGCAAATACACAAACCGCATGATGCGCGTTTCAATCGCGTTGATGGGGTTGATTTTTTCAAACAGAGACGCAGTGAGATAGGTCTTTGTGCCCTTTTCAAGCACCAGCTCCACCGCGCCCGCCTCTTCTTCATCCTTCGCAACGCAGATGGCGCCGTTGTTTTTGAGCATCACCGCGTTTCTGCCGCGCAGCTTCTTCACCGTTTTCTTTGCGGTTTTCATGGTGTTCGAAGGGTCAAACTCCGCGCTGCGCACCGTCGCGCCCGCGATCTGCGCGAGGTCGTCAAGCAAGGGCTTGATCGTCACGCCTAGGCGGGAGGCGGACACAATCGCGTCGCTGTTCGCGTGAATGATGCTAGAAACGTCGCCGCGCTTTTTATAAACCGCCCTGTGCAGCTCGGCGGCCACAGGCTCGTCGCGCCTCGTAAGAGAGGCCTTGCCGGGGGCGATGTCAAGAATCATTTCCTCGCCGCCGTCCTTCGGTACAAGGCGCATGGACGAACCCTCGCGCACGGAGTCATAGGGCGGGAAGGTGCCGATTTCACGGCCACGCTCGGCGAGCGACGCGATATATTCACCCACAGAGCGAAAGCCCTCGGCAATGCTGCCCGTCACGGCCTGATATTTGCTTAAAATATAGCCCTCGCAAACCTTTTCAAGCTCCGCGGCGACCGCGAATGTGTCTTCATAATCAACACCCATGCACAGCGCGCCGTGGTATGCCATCAGCACCGCTTTGGAGTCAGAACGCGCAAGCGCCGCGCGCACGCCCTTTTTGAGCTTGCCCGTGCTGGGCATGCCGTAGGCCGCGCAGGGCACGTGGTCGCCGATGATGTCGCGACTTTCGCCCGCAATATTATTCACATCGAACCCCAGCGCACTCACTGCCGAAGCAAACGGTTGGTGGGTGTGAATCACAAAATTCATGTCGGGCTTGAGCTGATAAACAGCGGCGTGCACGCCCTTTTCAGATGAGGGCTTAATATCGCTCTCATAAGAACAGTCGGCAATATTCACCGTGACGATATCATCCGGCGTGATCGCCTCATAGGCCTTGCCGCTGGGGGTGATGACAAACTGCGTGTCGCTGATGCGGCAGCTCACGTTGCCCCAGGTGCGCGCGATCAGCCCGGTTTCCACAAGCTTTTTGCCCGCGTCAACCACCAGTTGTTTGGCTTGTAAAATATCCATAGCTTTACCTCAATTTCAGTCCTGTTTCAGAACTTCCACATTCGCAAACACACGGTCAAAGCGTGAGAGCGCATTGTCAACCAACTCGGGAGTGTAGGCGGCACTGGTGTAAAGCCTGCTGCCCGCGAGGGTGACAAGGCCTTCGGCCATATAGGCCGCGCCCATATGCTCCATTTCTTTTTTGCGCTTGCTTGTTTCTTTAAGCACGCTCGGAATACCCCACGGTTTGCCCCATTTGATGGCAAAGTGCATGGTGCCCACGGTTTCCAGATGGCAGATGGAGCCCTGATTGAAGGCAACGAAGGGAAGGTTGTATTTTTTAATCAGCTCCTGCAGACCCGCGGTAATGCGGTCGCCCATTTGGCCGGCCTTCTGGCAGGCGTTCGTTTTTTCAATTTGCTCAAGGGTGTAATAGCCCGCCACGCAGGAGATCGGAGTCGCCGCCATGGTGCCGCCGATGAGGGCTTTTTTGATTTTGGTGGAGCCGTCGAGGCCCGCGCCGAAATATTTCATATACTCTTTTTTGCCGCCGATGCCGCCCGCGCCCGGGTAGCCGCCCGCGACGACCTTGCCGAAAATGGTCAGGTCAGGCGAAACGCCATAGTAGCCCTGCGCGCCCGCCAGGCCGATGCGAAAGGCGGTAACGACCTCATCAAAAATAAGCAGCGCGCCGTATTTGCGGCAAAGGCGCTCAACGCCCTTGTTAAAGTCAAAGTCAAGGGGGCGTGTGCCGCTTTCGGGGCCGACGGGCTCAATGAAAACAGCCGCAGTGCCGCCGCGCACCATGTTGAAACGCAGCTTTCTCTCAAGGTCGTCAAGGTCATTGGGGAAGAATTCCTGCGTGTGCTTAAACAGATAAAGGGGCACGCCGCTGGCCTGCGTGAATTTTGAGCCGGGGATACGGATGCCATAGGCAAGCTGATCGCTCCAGCCGTGATAGGCGCCGCCCATTTTGATGATGTTCTTGTTCTTTGTGGCAAGCCTTGCGGCTCGCACCGCGGCCATGCAGGCCTCGGTGCCCGAACCGAGCATGCGGAACATCTCAACCGTTTCAATGTTGTCCGCAATTTTCTTTGCGAGCTTGTATTCAAACTCGTGGAACAAACCGGTGGACGGGCCGCAGGTGTTCAGCAGCTCAATGACCTGCTCGCGCACCTCAGGGGGGTTTGAGCCGAGCACCGTCGGGCCGCCCGCCTGCAAAAAGTCAAAGTATTCATTGCCGTCAATGTCATACAGCTTCGCGCCCGAAGCCTTTGTGAACACCGGCGGGAAGGGGTAGTTAAACGCGAGGTTGTGCTGCACGCCGCCGGGAATCACTTCGCGCGCCTCTGCAATCATAGCCTTTGATTTTTGGCACTTTGCTTCAAAATAGTCTTCTTCATAAGCCTTTAATACATCGGGCTTAATGGAATAGATGGGCTTTTTGATAAGCTCGTCAAGCTGTTTTGTGACAGCGGCTGTGTCATGATAATTTGTGATCGCAAAACGGGTATCCATAACAAATTCCTCCATACATATGCGTGTTTGCATTTTAAACGCAAAAATAGCTTTGGCCAAAAACTTTTGGCGCAGGTACAAGCCTGCACAGGGCGCACAGGATAAACAACAAAAGTTTTTGCATTCCAAGATTATTATACCATCCAAAAAAGAGAAGTCAAACAATTCTAAAAAATTATACACCAACAAATTAGAATGTGCAGTATTCACCTTTGGGGCAAAAAGACCAAAAAAACACACCCGTTTTTCTTGTTTTTGCAATGGATTTTTTCAGCAACATGTGGTATGCTTGCCCCAAAGAACAAGCAATAGTTTCCTTTGTGTTTATCCGGCACAAATTTCGGGTGAACAAAGAAGAAAGCGGGGCAGGCTGTGGCTGATTATTCAAAAATCATAAAAAACGAATTGTTTTCAAACGGGGCGGACCTCGTGGGCATCGGCTCCCTTGCAGAGCTGCCTGCGGACGTGCGGCGCGCCCTGCCCGTGGGCGTTTGCGTTGCAGTGAAGCTGCCCAAAGAGATCGTTCGCGGCATTGCCGCCCTGCCCACAAAAGAATATTATGACCAATATTACATTATAAATAAAAAGCTCGACTCACTCGTTACTCTGGGGGCCGGCCTTTTGAAATCGTACGGCTTTGAAGCCGTTGCGCAGACACAGGACTATGTCCGCCAAGGGCAAACCGGCAACAAATCCCTGCTGCCCCACAAAACCGTCGCGACCCGAGCGGGCATGGGGTGGATCGGCAAAAGCGCGCTGCTCGTCACAAAGGAGTTCGGCTCCATGGTTCGCATCTCTTCGCTTTTGACCGACGCGCCGCTTGAACCCGCTCAGCCCCTCGACCAAGCGCTTTGCGGCTCTTGCACAATTTGCACAGATGCCTGCCCCGGCGCCGCGGTTTTGGGAAAACAGTGGAGCGTCGGCGTTTCACGCGAAGAACTCTTCGACGCTGCGGCCTGCCAAAAAACCGCAAAGGAACGGGCATTGCGGGGGTTTGGCATTGAAACCACCCTGTGCGGCAAATGCATTGAGGTCTGCCCGTATACCAAACGCTATCTGAATCAAAAATAATAATATGATCGGCCGGCAGTAGAGAACTGCCGGCCGCCCGATTATTTGCAGCATATCAGTGCATAAAAAATTTCAAGATGGTGAGCTTCGCCTTATTATAGGGAGCATAGCGCACAAACGGCTCCCAAAGGCTGGATTTGTGCAGCACGCTCTTTTCATGTGAAAAGGTGTCAAAGCTGTATTTGCCATGATACTGCCCCATGCCGCTCTCGCCCACACCGCCGAAGGGCATGCGGTGGTTGATCATGTGGGTGACGGTTTCGTTCACGCAGCCGCCGCCGAACGAACAGGAGCCCATCACCAGATCGCGGTTTTTGCTGTTTCTGGTGAACAGGTAAAGCGCAAGCGGCTTCGGGCGGCTTTGGATCCGCTTGACGGCCTCATGAATATCATCATACACAATCACAGGCAGGACCGGGCCGAAAATCTCCTCCTGCATTACGGGCATGTCCCACGTCACATTGTCAATGACGGCGGGAGCAATCTGCAGGGTTTCGTGATTTACCTGCCCGCCGCACACAAGCGTGCCGCCTGAAGCAATCAGCGAGCGGATGCGGTTAAAGTGTTTTTCGTTGATCATTTTCGGGTAATCCGGGTTATTCTGCGGCTCGTCGCCGAAATATTTTTCGATGTATGCCGTCAGGTGTTTCAAAAACGCGTCCTTGACGCTTCTGTGCACAAGCAAATAATCGGGGGCGACGCAGGTCTGCCCCGCGTTGAGGCATTTGCCCCAGGCGATTCTCTGCGCAGAAATTTTCAGCGCGGCGGTCTCATCCACAATGCAGGGGCTTTTGCCGCCAAGCTCCAGGCTCACGGGCGTGAGATGCTTTGCGGCGGACTCCATGACAAACTTTCCCACAGCGGTGCCGCCGGTGAAAAAAATGTAGTCAAACCGGTTTTCAAGCAGCGAAGCGTTGGCCTCGCGCCCGCCCGTCACCGCCGCCACATACTCCTTGTCAAAGCAGCTTTCAAGAATAAACGAAACAACGCCCGAAGTGGCAGGCGCATAATTTGAGGGCTTGACGATCACGCAGTTGCCCGCCGCAATCGCGCCGATGAGCGGCAGCATGGCAAGCTGAAAGGGGTAATTCCACGGTGCCATGATCAGAACCACGCCATAGGGCTCTTTGTGGATGTGGCTGATTCCCGGCACATTGATTATCGGTGTGTAAACCAACTTGGGTTTTGCCCACGCCTCAAGGTTTTTGCTCACGAAATGCAGCTCCTGCATCACCATGGCGACCTCGGATTCATAGGCCTCGAAACGAGACTTGTTCAAATCCTTTTTCAGTGCGGCATAAACATTTTCGCGGTTGCGCAAAATGGCCTCTTTGAGCGTTTTCAGCTGCAAAAGCCGAAAGGCCACGGATTTTGTTTCGCCTGTGTCAAAATAGGCCCGCTGGTTGTCAACAAGCATTGCGGTGTTGTTCATTTTATCAATTCCTTTCCGTGAGGTGAAAGCCTTGGCGGCGCACAGGTTCATCAAATAACACCCTGCAAACCCCTCTGCCGTCATGCGGCAAAAAAGCACAAAACCTTCTGCTTGAATGATTTGTTCAAGCGTTCCCCTTTTTATTTTCTCTCCGTTTTCATCATAGCACAATCATGTTTAATATTCAACAAAATCTTACATTTATTCAGGTAAAAAACGCAAAAAACTGTGCTGTTTCACGGCAAAAAGACCCTTGGTAACAAAATCACGCATGAAATGTGACAGTGTTACAGAAAGTCCGCGCCGAAAGCGGATATAATAAAGCAAACGCAAGAGGAGAACACAACAGCAAAAGAAAGTGCAAAGCTCCTCAATTGAGAAAGGAATGAATCACATGGCAGTATTAGTAAACACAAGCACATTCATGAAAGAGGTCGTCAATTCAGATAAGGCGGTGCTCATCGATTTCTATGCGGACTGGTGCGGCCCGTGTAAGATGCTTTCACCCACCATCGAAGAGATTTCACGCGAGAACGGCGACATCAAGGTCTGCAAGGTTGACATCGACAGCGACCCGGAGCTTGCGCAGCAGTTCAGGGTGATGAGCATCCCCACACTCGTCGCCATCAAGGACGGAAAAGTGCTCAAAACCGTTTCGGGCGTCCGTTCAAAAAAAGATATTTTAGGGATGTTTGAATAATTACCATTCCGGCGCACCGGGCAATCATGCTATGATATAATAACCCTCCAATAAAAAGAGCCCGGTGAACGCCGTTCTCATAAACAAAAGCTTCATCTGCAAAAGCCACAGATGAAGTTTTTGTTTTATTTTTTTCTAAAATATGGTATCATCTGATTTAATCAAAAAATACTCTAGATTGTCTGGCACAAGCACTCCGCCTGCAATCAAAAGAAACGGAGGACCGGCCATGGAATCACAAGCAACACCTCTGGCAGGCAAAACGCCCGCGGAGTCTTACACCGAAATGGTGCAGATTGTTTACAACGCCCACGCAAACGGCAGCGGCCGCCTGTTTGGCGGCGAGCTGATGAAGTGGATTGACACCGTCGGCGCCGTCACTGCTCGCCGCCACTGCGCGCGCGAGGTCACAACCGCCGCGGTGGACACGCTGCGCTTTGAGGCCCCCGTGCCTGTCAACAGCACGGTTTTATTAAAAGGAAAAATCACCTTCACCGGCAGAACCTCCATGGAGGTGCGCGTGGGCGCTTATGTTGAGTTGCTTTCAGGCGAACGCTGCCGCGTGAACGAGGCATTCCTTGTATTTGTTGCGCTCGACGACGAGGGCATCCCCACCCCCGTGCCTCCAATTTTGCCCGAAACAGAGAGTGAAAAGGCGGCTTATGAAGCGGGCAAACAGCGCCAGGCGCTGCGCTTACAGCGGCGCAAAGAGCGGTTTTAACACCCGTTGTGCAATGTCATAATCAGATAAAGGAGCTTTTGCCATGAAAATCAGTTTTGTCACAAGCGGGTTTCCAAACGGGTTCACTGAAGAATTTGCCACAGAAATCAAAAAACATCTTGTGCAACAAGGCCATTTTGTTTTTGTTGCATCTGACTTTCAGGCTCACGACAAAACAGTGTGGTACTGCAATCATTTTCTGGATGCATTCAAGCAAAAGGGTATTGTTTTTGAAGCCGCACAGGTCATTGATTTTGAGATCACACCCGAGGCGGCAAAAGAACATATTCAGAAAGCCGACATCGTTTGGCTCGCCGGCGGCCCTGTGCTGACACAAATTGCCCACATCAAAGAATATGATCTCATTGGCGCCTTGCGGGGACGCGACGGCATAACCATCGGCATGAGTGCAGGGTCAATCAACATGGCGCGTCGGGTTGTGCTTGCCAGAGACCTCAATGACAACGTGCCCGACCTCAGCGTTTATGAGGGCATCGGACTTGTAGACTTCAACATTGAACCGCATTTTAACACCGCTGCTCCGCAGCATATTGAAGACATCCAAGAAGCAGCGGCCCTCGTGCCCATTTATGCGCTTCATGACGAAGCCTTTGTTAAGGATATCGATGGCAACCATACATTCTTTGGACAATATCAAGTTTTTGATGAAAGGAAAACCGCCGATGCACACTCCCATTGATCTTTCAAACACCACCCTTGAAACCGAGCGTCTTGTGCTGCGGCCGTGGCGCGAAGAGGATTTGCCCGATCTGTTCGCATATGCATCTGTTCCCGGCGTGGGCGAAATGGCAGGCTGGCGGCACCATGAGTCGATGGAAGAATCCCAGGCCATCCTTTCAAAATTCATCAGTGCAAAGAACTTTCTTGCCCTTGAGCACAAAGCAACAAAAAAAGTCATCGGCTCCTTGGGGCTGCACGATTCATGGGCAGACGACGAACCCTCGTTTGCGGGGCTCAAAATCAAAGAAATCGGCTATGTGCTCGCAAAAGAATTTTGGGGGCAGGGGCTGATGCCTGAGGCGGTGCGCGAGGTGCTCCGCTTCTGCTTTGAGGACTGCGGGCTGGACGCGGTGAGCATTGGGCATTTTGCAGAAAATGCGCAGTCCCGGCGGGTGATTGAAAAATGCGGGTTTCGATTCATAAGCAACGGTACGTTTTTTGCAAAGCAGCTGGGCAAAACCTTTGAAGATATGAAATATATTCTATATAAATGAATTTGAGAATTTTCACTTTTCCGGGCATCCTGTGATTTTGTCACAGACTTCCCAGCCGGCGGCGGGTATAATGATGTCACAAAATAATTTAAGGAGAGTGAATAACATGCAAGAAAACAACACAGAAAACAGAATGCCGTTAATCGGTGATATGGCGCCGGCATTCAAAGCGGTCACAACACAGGGCCCCATCAGCTTCCCTGAGGATTTTAAAGACAAATGGGTGATTTTGTTCTCCCACCCGGCGGACTTTACTCCCGTCTGCACCACAGAGTTTATGACCTTCGCCTCGATGGCGGACGAATTCAAGGCGCTCAACACCGAGCTTGTGGGTCTTTCCGTGGATTCACTCTATGCGCACATCGCTTGGCTTCGCAAGATTCAGGAGCTTGAATGGAACGGCAAAAAACACGTGGAGGTTAAATTCCCTCTGATTGAGGATATCCGCATGGAGGTCGCAAATAAATATGGCATGATTCAACCCGACCAGTCGAATACCCAAGCGGTGCGCGCCGTATTCATTGTCGACCCAGCCGGGAAAATCCGCACGATCCTTTATTATCCGCTGTCCACAGGCCGCAATTTTGATGAGATCAAGCGCATTATTCTGGCATTGCAGAAAGCAGACAAGGAGCAAATCGCGACCCCTGCTGACTGGCGCCCGGGCGACGACGTTATCGTTCCCACGGCGGGCAGCTGCGGCACGGCAAAAGAAAGAATGGAAAACCAGTCAGAAGATCAGTATTGCCTCGATTGGTTCATGTGCTTTAAAAAGCAGCAAAAATAGCGGAGCATCCCTCTTTCAAAACAGCACAAAAGCGCATTTGATGCGTTTTTGTGCTGTTTTTTCCTGTATGCGGGTTGTTTTTTTATAAAATCATGTTACAATATCCGCAAAACTCAGGAAAAAGCCTTGCGTTTTCGCGTTGCCGCAGGTATTAGCCCTATAATCCGCCGCAAGTCGCAGCGGCTATGTTACAATATCTGTGTTTTTAGAAATTTTAAAAATTTGCCGCAAGACAACACAACAGAAAAAAGGAGAAGAAGACATGCTTGCACAAAAACCGAAAGCCGTTTTGTTTGATTTTGGCGGGACCCTCATCGAAAACGGCCCGCCCGACACACTCGGCGCGCTTGAGGCGCTGCGCCTTGCCGCCAAAAATCCCGAAGTCACCACCGCAGATAAACTCTATGCCTTGTGGAAAGCGCTTCACAAAAAGCTTGACGAAAGCGTCACCGGTGTGCGCAACGTGGGGGTCGAAATCTCCCTCACCGCCACACTGCGCAACATCCTTGACGCTGCCGGCCTCGTTTATGACATCAGCCTGACAGAATGCGGTATTATTCTGGACACGGCGCATTTTCCCCAGCGCCGCGCTGCAAAAAACATTGCGGTCCTTTTAGAGAAACTGAAAGAGCAGGACATCCGTTCCGCCGTCATCAGCAACACCACCATGAACGCCGCCGAAATGGGGGCCGCCGTCGAAAGATTTTTGCCGAACAACGATTTTGCGTGGATCATGACCAGCGCGGACTATATCTTTATGAAGCCCGACGCCGCTATGTTTGAAATCGCGGCAAAAAGGCTGGGCGTGCAACCCGAGGACTGCCTGTATTGCGGTGACAGCTTCGCAAACGATGTCGAGGGCCCCATGGCCGTTGGCATGACGGGCCTGCTCTATCAGATCAGGGCCGCCGCACCCATTGAGCAAAAGCAATTGAACGGCAAGCCCTATCTTGTCATCAACGACTGGCTGGAGCTTGCAAACATTTTATGAAAATACCAACCGCGCATATCGCATCAAGGCGTTTTGATGCCTATAATTCATTTCTGGAGATGATAGAACCCATTAAATAAGGAGATGAAAAAATGAACATGTCCTCTTTTCGAAAAGCTTTTGCATTTTTTTATGTGATCTTTAGCATTTTGACCACCTCAGCGCAAAAAGACCCGGGGTTGGCCGTGATTGTGAATGAAGCAGCGCAAAACCCATACATAACCGAATATGGGCATCCTGATATTTCGGCGCACCGCTCCGGCGCGGGCATCGCTCCCCAGAACACCCTGATGGCTTTTGAGGTCTGCGTTGACGCGGAGGATTTTGTGATTGACTTCTTCGAGTTTGATGTTCAAATCACAAAAGACGGCGAACTGGTTCTGCTGCATGACCAGACCTATGACAACACCAGCAACGCCGTGGAATACTTCGGAAAAAGCGATGTTAACCCAAAAGATTATACCTATGAAGAGCTGCACAACAACCTGAATCTGGGCGCGAAATTCAAAAAAGGCGAAACAGATTATGCGGACCTGCGCGGCGAGGACATCCCTTATAACCTGCGGGTTCTGCGCTGTGAGGAGATTCTCGATTTTACCGAGCAGCATGCAGACCCCGAAAAACCCTATCGATATATGATAGAAATCAAAAGCCGCTTTTCATCGGGCAAAAGAGCCGTTGATAAATTATATTCTGTTTTAAAAGAACGAAATCTTCTTGATAAAACCATTGTCAGCACCTATTGGCCGGACATTCACAGTTATATCGACAAAAACTATCCCGACATCACGCGCACTTCCGGCCTGATTGAAATGGCCGAATTCTATTATTATTGCAAAAAGGGGCTCGACCTCAATCAGGCAAAAATTCAATATGATGTTCTGCAGCTCCCTTATGGAAAGAATGTCATGCCCTGGGGTAAGGAAATTATCAATTTGGGCACAAGTGAAATCATCAATTATGCGCACAAATATGACCTTGCCGTGCAATATTGGACGGTGAACGACGCCGAAAACATGATTTATTTGCGCGACAACGGCGCGGACGCAATCATGACGGACTGGCCCGCTTTGGCCTGCGAGGTGCTGGCCGGAACCCCGGATTAATTGATCACCATAATTGCTATAGTCGATTAACTCAAAAAGCGGTACAAGATTTGCGAGGATTATTTTTGTCGAATAAGACGGAGGACACAGCTTTACTGGCGTAAGGCAAGGACGACAACGCAGGTCGGCGGAAATAAGACCGCAAAGGTGTATCGGTTTTTGGGTTAATCGACTATATAATTTGCCATATAGCAAATAACAAAAAAAGCTGACGCCTGAGCGTCAGCTTTTTGTTTGTTATCGTCAGCCGCCGAATATTTGCTTGAAGAAGAGCCCGATTTTATTAAAGAACTCCTGAAGCAAAGCGATGATCTTGGCAAACCCGGCAAGCGTGGGGTTCGTCGACTCACCCGCGTCCATCAGCTGCTTGAGCATGGCGGAGAAATTGTCTGTGCCCACGGCTGCAAGCAAGTCGGTGATGCTGAACGGAAGGTTTTTGAACCGGGCGCTCAAATCGGTTGAGATGGGCAAAACCTGCGTGAACAGCATGAAGATTATCTGCAGAGACCGGTCTTGCATGTTCTGCTCAGCCGCGACATTTCCGATATAATCAAAGATCGCCGTCAGCGTGCCGTCGTCATAGTCGTCAAGCGCACGCCACTGCACAATAAAGTTCTTCACAGAAGTTCTGTTCTCGGGCTTAAAAAGCGTTTCAACAACATAGCGCAGAAGCACGGTGACAATGTCTGCCCTGGAACCGGCCAGCTTCACCGTTTCATAGCCCGCGATCGAAGCATAGAGCTTCACCGTTCCGGTACAGAATGTTGCAACATCCAGCGGGGGAAGGAAGAGCGTCAGGCTGCTGCCGTCAACCTCAAAGGTCAGCGCATCTGTAAGCGCCCCGTCAAGCAAGCTGTTAATCAGCATGTTCAGATCAAGGTTAAGAGGAACAGAGAGGTTCAGCGCCATACCGCCGACATTAAGGCCCGAAAGCAAAGATTCGATAATGGGATACACATCCACAATCGGGCTGAGCGTGTCGAGCAGCACATAGAACGGGTGCAGCAGGTTGTTGAAGATGTCATTCACTCCGCCTGTGGAGAACATGAAGAAGATGTTGGGAATCAAATCCAAAATCGTCTGCAGCGGTGCGGCGGTGATATTGTCAACCAGCTTGAGCAGGGGTGAAATCACCAGCTCAATCGTATTCAGGTCCCCTGTCGCGGGGTCAAAGGAGGCTTCATAATATTCCTGATAGGTGGAAATATCTTCCTGGCCGACGCCAAGCATCTCATAGAGATGGATCATAGAATACTGGTAGCCCGCATAGCCCGCGACAGAAATCAGATCAAGAATCTTCAAATCCTGATCCGCAAACAGGAAGCGGAACACAAACGCAAGCGGCGAAAGCAGCGCGCCGATATTCATCGCGAAAAGCTCAGACTCATTGTAGAGGCCGCCAAGCTCCTTGTTCAGGCGCGCATCCGCATAGCCCCAGTCCCTGGCAACCTGCTCACCCTCTTCATTGGTCACATAGAAGTAGCTGCTGGACCACTGATATTCGTTGGGGGCCTCAGCCAGCTGCTGCGAAACCTCTGATTGCCGCACGATGTCGCCAAACAACCGTTTGCCCAGCATACGCCCCATTTCCATCGGGTCAAGCTCCACGCCGAACAGGTCCTTCAGCAGCTTGTTCAAGTCAAGCGAAGGCTCGCCCTCTTCACCCGCGACAAGGTCGTTGATGTTGCTCAGATATCCTTCGTCGCCATACAGCATATCCGCAAGATTGCTGAGCATGTCGTTTGTGAAAACCATGTTGCTGATCATGTCGCCCAGATATTGGTTGATGCTTTCGAAATCCTCAATTTTAAGCATGCTCAAAACATTGTCAAGCAATTGCTCGAGGTTGCGCTCAAGATAGGTGGCGTCTTTCTTCTTCCAGTATTCGGAATACTTGACCTTAGGCCCGTAGTTATTCGCAGTGCGGTTCAACAAAACGTCATTATAATATTCAACATTTTTAATTTTATAGGTATATGCCTTGGTTGTGGGATTTTTCGTATGATCATATTCATAGCCGGTTTCATTCGGCGCAAACAGTTCGACCAACGCGCAAATCGCGTCGTCATAGTTGAACACAAGGTTCGTGACCAAGCCGCCGATTGTGATGCCTTCATAGATCTCATCTTCCATGTCAAGCCCAAAGGCGTCCGCGAGGCTCGCCTCGGCGAAGGTGCCCGCCACAGGGTCATAGGTTCTTTGCATCAAACTCGAGAAGACAAAGCGCATCAAATAGAGCAGCACATTGCCCGGATGTGTAATTTGGATCTTTTTTGGGTTACGGCTGTTGACCGCATCGGAGGCCGAAACATAAGAAACCTCCGCCCCGCAGCTGCGCAGCTTCTTTTCCATAATCGTCGGCAGCGTGACCTCGACCTCATGTGTCGCCTGCACATATTCGCCCGTTTCTTCATCCAAAACCATGACGGGGTCGCCATGCTCGTCAAACGTGGGCTTCTCGGTATCAAGCGATATAAACTGTTTCAAGGCCTCATTGATGCCGCTGAGAGCATTGACGATCTCCTCATCCAGCAAATCACCGACACTCAAGCTATAAAACCTCGTCCAGCTGGCCACGTCAAAAATCCTGAAAATCAAAGAGAAGGGGTCATCATTGCTGGTGGATTTAATCAGCTGATAAGGACTGTACTGCGTGTCTTTATCAAGATAGAGCACCAGATTGGGCAACATGTTACACACTGTTTCAATCGGCTTCTGCAAAAACACCTGCTCGACCCAGTTGAGCAGCGGGTTGATGATCGCGTTTGCCATTGCCACAGGCGCCAAACCCTTAATCTGGTCATGCGTCGGGATATTCGAAACGCCCAAGGCCTCATACAGCGGGATCATCAGGTTCTTATAAGTGTCGCGCCCCCAGATTTTCACCAAACTGATTATGTCGATACGATAATCACCCTGACCGCACATGAGCGCCTGGAACAGCGTGCCCAGGCCGCCCAAAACAAGTGAAAGCACCTCCTGGAAGGACGCGCGGTCGGTAATGCCCCACGTCATGGCCTCCCAGTTTACATATGTCCAAGAGGTCGCGTCATTGCTGCCGGCGGCAGAACTCGCGCGCTGCAGCTCCTGCTTAATGGCGGGATATTTCGTCGCATAAGTGCCCGTCAGAACCTTTGAAGCAAAGGTGCCGGGCAGAAGCCAGATGCTGTTGTCCTCCATGATCCCGGGCATCAGGTCGCCCAGGCTGATCGTGCCCAGAATACCGGCGTCGAAAGACAGGGTGAACAGCGCCTCCGTGAGCATGGGATACAGCATTTCAAACACCATGTTGACGATTTCATCACTGTATACCATTTGCCTGATGAGCTCCTGCAGCAGCATGTTCAGGTTTGTAAAGTTTGCAACATTGCCCGTGAAATCCTCGCCAAGCAGGCTGTTTACAAGCAGCGGCATGACCGCGCTCAGCTTGTCGTTCTGCAGCACGCCGTCGATATTGGTGACCATTGTGTCCATCATTGCCGATGTTGCGATATAAGGAACAGAGGACCCATCGGGGTTCTTTCTGACTTCCTCACGGACCGGCACCTGTGAAATAGGCTGGGTGTTGCCGTGAAGGTGCATGATGTCGCCGATATGCACGCCGAACAGGTTGTAAATAACCTGTGTGCTATACTGGCTTAACGTTTCGCAATGCTGGGTAAATTGCTGGCCGATGGGGCTGGCACGCCAGGCGATCAGTTCGGCGTCCGACTTTTTCGCAAACTGCGTCTGATCCCAAAGCTGGGTGTTGCTGTTTCTGAAGAAATTCGCGGCTTTCCTTAATTGATAAACCGTGTCGGTATCGGGTGTGACGCCTGACTCCTCATCAAAGCCGCTGTAAGAATACAGCGCTTTTGTGGCGGTCAGCGTGTCCCACTCGCGTTTAAAATTATAAGAGAGCGTACATTCATAAATGTCTATCCAGTTCTCTGTGAAATCGTCAATGGAGTCCACATATGTAAGCGCGGCATCCAGATCCGTTTTTGAATAGAAGACATAATCATGGAACCAGCTACCGGCATTGATGACGGAGCTCGAACCAAGGAAATAATCCAGAATAATTTCAATATTATAATCATTATATTCGGCTTCGGTCATCTTCGCTTTCAATTTGCCCGCGACCGTGCCGAACATCTTCTCACTGTCATAGTTGCCCTGCCCATACACATAGCTGACCTCATACTCAAACGCCTCGGCGAACTTGCGGGCGGCATGGTAGATATCGCCGTCTTTGTTATCCGTGGCGGAAACGATATGCCGGGTGCTGAACTGAGCGGAATCTTCCACCCACCCCTCCTCGGTCATTTCGCGGTTATGCTCAACGCTATAGTTACTGCGCCTTGCGACATATTCGTTTTTCATAAGCGCCGCAAGCTCGTTATAAAGCTGACTTTCGTCAAGCTCCGCCGCGAGGCCATAAAAACCGATTGTCATTGATGTCACAAGCATCACGACAGAAAGAATGACGCTCAGGATTCTTTTTGGCAGTGACATTCCATACATCTCCTTTGATTTTCAATTCCTAAAAACAAAACAACATCCCGACACATTGCATAAAAAACCCACATAAAGATGTGCTTATTTGTTCCCAATTTTATTATATATAATATATATTTTTTTGCAAGAGGTAAATACAAATTTTTAGTCTGTTCACAACTGTATTTTTGTTCCAAGTGTCGATTATGGCAATATTTTTTTGAAAAACCCTTGCTTTTTTCAGCTGGCTACGCTATAATACAACAGCATCAGTTCAAGGATTTTTGTGAGCGGTATGGGTTTATTATAATCCCCTGCGGGCACAAAAATCCGCATACACCCGCCGGTGTGATGGAATTGGCAGACGTGATGGACTCAAAATCCATTGTTGGCGACAACGTGCCGGTTCGAGTCCGGCCACCGGCACCAAAAGGGTACTATAAAAAAGATGCCCACACAAAAAACCCGCATGGTTAGCGGGTTTTTTGCTGTTCAAAGGCCGAAAATTTCACTTGTGAAAATGAGGATGTAAAAACGCCCATTCCCCTCTGTGGCATGGCACGAACCTCTGTGATTAAAAACTTCGACATAACTGCGGAAAACCGCCTGTTTTTCTTTCCATCCTTTCAGAAACAGGCGGCTTCCGCTTTTTTTACGCCCCGCTCCGATTACATAGCCCGGTGGGAAACTACCGGGCTTTTACTATTTCACGAAGGAGCGAAACAAGCCATGCTGAAAGTGTTACTCAGTCACGATAACAAGACGGCATTTTTTAATATGCCGCATAATCCATTGGAGGTCGAAAATTACCTTCTGGCGGTCGGAGCTTTGAACCCATATGCCGACCTTTACCTAAACGATGAAGAAGACGATCCCGAACAGGTACAAGTAAAACTGATCGCCGATACCGCTATTGATAATCATCTGCAGCTTCTGTTTCCACAGGACGCCAAGCTGTCCACCGTCAACACCGTCTGTGATTTGTTTTATCACCTCCCCTTTGAACAGCAGATCAACTTGACTCACAACATGGCAGACGGAAAAATCAATGGCGAAAAGGAGTTACTGAACGCTATCAAAGGAATCAAAGCCTCGGAATCGCCGCACGACCTTCCGGCCATCGTCTTCTCCCGCGTCAAGCTGTGGACGGACACCGGCGAGGAATGCGAGTTTTATATGGGCGGCGTTCCGAAAGATAATGACGATTTCGATGAAAACGATGATTTTGAGGACTTTTTGAATCAAATATCCACTACCGACACCAAAGAGATCACCGCATATATCACCACGTTTTCCGAAGGGGACGGCGAATGCGTACCGGCAACCCAAGCGGATATCGAGCGAGTCTATAACGCTATCGCCGACGTGGACATCGAAACCATCACCGGCTGGAACAAGATTGGTGAGAGCCAATTCTCATTCGATTATGACATCGACGAGCTGTTCAATCTGAAAGGCACCGAATACGGGAAAAGCGACAAGGAAAGACAGAAAAAGGAATTCAGCGCGTTGGTCGAAAAACTAATGGATGAGGTAAACTGCGGCTCTGACCGCCCGATTATTATATGGCGGGAAAACAACGGATGGGCTTCTGAATTTACGGCACACGCGGACGGCGAGGACAGAGCAGCGGCCATCCGTGAAAAAGACCCGTCCGCGATCATTGTTACCGGCGCGGATTTCGCAAAAGGCAGTTATGCCTATGTGTACGATAAAATCCTCGCCCTGCGGTTTCGCGCCGAATATGACGCGACGCCCACAGACGCGGCAAACCGCGCAGAGCTTGCGGAAATCGTGGACTTCCTCGAAGATAGCATGGGTTCACTGTCGAGCAAAGCGGCGGATCACCTTGCATCGCTCAATAATCCCCTCACCGAAATACACGCGCGCATTTCGTCAAACATCAGCGATAAAGAGTTTGACGAAGTTATAGAACGGATCGAAAATATGCGCGACGCGGACGAACAGCCCGGAATTACCGGCATCGAATAGAATATCAACACCACCGCCCGTAGGAAACTGCGGGCTATTTTTATTGGAAAGGACAATATCAGTCATGAAATTTTCATCTGGAGAAGCCCTGCAGGAAAAGAAAAAACTATTGGCGCAAAAATATCCGGTCGGAACCCGCATAGAATTGAATTCGCTTTGTAACGACGAGCGAGATATGCCCTCCGGTCTTCGCGGAACCGTGACCGGAATGGACGATCAGCCTGCCCTGTTTATGAAGTGGGACAACGGACGATCCCTTTCGCTTCTGCCTGACGAGGACAGCTTCCGAAAGCTGACCCCGGATGAGCTGGCAGAAGAACAATCGGAGGCTTTGAACGAAGGGATGGGAGGGATGCAATCATGATCAGAACAGATAAATGGAAGCCGTCCCCCGACAACCCCGACAGAAAGGTGTATGA
>JAISXG010000068.1 GCA_031270605.1 Oscillospiraceae bacterium | reverse complement strand
CAAGGTGGTCGCGGAGGCCCCGTTGGTGGCGTCTGAGGACATCGGGGCGGCAGAGCTGCCTACGCTGCCCGAAGAGCCGTCCTTGGGTGAGAAAATATCAGGATTTTTCAAAAAATTATTCGGCAGGGATGAAACGCCGTAATGCGAATCACTCATAAAAACCTAACTAAAAAACCGCGCAAATAATCCTGTGAAGCAGGATTTGAGCTTCTTGTTTCATTTTTTAGAGGTTTCTTAATGGTGAATTCGTATAATAAATGAGAGGACAGTGAAAAACTGTGGATAATAAAATCAGGTTGCAAAAATTTCTGTCGGACGCGGGCGTTGCCTCCCGAAGAAAGGCTGAGGAGCTGATCGCCGCGGGCGACGTGAAGGTGAACGGCCGCACGGCAGCCATCGGCGACAAAATAGACCCGAGAAAAGACCTTGTTTCGGTCAAAGGCAAAAAGGTGCTGCGGGCAAAGGGGAAGTATGTGTATCTGATGCTGCACAAGCCACGGGGCTATGTGACCACCATGAGCGACGAGCGGGGCCGCAGATGCGTCGCCGAGCTTGTGGCGGACGCAGAGGCGCGCGTTTATCCCGTCGGGCGGCTGGACAGGGAATCGGAAGGGCTGCTGCTCTTCACAAACGACGGCGAGTTTGCCAATGCCATGACGCACCCCTCAAAGCATGTGTCAAAAACCTACCGCGTTACGGTGCGCCCGGGTATCAGCGACGAGCAGCTCACGCGCCTGACCGAGGGCATGATGCTTGACGGGCGCAAGACCATGCCCGCCGAGGTCAGGGTGCTGCTGCAGGAGGAAGGGCGTGTGGTGCTTGAAATCGTGCTGTTTGAGGGCAGAAACCGCCAGATCCGCAAAATGCTTGAAGAGGTGGGGCTGGAAACCGCAAGACTCAAGCGCGTGGCGGTGGGCTCGCTCAAGCTCGGCATGCTTGAAGCGGGAAAGTGGCGCCGTTTAACCGACGACGAGGTGAAATATTTGAAGCGCGCCGCCGGACAAGCCCGCGCGGAATGAAGTTTTGTTAGAGAATGTCGTCACGAGAGCTATTTGCACGGATTTTGCGTCTTTTTCCGCCCAGCGGCGCCAAAAATCTCGAAATCCAAAAGGATTTTCATCGATTTTTGGCTTGCCGGACAAAAAAATTCACTAAAATCCGGCTAAATCCATCCCGTGACGACACTCTCTAAAGCGTTTTTGTCTTTTGCCCCTTTCATTGGGCATCTTGACTAAAAAAATAGAAAATCTATGAAAAATCAGAGCAAAATTATTGTGCCGGATTGCCAATATCGCAGGGTGCTTTGCTTGACAAACAACCCTGTAAGATATATAATATATAGACTTTTAATATTTTCTTTTATGGCTCCGGCATTTTTTAAAGGGGCATGGAAAAGGGTGTAGCGTGAAAGATAACTCTTTCACGCGGGTTTTGCGCCTTTCGCGCCAAAACGAGGGCGCGATTTCGGCTTCGCCGAAAACGGCACAATTCCCCGATCTGTGTGAAAGGAATGAACTTTTTATGATAAAGAGCATGACGGGATACGGCAGGGCTCAGGCGCAAATAGCCGGCATGGGCATCACTGTTGAAATCAAAAGCGTGAACCACCGCTATTTTGAGTTTTCTTCGCGGGTCTATCGCAACTACAGCTTTTTGGAAGAAAAACTGAAAGGTTATGTGCAGTCACAGGTTTCAAGGGGTAAAATAGAATGCTCGGTGCAGATTGAAGCGCTTGAAACAGACGATGTGATCGTGCAGGTCAACCATTCTCTTGCCTCAGGTTTTGTTACGGCGTATAATGAGGTTGCGCAGCGGTATGCTATTCCTAATGACGTTTCTGTTTCGCTGCTGGCCCGTCAGAACGATATTTTTCAGGTGCGCAAAGCCCCTGCGGATGAAGAAGCGGTTTGGGAGGCGGTGCTTTCGGTTTTGGCTCCTGCGCTGGATGCCTTTGTTGAAATGCGCCGGGTTGAGGGGTTGCGCCTTCGCGAAGACATTCTCGGCCGCGCAGAAGCGATTCTCAAGCAGGTCGATTTCATTGAAGCCCGCTCGCCTGAAACGGTGCGTGAATATAATGAGAAGCTGCTCTCACGCCTGCAGGATCTGCTGCAGGACACCGCGATCGACGAGCAGCGTCTGCTGACCGAGGCGGCTATTTTTGCCGACAAAATCGCGGTGGCGGAGGAGGTCACCCGCCTGCGCAGCCACATCGACCAGTTGCGCCAGTTTTTGGCGACGGAAAACAGCGGCGGGGTCGGCAAAACCCTTGACTTTCTTGTGCAGGAGATGAACCGTGAAATCAACACCATCGGTTCAAAGGCGTCTGACGTGGCGATCGCGAAGGCTGTGATCGCTGTCAAGACAGAGATCGAAAAAATTCGTGAACAGGTGCAGAACATCGAGTAACGCAAAGGGGTGGGACGTTTGAAACTGCTGAATATCGGTTTTGGCAATATGATCAACGCTTCACGGCTTGTGGCGATTCTGAACCCGGATTCGCAGCCGATCAAGCGGATTATTCAAGAGAGCAAGGAGCGCGGCACGCTCATTGACGCCACGCAGGGCAGGCGCACACGCGCGGTAATTATCACAGACAGCGACCATGTGATTTTGTCTTATTTGCAGTCTGAAACAGTAGCCAACCGCCTGAACGATGAGAGCGACGAGCTGGATATTGAGGAGGGCGAAGGCAATGAATTCTGAACCCGCGGGCGGTCTGCTTGTGGTGCTCTCTGGCCCTTCCGGCTCAGGCAAAGACACCATCCTCAGCGAGTTGATGAAATTAGAGCCGAAGGTGGCCGCAACCGTTTCGGCAACCACGCGCAAGCCGCGTTCGAACGAAATTGACGGCAAAAGCTATCACTTTTTGAGCATCGGAGAGTTTGAGAAGAGGATCGACGAGGACGCGTTTCTGGAATATGTGCGCTACGGCGACAATTACTATGGCACGCTGAAGTCGGAAGTGGACGCGCTGCTCAAAAAGGGAATGATCACTGTTTTGGTGATCGAGGTGCGCGGCGCGGCGGAAATCATCAAAAAATATCCCGAAGCGATCTCTATTTTTCTGGTTGCCCCGTCCCACGAGGTGCTTGAAGCCCGCCTGCGGCGGCGTGCTGAGGAGGACGAGGAGGGCATCAAAAAACGCCTGATGATCGCATATACGGAGATGGAACGTTGCCGCGACTATAAATATCTGGTGATCAACGATGTTTTAGAGGATGCCGTGCGGCATATTTATGAGATTATACAAAAAGAGCAGCAATCTGAAAGGGGACGGAAGAATGCGTAATCCTGATTTGAGAGAGTTATTGGTCGGCAGCACAACGAGGTTTTCGTTGGTCACTGCGACCGCCAAGCGTGCGCGAGATCTTGTGGATGCGGCTCTCGCAGAAAAAGAGCCGATTATGGAGGATAAGCCCGTGAGCCTTGCTTTGGATGATTTGCTGGAGCATAAATACAGAATTGTTGAATCCGAAGAGGTGCGCGACACCTGATTTTGCCCGCCGTTTTTTGAGTCTGAAAAGAGGAGCTGATTTGGGTGCAGACAGCAAAAGTAGCCCAGGTCGCCGTTGAGCATACCACTGTCGGCTTTGACAAGGCGTTTGACTATCTTGTTCCCGAGGCTCTGGCCGCTGCGATTGTTCCCGGGTGCCGGGTGCTGGCGCCCTTTGGCGCCGGCAATAAAAAACGGCAGGGTTTTGTGCTTGGCGTGAGGGAGATTGCGTCCGCCCCGAAAGCGAAATTAAAAACCATAGCGGCGGTGCTTGACAAAGCGCCGCTGTTCAATTTAGAGATGCTGGAGCTTTGTTTCTGGCTGCAGGAAAAGACCTTTTGCACCCTGTTTGAGGCGGCAAAAGCCATGCTGCCGCCCGGGCTGTGCCTCACCGTCACCGAAACTTATATCATCAGCCCGGACAGTGACTCTGCGGTTGTGCAGGCTCTCCCGGAGGATGAGCGCGCCGTTTGCGTCTTGCTTGCGAAGCGAGGCGTGTATGTAAAACGGGAGCGCATTGAAAAAGCGCTTTCACTTAAAGAGGGCGATGATGTGTTTTTTCGTTTGCTGGAAAAAGGGCTGATTCTTTCGGGTGAAAGCGCGCAGCAAAAGGTGAGCGATGCTGTGGAACGCATGGCGGAGCTTGCGGATCCTGCCGGGAATATTGACGACCTGCTGCCCTCGCTTACGCAAAAACAGCAGGCTGTGCTCCGTGTGCTGCGCGACGCGGGCAGCGCGGAAGTGAAAGAGGCCTGTTACCTTGCGGGCGTGACGCCCGCGGTGCTGGCTACGCTGCAGAAGAAAGGTATTGTGCATATTTTTGAAAAAACCGCATTCCGCACGCCTGCGCTGAAATATGCCGCTGAAGCGCCCTCGCGGGAAATCACCCTTTCCCCCTCGCAGCAGAAATGTTTTGACTCCTTGAAAACAGAATATTATAATAAAACCGGCCGCCCCTCGCTGCTGTTCGGCGTGACGGGCAGCGGCAAAACCAGTGTCTATCTCAAAATGATTGACGAGGCGCTGCAAAATGAGGGCGGCGTGATCGTTATGGTGCCCGAGATTGCCCTCACTCCCCAGACGCTTTCGATTTTTTATTCGCGTTACCAGAACAATGTGGCGGTGTTCCACAGCGGCCTTTCCGTGGGTGAGCGCATGGACGAATGGCGCCGTGTGAAATCCGGCGAGGTGAGAATCGCCGTTGGCACGCGCAGCGCCGTGTTTGCGCCGTTTAAAAAGCTCTCGCTTGTCATTCTTGACGAAGAGCAGGAGCATACTTATAAATCCGAAAATTCTCCCCGCTACCACGCGCGGGATGTTGCGCGGTTTCGCTGCGCTTATAATAAAGCCCTGTTGGTGCTGGCATCCGCTACGCCTTCGATTCCATCCTATGCGCAGGCGCTTGCGGGCAACTATAATCTGTGTGAGCTGCCGGAGCGCTTTGGTGAAGCCGAGCTGCCCGAGGTTGTTGTTGTGGATATGTCCCAAAAACAGAACCGCGGCAGCGCCGTGAGCAGCACCTTGTTTCAGTTGATTGAAGAAAACCTGCAAAATAAACGGCAGTCGATTTTATTGATCAACCGCCGGGGGCATAATACTTTTGTGGCCTGCACGGCCTGCAAGCATGTGATCACCTGCCCCTCGTGCAGCATTTCGCTGATTTATCACTCGACGAACAACCGCCTGATGTGTCATTATTGCGGTTACTCGGCGCCCCTGCCGGAGGTTTGCCCCGAATGCGGGGAGGAAACCCTGCGTTATTCGGGCTATGGCACCCAGCGGGTGGAGTCGGAGTTGCACGGTCTGTTCCCCGAGGCGCGGATTTTGCGCATGGATGCGGACACGACCCAGTCACGCTATGCGTATGACGAGAAATTCACCGCCTTTGCGAACGGGAAGTATGACATCATGCTCGGTACTCAGATGGTGGCAAAGGGGCTGGACTTTCCGAATGTGACGCTTGTGGGCGTGATCTCGGTCGACCAGCAGCTTTATAACGACGACTATATGAGCATGGAAAAAACCTTTGCGCTGCTCACCCAGGTTGTGGGGCGCAGCGGGCGCGGGCATATGGCCGGCAAGGCGGTGCTGCAAACGCTGATTCCCGAAAATGAAATCATCGGCCTTGCTGCAAGGCAGGACTACCGCTCGTTTTATAACATGGAGATCAACCTGCGCCGCGGCATGATTTATCCGCCGTTTTGCGACATGTGTATGGTGGTGTTTGTGGGCGAGGATGAGGGAACGGTCAAAAAAGGGGCAAACTGGTTTTTGGATGCGCTCAAAGAGTTGAATTCGGGTGAATTCAGCGACCAAAAGCTCATTGTTTTGGGGCCGCTGCCACTGCGGGTGGCAAAGGTGAGCAACAAATACCGCTACCGCCTGATCATCAAATGCAAAAATACCTCCCGTTTTCGGGAGTTTATGAAAAAGCTGCTCGTCGCTTTCGGAAAGGAACGTGCCTTTGCAAAGGTGACTGCGGTCGCAGACATCAACCCCGAAAGAACCAATTGAAAGGACAGGAAACCGCATATGGCAATCAGAAAAATCCGGGTGGATGAAGACCCGATCCTGAAGAAAAAAAGCAGGACGGTGGATGTGTTTGACGACAAACTCCACTGCCTGCTTGATGATATGTATGAAACGCTGAAAAAAGAGGAGGGCGTCGGGCTCGCCGCCGTTCAGGTGGGTGTGCTCAAGCGCGTTGTCGTGGTTGACACGGGCGACGGGCTTTTGGAGCTTGTGAACCCGGAAGTGATTTCGGGGGAGGGTGAGCAAAAGGTTGCCGAGGGCTGCCTTTCGCTGCCCGGCAGGGTGGGTGTGACGCTGCGCCCCTTCACCGTGAAAATCAAAGCGCAGGACAGGGACGGCCATTGGCACATTTATAAAGTTGAGGATTTAAAAGCCCGCTGTTTCTGCCACGAAATCGACCACACCAACGGTATTTTGTTCAGCGAAAAGCTTGCGCCCGGTGAGGTGCTGCGGCACAGGGAAGACTGATGAAGTCTTGCCGGGTGAAGAAGGGCAGGAAAGGAATGGTATTGTATGAGAGTTGTTTTTATGGGCACACCGGATTTTGCCGTGGGCTCTTTGCAGGCGCTGTTTGACGACCCGCGGCATGAGGTGCCGCTTGTTGTGACGCAGCAGGACAAGCCTGTGGGGCGTAGGCAAATTCTCACACCGCCTCCTGTCAAGCAGCTTGCTTTAGCGCACGGGGCGGAGGTGTATCAGCCTGCCACCCTCAAAACGCCCGAGGCGTTTGAGCGGCTTTCCGCTTTACGGCCCGATGTGATGGTCGTCGCGGCCTATGGCAAGATTTTGCCGAAATCCATTCTTGACATTCCGCGTTATGGCTGCGTCAATCTGCACGGTTCCATTCTGCCCCGTTACCGCGGCGCCGCACCCATTCAGTGGACTGTGATCAACGGCGAAAAAGAGACCGGTGTGACGACTATGCTTATGAACGAGGGGATTGACACCGGTGACATCCTGCTTGTGAAAACAACGCCCGTCGGTGAGGATGAAACATCAGGCGAGCTGTTTGACCGCCTTGCCGCTCTGTGCCCCGATTTGCTTATGGAAACCCTTGAAAGGCTTGAAGAGGGGAGTGTTGTGCCGCAAAAGCAGAATGACGCCGATGCGACTTATGCGCCGTCTCTTTCGCGTGAACTGTCATGGATTGACTGGAATTTACCTGCCGAAACGATTCATAATAGAATCAGGGGGCTTGCGCCCTGGCCGCTCGCGCTCACAGAGGTGGCGGGCAAGCGTTTAAAGTTGTTTTCTTCGCGCAAAACAGATGAAAAGCCACAGGGTAACGGCACATTCTTTGCGAAAAAAGAGGGGCTGTTTGCCGTTTGCGGCGACGGACGGGTGCTGTTTTTGCCCGAGGTGCAGGCCGAGGGTGCAAAGCGCATGACATCCGCGGAATTTTTGCGCGGCAACAAACTTTAAATTGAAAATCCTGTTTTGATAGTATGCGCACCTGAAGCGCAAAAGATTACAAAATGACTACAAACATTCATAATTTTTTATGAAACGTTAATTTTTCGCTAACCATTAAAATATATAATAAGATAGAGCCTATACGGCTTTTGTTGCATACGAAACATAAAATATAATTTTCGCTTTTGGGAAAGGATGGGATGTTTATGCCGTTTTATTATTATGATCCTCAGTCAACAATGCTTTATATCGCGCTGGTGCTGCCCGCGCTGCTGCTTTCGCTTTGGGCGCAGGTTCGGGTGAAGAGCGCCTATTCCAAAATGTCGCGCATGTATGTCAGCTCCGGCTACACGGGCGCGCAGGCCGCTGCCGCGGTGCTGCGCCACTACGGCATAACGAACGTGCGCATTGAGGTCACGGGTGGCCGCCTTTCAGACCACTATGACCCGAGAAGCAACGTCATTCGCCTTTCCGAGGCTGTTTTTAATTCAAAAACCGTGGCGGCCGTGGGCATTGCCTGCCACGAAGCGGGCCATGCGGCACAGCACGCGCAGAACTATACGCCGATCAAGGTGCGCAATTCGATTATTAAAGTCAGCACAATCGGTTCTTATGCGGGTATCCCGCTTGCGCTGTTGGGCTATTTTATGGGCTTCGGCTGGCTTGTCTATGCCGGCCTGGGGCTGTATTCGATGATTGCCGTGTTTCAGCTCGTGACGCTGCCCGTTGAATTTAACGCGAGCCGCAGGGCCATGCAGGTGATTGAGGAAACCGGCCTTTTGCGCACAGATGAGGAAGTCCGTGGTGCGAGAAAAGTGCTTTCGGCCGCCGCGCTGACCTATGTCGCCGCGCTTGCCGTGACGCTTGCGAATTTGCTGCGCTTTGTTTTGCTGTTTTTAGGCAGGGGCAGCAGCCGCAGAGATTAGGGCGTGTCTGGAAATTGGCAAGGTGCACAAAATCAAGTGATTTCTGTGCCGAGCAAGGCAAAAAATTAAAGGAAATCTCGGCGATTTTCGAGATTTTTTAACGCAGAGCGGCGCAAAAAGCACCGATTATGGGCATGTTGACAATATTCAGACACGCCCTAGAATGTGAAGCGTTGGCAGAGTGTAAAAAAGGGGAGGCGAATGAATGGGCGACGCGCGCCGTACGGCTTTTGATATTTTAAACCGCGTTGAGCGCGACGGGGCCTATTCAAACCTTTTGCTCAAAGAGACCCTTGCCGGTTCAGATTTGGACGCGAGGGACGCCGCCTTTGCGCATAGCCTTGTGAGCGGCGTTCTTGAGCGGCTTTATACCCTCGACTATTTGCTTTCGCTTTGCCTCAAGCAGCCCCTGAAAAAATTAAAGCCGCAGGTGCTGACGATTTTGCGCATGGGCGCGTTTCAGATGCTCTTCATGGAAAAGGTGCCGGCTTCGGCCGCAGTGAACGAAAGCGTGGGGCTTGCAAAAAAATCCGGCAGCGCGTTTGCTGCGGGGCTTGTGAATGCCGTGCTGCGCAGTGTGCATAAAAACGGCGTTGTATGTCCGAACAAAGATGAAAACTCTTTGGAATATTATAAAGTGCGTTATTCATATCCCATTGAGACGGTGCGTATGTTCATTGATTCTTATGGCGAACCTACCGCGGAGAGCATTATGGAAAGCTCGCTTGGGCGGCCATTCACCTATGGCAGTCTGAATACCCTAAAAACCGATTTTGACGGCCTGCGTGCCGTGCTGCCGGGAACAGGCGCGGAAATTGAGCCGATGGTGTTTCCCGAAACGGCCTTTGCGCTTTCTTATCAGGGGAATGTTGCGGAGTTGAACACTTTTCGGCAGGGCTTATTTTATGTGCAGGATCTTTCCTCTCAAATTTGTGCCGCGGCGGTTGCGCCGCAGCCTGGGCACACGGTTTTGGACGTGTGCGCCGCGCCGGGCGGAAAGTCCTTTCATTTGGCGATTGCCATGCAAAACAAGGGGCAGGTCATTGCCTGCGACATTCACGAACATAAAATCCGCTTGCTGGAAGAGGGTGCCCGGCGCCTCGGCGTTGAAATTTTGCATGCGCGACTGCGAGACGCTTTGAGCGAAACCGACGTGCTGCCGGAATCGGACCGTGTGCTTTGCGACGTGCCCTGCTCGGGCTTTGGCGTCGCGGGCCGCAAGCCGGAGATCAAATATAAACCGCTCGGCGCAATAGCGGAGCTGCCCGCGCTGCAGCTTGCGATTTTAAAAAATTCCGCGCGGTTTGTGAAGACCGGCGGCATTTTGACCTATTCCACCTGCACGCTCAATCCGGCCGAAAATGACGGCGTGTGCGAGCGGTTTTTACAGGAAAGTCCCTTGTTTCGGCAGGTCTGTACGTTGCCGCAGCTGCCGAACAGGCCGGAGGGGAAGTCGCTCACGATTTTCCCCCACATGTTTCATTCGGACGGATTTTTCATCGCACAGTTTGAAAGGATGGGCTAATGCAAAAGACGGACATCAAATCTTTGAATATGCCCGAGCTCAGGGCCGCGGCTGCCGAAATGGGGCTGCCGTCCTTTCGCGCAGGGCAGATTTATAAGTGGCTGCACAAGGCCGGGGTGACCGAATTCTCTGAAATGACGGATATACCCCTGAAGTTGCGTGAAAAATTAAACGAGCGGTATACAATTTTTGCCTGTTCTATTGCAAAAAAACTTATTTCCGAGTATGATAATACTGTTAAGTACCTTTTTCGCCTTCATGACGGCGAATTTGTGGAATCTGTTTTAATGCAGTATTCCTACGGGTATACCCTTTGTGTTTCAACACAGGTGGGCTGCAAAATGGCCTGCACCTTCTGCGCTTCGACCATCGGCGGCTGCGTGCGGAATCTCCATGCTTCTGAAATGCTCGGGCAGATCCATGCCGCTGAAAAGGACATGGGTGTGCGTGTGTCGCACATTGTGCTCATGGGCATGGGCGAGCCGCTTGATAATTTTGAAGAGACGCTGCGGTTTTTGGAGCTGGTTTCTGACGAAAACGGCCTGCATATCGGCATGCGGAACATTTCGCTTTCAACCTGCGGCATTGTGCCGAGGATTTATGATTTGATGGAGAAACGTCTCCAGCTGACCTTGTCTGTTTCGCTGCATGCGCCGAACGACGCGCTGCGCAGCCAAATTATGCCGGTGAACCGCAAATGGGGTGTGGATGAACTGCTTGAAGCCTGCCGAAAATACGCGAAGGTCACGTCCCGCAGGATTTCGTTTGAATATGTTATGATCCATGATGTGAACGACACTCAGGCGTGCGCGAATGAGCTGGCGGCAAAGCTGCGGGGTATTCTCTGCCACATCAACCTCATTCCCGTCAATGAGGTGCGGGGCAGGCGGCAGCAAAGCTCTTCGGCAAAAAGGCTCGACACTTTTGTGGAAACACTTTCAAATAAAGGCTATGCCGTCACCGTTCGCAGACGTCTCGGGTTTGACATTGACGCGTCATGCGGCCAGCTGCGGCGAACGGTTTCTGACACGGAAGGAGCGGTTTGAGTGAGAATAATTGCAAAGACAGACAGAGGGCTGGTTCGTTCCATGAACGAGGATTCCTATGACTACAAAGCCCTTTCTGACGAGTTTTGTTTTGCCGTTGTGTGCGATGGCATGGGCGGGCACGCCGCCGGCAATGTGGCCAGCGCCGCCGCGGTTGAAATTATTGCGGAACGGATTTTTGCGGCCCACAAAGAAAATCCTGAGGCGGAAGAGTTTTCTGATTTGCTTGCGGAGGCGATCCGTGACGCGAACAAAGAGATTTTTGAAGAGGGCATGAGCAACGAAAGCCTGCTCGGCATGGGCACGACGGTTGTGGCTGTGATCGTCAAGGGCGGTACGGCGCACATTTCAAACGTGGGCGACAGCAGGGTCTATTGCGTGAATGAAAAGGGCATTGAGCAGCTCACGCACGACCACTCTTATGTGCAGACGCTGGTTGACACCGGGCACATTTCAAAAGAAGAGGCATTGACCCACCCCAAGCGCAATATGATTACAAGGGCGCTGGGTGTGGACGCGAGCGTGCAGGTGGATTACATGGCCTTTTCGTTTGCCAAAAATGACGCATTGCTCTTGTGTTCAGACGGCCTGACGAATTTTGTGAGTGACGCAACCATTGCGGATGTGTTTCGGGAATGTTTGGAAAATGATGCTTTTGAAACATATGCCGACCGTCTTGTGGCGTTGGCCAACGAGAACGGCGGGGGCGACAATATTACGGCGGTTGTAATTTTGAACGATGAACAGGGAGCGGGTTCGGTTTAAAAACACAGTTTTTAAACAGGAGGCGGGTTCGTTTCATATCGTGAGGGACGATATAAAGGAAAGCTGCTTCCCCTCGGCAAGAAAGGAAGGCCATTGATATGGAGAATTATATAGGGAAAACTTTGAACGGGCGTTATGAAGTCCGTGAAGTGGTCGGCGTGGGCGGCATGGCGATCGTATATAAGGCATATGACAACATCGAAAACAGAGTCGTTGCCATCAAAATCCTCAAAGAGGAGTTTTTGGCAAACGAGGAGTTTCGCAGGCGCTTTAAAAATGAATCAAACGCCATTGCGATCCTCTCACACCCGAACATTGTGAAGGTTTTTGATTTTTATTTCAGCGACCGGTTGCAATATATTGTGATGGAGTTTATCGAGGGCATCACCCTCAAGGAATATATCGAGCAGCAGCGTGTTGTGAACTGGAAGGAAACGATTCATTTCATAACGCAGATCCTGCGCGCGCTGCAGCATGCCCACGATAAGGGCGTTGTGCACAGGGACATCAAGCCCCAAAATATTATGGTGCTGCAAAACGGCAATATCAAAGTGACCGATTTCGGCATTGCGCGCTTCAGCAGGGGCGAAACGCGCACGCTTGCCGAAACGGGCGCGATCGGCTCTGTGCATTATATCAGCCCCGAGCAGGCCCGCGGCGAAATGACGGATAATAAGACGGACATTTATTCCATGGGCGTCGTGCTCTATGAAATGCTCACGGGGCAGCTGCCGTTTCAGTCAGACAGTGCGGTTTCCGTCGCGCTCATGCAGGTGCAGTCCGAGGCGCAAAAGCCGCGGCAGATCAATCCGAACATCCCCATCGGCCTTGAGCAGATCACGCTGCGCGCGATGCAAAAAAATAAATATGACCGCTATCAGACCGCGGCCGAAATGCTGCTTGACCTTGACGAGTTCAAGCGCAACCCCGCGATCAAATTTGATTATTCCTATTATTCAGAGCCGCCGCGCGTGAATTATGTGCCGCCGGCCCCGCCCGTTCAAGTGAATAACACCGGTTTTGATTCTTTTGCTGAGGAAGAGTTTGAAGACGCGCCCGAAACCCAGCAAAAACAGCGTGTGGTGGCGCTGCCGGTGCTCATTACGGCTGTTGTGGTCGGTTTGATTGCGCTGAGCATCGGCGGATATTTTGTTTTTAAAATGTTTTTTGGAAAAGAAAAGGTGGAAGTGCCTTATTTTGTGAATCAAATGTATGAGCAGGTGGAAAAGGATTACAGTGACCGGTTTAAGTTTGAGAAAGAAACCGTGACGAACACCGATTTGCAGGACGGTATCATTACAAAGCAATCGGTTGAGGCACGAACCATGGTATCCGTTGGTTCCGTGATCAAACTGACGGTGGTCGACAATGCCACGCAGCTGCCTGTGCCCGAGGTGGTCGGGCTGAATTATGAGGTTGCCGTGCAAAGGCTGAAGGACGCGGGCTTCCTCAGCCCTGTCACAGTCCCCGAGCAGACCTATGACGAAACAAAGCAGGACGGACTTGTCACAAGAACGGACCCTGCGGTGGGCACGCTTGCCGCGAAAGACCGCACCGTGATCGTTTTTGTGAATTCAAAAAACCTCAATTCTGTTACTGTGCCGAGTTTTGTGGGCAAAGAACTGGATGTTGTGCGCGGCGAACTGCTGCGGCTGAGTCTGAAAGAGGGCGAGGTCAAGGAAGTTCCCAGCACCGCGGCGGAAAAGGGCCTTGTTATGCGCCACACACCCGAAGAGGGCGCTGTCGTCGGCAAAGACACGAAGGTCAACCTGTTTATCGGTAGCGGCGTTCCCGAAACGGGAACCGCAGAATTGAAATTCAACCTGCCCCGCTACAACGGCGCGAGTGAAACGCTGGTTGTATATTTAAACGGCAGCGTGGTTTCGTCAAACAATGTGTCGCTTGACGGCACTGAATATACCGTGACCTTCACAGGCTCGGGTGCCGACAACAGTTATAAGATTTATTTGGATGACGACGTTGTATATTATGAGGGCAAGATCGACTTCACCAAAGACCCGCCGACTGTTACAAAACAAGGCCCCGGCAGATATGTGCGCAAGGAATACATTCCTTCTGTGACGATGCTGTCGCTGGACGCCGCAAAGCAAAAGCTGCTCTCAGCAGGCTTCAGCGAGTCAAACATCACAATTCGGTACACTTCGGATTCCAGATATGCCAAGGGCATTGTCGTGATTCAGAGCCCCGAGCCGAGCACCTCCGTCAAGCATGAGCTGACGCAGGAAATCGTTCTTTATGTAAATAATTATGAACCGCCCACTTCGGTTACAGAACGGCCCGTGGTGACTACACCGCGGTTATAATGCAAACACTGAGAACCAAAAAGGAGAGGGTTTATGTCTGATTCTTTTGCCGCATGCAACGGAATTATTTTAAAAGGGATCGGCGGTTTCTACTATGTAGAGGCCGCTGAAGGCTTTTCCCTCGGTGAGAGTGTGGTGTTTGAATGCCGGGCGCGCGGCGTGTTTCGCAAAGAAAACCGCAAACCCCTTGCGGGCGACCTGGTGGTGATTCAACCGGAGGCGGGCAATAAGGGCACGGTCATTGATATTCTGCCGCGCAAGAATGAACTCAAGCGCCCTCCCGTCGCGAACATTGATGTTTTGATGATTGTTTCTTCGGTTGCCGTGCCGTCGGCAAATACGCTGCTTATCGACAAATTGACGGCCTTTGCCTGCAACAGGGGGATCATGCCGGCTGTGGTTGTTTCAAAAGCCGATCTTGACCCGCGGCATGCGCGCAGTCTGGCCGAAATTTATGAAAAGTCCGGCATCCCTGTGTTTATCATTTCTTGTGAAATGCCGGATGAACTTGAGCGTTTGCAAGGTTTTTTTGAAAAGGGCAAAATTTATGCCTTTGCAGGCAACTCCGGCACGGGCAAATCCACGCTGATCAACCGCCTGGACCCGTCTTTGGGCCTTGAAACAGGCGAGGTGAGCGAAAAGCTCGGGCGCGGGCGCCACACAACAAGGCAGGTGGAGCTGTTTCATTTTCTTTCGGGCTTTCTTGTTGACACGCCCGGCTTTTCATCTTTTGAGCTTGACAGGACTGACTTGATTCTCAAAGAGGATCTGGCGGACAGTTTTACGGAATTTGCGGAGTATTCGGGGCAATGCAGGTTCACGGGCTGCGCACATTTGGGAGAGAAGGGCTGCGCGGTGTGCAGGGCGGTGGATGAAGGCAAAATCCCCCGGTCGCGCTACAAAAGCTATGCGGCGATGTATGAAGAGGTCAAAGATATTAAAGAATGGCAGCTCTAGCCAAAAACATAACCAAATATAAATAATAAAAAACAGCGGAGCGTTGCTTTGCTGTTTTTTATTATTTGCTTCAAAAAATAGTTTTATTGCGCCAAATACACAGGTTTTTGTAACATTTTTTCACTGTTTCCGTATAATACAATGAGCTTAATAATACCAATGAAATATAGTCAAATAACCGGAAAATAGTTCCAGGCCTGCACACTGCTTTCTGTTTTGCTTTGTTTCCCCACCCGGCGAGCGCACAGGCGCACAAGCAAAACGAAGCGGATATCCACCATCTTATGAACCGTTTTTTGGTTAGCCGACTATAAAACTTCATCGGTTGATAAGCTTTTTTGCAAAGAGCTGCACGAGCCCGTTTCACTGGAATTCGGGTGTGTGATGCCGGGAACGGAGAACACGTTATGCCGAGGATGAGAAGGCCCGCCAACGGATATGTCTACGCTGCTTTCGGATTGGGATTGTTTCTGGGGGCCTGCTTTCCCACAAGATACCTTGTGATTTTCCTTGCCATTTCTGTGATTCTTGCGGGCATTTCTCTTTGCAAAAATCGCTGAGCAGGCGCAAAGACCGTTGCTTGTTGTTTTTTGCAACGCAGACGCTTTCACTGTGTTGTGACTGTTCATCACAAGCTTTGGTTTTCATCTGCTCTTGGCGATCGACGCGCGGGCAACCGTTCGCGCGCTGCCTATTGCGTTTTTTAACGCGCGGGGCAAAATCCTGCCTGATGCATCTTCACCAGGGCGGGTTTTGCCGCAAAATAATGCAGGGAGGCTTATCTTATGAAGATTGTTGTCATCGACAGTCCGCGGTTTTTGAAGGGAATCCTAAGAGCTATTTTTAAAATGAAAAAACCGGAAAATCAATAATCATTGTGGAAAAACTTGCGATGCGCATGTTGAATAATTTTTCAGTGTTTTATGTGAACAGTTCTTTAGCCATGAAAAAGCACCTGACCCCGAAAGCCGCCCCACGCTGAAAGGCTCGGGCGGCTTTTGGATGTATATCAATCTCAAAAAACCGCAAGGATGCCGACTCTTTTATTTGAGATTGGCACCAGACAGGTTTTCAAAGAGCCTGTTTCTTTTTTTGTCATACTCAGGACAGGTTTTGAATATAGATTGCATAGACAGAAATAAAGGAGAGGAACTGTTTATGGATAACATGAATATCAATAGGGAATCGATCCGAGTGAAAAAGCTTATGAATGAGCTTTTTGCCGAGCAGGCGATTGACGCCGACATCACGCTGCCGGAATATTATCAGGACATTGTGCGAATTCTCAAGTGCAGCATTTATCCGGTTATCAATTCCGTTGCGGTTGCGGGCGAGCATGTCACGGCAGACGGGGTGGCCTACCTCAAAATTGTCTATGCGGGCGAATGCCAGAATGTTTATTGCTATGAGATGTCCTACCCGTTCTCAAAAAGCATCGACATCAACGGCCTGACCGACGACTGCAAGGTGCTCACCTCAACGAGGGTGGAATCCTGCAATTGCAGGGCCGTCACGAGCCGGCGCATTGACATTCACGCATGTGTAAAGGTGTGCTTCCAGGTAGTGCGGCTGAAACAAGTCGAGCCGGTGAAGGACATTAACGGCAAGGGTGTGCAGCTGCAAAAGAAAGAGAGCAACATGCTCAACACTGTGAATGTGTGCGAAAAGGCCTTTATTGTTGAAGAAGCCGTAGACGTGCCTGAGAACCAGCCGGGCGTGCTGCGGGTGCTTCGCTGCGAGGGCAACCCCCTTGTGAGCGATGTGAAGGTCATCAGCAACAAGCTCATGCTCAAGGGCGAATCACTCGTGAATATCCTCTATATTCCCGAGGATGGCACCCCCGAGATCATGCACGCGCGCTTTGCGGTGCCGTTCAATGAGATTCTTGAGGTGCCGGGCATTGAAGAGAACCACATCGTCGACGTCAACCTCCTTGCCAATTCGGTGGACGCCGAAATCCAGTCAAAAGGCGGGGGAGAGGGCAAGACGCTTGGCCTGACGCTGCGCATGACGGCGCAGATCAATGCCAACGAAATCAAGCCCATAACCATGTCCACAGACAGCTACTCAACAGACTATGAGGTGAACATCGAAAAATCAAAGCTCGACACTGTGCGCTACTTTGAGCAGGTGGAGGAGAACTACATCTGCAAGGGCAATTTGGATTTCTCTGACGTGACGCCCGAAAAGATCCTGGATGTTTCGGTTGTTTCTGAGAACCACAGCGCAAACCTTGAAGAGCAAAAAGTGGTGCTCAAGGGCAATTTGATGCTTGGGGTGCTGTATTCCACAAGCGACGGCAATCTTGGCTACCGTGAAAAGGGCATGAACATCCATTATGAAAAGCAGTGCCCGGATAAAGCCAAAAAGGTGCTGTTTGATCCCTCGCTGAATGTGGTGGCCATCAACCACAAATATGCCGACAACAATATGGACGTCAAGGTGGAGCTGATGCTCAAGGGCTCCCTCTTCCTCCTACAGGAGGAGAACGTCATCACCGACGTCAATGTGCTTGAGGACACCAAACGCGAAAAAGAGCCCGGCGGCCTGATTATCTATTATGCCGACAAGAACGAGCGGCTTTGGGATATCGCCAGAAAGTACAACATCTCCTCTGAAATGCTGAAAACCGAGAACAAAGTGGAAACAGACGTTTTAGCGGAGAGCTGCACGCTTCTCATCCCTTGCATTTAAAGAAGGAGGATTACTTATGGAAAGCAAAAGCATTTATAAGGATATCGAACAGAGAACGCAGGGCGATATCTATATTGGTGTTGTAGGGCCGGTACGCACGGGCAAATCCACCTTTATCAAGCGCTTTATGGACACCATTGTGATTCCCAACATGGAGTCGGACGCCATTCGGGACCGCACGGTGGATGAGATGCCGCAGTCGGCGGCCGGCCGCACCATCATGACGACAGAGCCGAAGTTTATTCCCGAAGAAGCGGCGCAGGTCATGCTGCCCTCGAACTCCAACTTCAAGGTGCGCCTGATCGACTGCGTGGGCTACATTGTGCCAAGCTCGCTGGGATATATTGAGGGCGAGATGCCCAGAATGGTGAAAACCCCCTGGTTTGACGATGAGATCCCGTTCAACATGGCGGCTGAAATCGGCACGCAGAAGGTCATCAGCGAGCATTCGACCATCGGTCTTGTCGTCACCACAGACGGCAGCATCAGCGATATTCCGCGTTATGAATATGAAGAGGCGGAAGAGCGCGTGATCGGCGAGCTCAAAGACCTTAACAAGCCCTTTGTAGTTCTGCTGAACTGCATGTATCCGCGCTCCACCTCCGCGCAGGAGCTTTCGGAGGATTTGTCGGGCAAATACAATGTGCCTGTGGTGCCTGTGAACTGCCTTGATTTGACAGAGGACGAAATCAAGGAGATCCTCACAGAGGTCCTGTTTGAGTTCCCCATCCGCGAAATCAAGGTCGACCTGCCCACATGGCTGCTCTCGCTCGGCAGCGAAAATGATTTGAAGCGCTCGATTTTCGCGGCTGTGACAGAACGGGCGAAAAAACTCAGCAACATGCGCGGTATCAATGAGTTTTCAAACGCCATTTCAAACCTCGAAAACATCAATGAGGCGCACATCAACAACATCGACCTCGGCATCGGCAGCGCCAACATCGGCGTGACGATGGACAACAAGCTGTTTTATAACACGCTCTCAAATATGACCGGGCTGCCGCTTGACTCTGAGCAGTCATTGATGAACTGCCTGACCGAGCTCGCCGTTATGAAGGGCAAATATGACCGCCTGAAAGGCGCGCTTGACGAGGTTGAGGCCACGGGCTACGGCATTGTGATGCCCGCGATTGAAGAGCTGACGCTCGAAGAGCCTGAGATTATGAAGCAGGGCGGCAAATACGGCGTTCGCCTGAAGGCCTCCGCTCCGTCCATCCATATGATGAAAGCCAACATCAACACCGAAGTTGCGCCGATTGTCGGCTCTGAGAGCCAGTCTGAAGAGCTTGTGATGTATTTGCTGCAGGAGTTTGAAGAGAACCCGGCCCGCATTTGGGAATCGAACATTTTCGGCAAATCCTTGAACGAGCTTGTGAATGAGGGGCTGCGCAACAAGCTGTTCCACATGCCCGGCGAAGCGCGGCTGAAGCTGCAGGAAACACTGGAAAGGGTGATTAATGAAGGCTGCAGCGGCCTGATCTGTATCATCATATAAATCATGCGTTTGCTGTGGATGGCAGATGTGAGCGGAGATATATAAAGCCGCAGAAAAACCACCGAAACAGGTGGATTTTCTGCGGCTTTGCGCTTTGTACCGCAATCAGTACAAGTCATTAGGGAAGGTAAAATCCTCAAAGGGGTCCGGCGAGGCGGCCGTGGTGGTTTCAGAATCCTGTGAGAAGGGCACGCTGCCCCTGTCTTCCACAAGGGTGATGGTCTCTTCAAACTCCGTGACGGAATAATCCTGCTCCACCCGCGCGATTTTCAGGCGCAGATGGTCGCCGACCTTTGCGTTTTCAATTAGCGTTGGCAACTGGTCTACTGTTGCCAAATTCTCACCGTTGACCGCGATGATCATATCGTTGACCCTGATTTGCGTGCCGACCAGAGAGCTGTCGCTCGCAATCGCCTGAATCACAAGGGAGCCCGCGGGCAGATCTTTCATTTTAAGAACCATATAATAAGTTTGAAATGCCGATGCGGGCGCGTAGGAGATGCCCAGCTTCGGGCGGTTTGGCACATAGCCGTTTGCAATGATCTGGTCGACCACGCCCTGAAACACCTTGCTCGGCACGGCAAAGCCCATGCCCTCATAGCCTGCGACCAGCTTTGAGGAGTTGATGCCGATGACCTGGCCATAGGCGTTTACGAGCGCGCCGCCGGAGTTGCCCGGGTTGATGGCGGCCTGGTGCTGGATGCACTCCATAGTGTATCTGCTTTGGGATGAGCTGATGGGCCTGTCAAGCGCCGAAACCATGCCCGAGGTGAATGAGCCGGCAAATTCCACGCCGCCGGGGTTGCCGATGGCATAAACCGTTTGCCCCACCTGCACCATGCTTGAGTCGGCAAATTCTGCGGCCTTCAGCCCGTTTGCCTTGATCCTGACCACGCCGGTGTCGGTTCTGTTGTCATAGCCGATAACCTGTGCGTCATATTCGGTCGCGTTGTGCAGTTGGATCCGAACAGAAACGTCCGGCTCTGAAATCACATGGGCACAGGTGATGATATAAGTATATACGCCGTCTGTGTCTTCACCCAGAATCACGCCGCTGCCCTCTGTGAACAGCCCCCGCGTTTGGGTGGAATAAACAAGAAGCCCCACGGAGGATTCCCTGATTTTTTTATAAACCTCGCTTGGCTCCAATTCGCCTTTGGGGGAGGTCGTTGCCTCCGGCGCGGGGGTTTGGTTGAAGTTGATGCTGGGGGCGTTTTCAATGCCGCCCTCATAAGCCGTGGTGTTTTCACGACCGCCTGTTCGCAATGAATAGCCAAGACCCGCCCCGGCGGCAAGAATCGCGAAAGCCACCAAAACCGCGAGCACTCTTGTGCCCGCCCCTTTCTTTTTCGGCCCGATGCCGCCGGCGCCATATTGCGGCGGCTGATAAGAGGGGGGGCGATAGGCAGGAGGCTGCTGAGAATAAGGATAGCCGTTGTTTTGATCGTTATAGGGATAGGCATTGTTGTAAGAGGCATAGGGCTGGCCGCTGTTTTGCCCGCCGCCCTGCTCATTTGTGCCCGCAGGGGTATTATCCTGCCCCAAGCCACTGTTTTCACTGCCCGAATTCGGCTGTTCCTGCCCGTTGTTTTCGTCAAAAAAGTTGCCCATACACAAGAGTCCTTTCAAAAGATGGTTTCAAACATGCGCTCAGATCACGGGCAGCCAGAAAGAAAATTCAACAAAGTTGTTCCCCGAGCTGTCAACGGTGATTTTGCCGTCATGCAATTCAATAATGCTTTTCACAATATAAAGGCCGAGCCCCACGCTTTTTGTGTCCATACTTCTGGATTTGTCGACCTTATAAAAGCGTTCAAAAACCTTTTTGAGGTCGTCGATCGGGATGCCCACGCCCGAATTTTTGATTTTGACCACGGCATCGTTCATCTCGGTATAAACCTTGAATGCGATGCTCCCGCCCGGCGGCGTGAATTTCACGGCATTGTCAACCAAATTATAAACCACTTGATTGACCATGTCTTTATCGGCATTCACGCTGACGGGCTGGATTTCGTCAAGCCCCAGAATCTGGATGTTTTTTTCTTCAATCATTTTTTCAAAATTGAGAAGCGTGTTGATGATCTGCTCTGTAATATTATAATGCTTTCTGTTGATTTTTAATTCGCCCGCTTCGATTTTTGACATGTTCAGCATGGAGGTGATCAACCTTGAAAGCCGTTTGACCTCGTCTGACACAATGCGCAGATATTTGCTTTTTTGTTCCGGGCCTGAAATTGTGCCGTCAAGCATACCGTCAATGAAACCGGCGATGGTCGTCATGGGCGTTTTCAGCTCGTGTGACACATTTGCAACAAAGCTGCGCCGCGAGGACTCAAGCAGCGCGAGCGAGTTCGCCATGTTGTTGAACGCAAGCGTCAAATCCGCAAGCTCGTCGTTGCCCCGCACGGGAATACGGTAGCTGAAATCGCCTTTCGCATAACGCTTCGTTGCCGCCAGCATTTCACGCAGGGGCCTTGTCATGCTATAGGTCAAGAAATAGACGGTAATTAAAGATAAAAACAGGGCAAGCAAGCTCGAAAACAGCAGGATTTTGAACACCCTTGAAATATAAGAAAGCAAGCCGACGTCAACCGACTGTGTCGCGAACACATAGGCGATTGTGGTGCGGCTCTGCTCGTCGCCCGGCCCCGATTCACCCGCATTGTCGACTGTATAGACGACGGGGCTGCCCGCGATGAAATGCCTGTCTTCATAAATTCCGTCAAGGTTGCCGATGTATGCGGCCCTGAGCGGGTCATTCGCGCGATACAAAGCGTCCGGGCTGATGACCATGTCTTTGTGCGCGGGGCAGGACTGGGGGCTTGTGTCGCCGTGCGTAATCATTTCTTTGCAGTAAATGATGGTGCCGTCCTTCGCGTTGGCAAGAAAAAAATCAGAGTTCAAAGCAAAGGAATACGTTTTCAGCTCGTTGCAAATGGCTTTGGCAACGGTGTTGCCGACCTCCGGGTCCCAGTTGCTGTCATGGTATTTTTCAAACTGTTCCTCTGCGCTCTCATCGATTTGTGACACGGCTTTGCTCAACAGCTCCAGCCGGTCTCTTTTGGTGCTGTTCGAAATAAATACCATGATCAGGCTCCCGGCGACGGTGATGCAAATCAAAAGCATGCTTGTGATGACAATAAAGTATTTTACATACAACCGGCTGGAAGCCTTTTTTTGTTTTTTATGCTCTGTCGCTGCCTTCAACATGATACAAATACCCCTCTGCCAAACAACCGTGGCACTTGAGAAAAACAATGCGGGATAACGGAAAGCCGCTTAAAGAACAGGCGATGCCATCCTTTTATGAAGAGCATATCATTCTTTGGTCTCAAACTTATAGCCCACGCTCCACACGGTCTTCAACTCCCATTTGTCAGACACGCCCTCAAGTTTTTCGCGAAGGCGTTTCACATGCACGTCAACCGTGCGGGAGTCGCCGTAATAATCGAAGCCCCAGACCTCGTCGAGCAGCTGGTCACGGGTGAAAACGCGGTTAGGGTTGCTGGCAAGGTGAAAAATCAGCTCAAGCTCTTTGGGCGGTGTGTCGATCAAAACGCCGTCAACCTTCAATTCATAGTTTGTGAGATTGATCACAAGCTTGTCAAAGCGAACCTCTTTGAGCTGCTCATGGTTTTGCGCTGAGGTGCGCCGCAGCACCGCCTTGATCCTCGCCGTGACTTCTTTTGTGTCAAAAGGCTTCACCACATAGTCGTCGGCCCCAAGCTCAAGGCCGAGCACCTTGTCAAAGGTTTCGCCCTTTGCGCTGAGCATGATGATCGGCACGGATGAGTTCGCGCGGATCTTGCGGCAAACCTGCCAGCCGTCAAGCCCGGGCAGCATGATGTCAAGCAGCACAAGGCTCGGATTTTCTCTTGTGAACATGTCTACAGCGCTCAGGCCGTCGTTGACGATTACGGTTGAAAAGCCTTCTTTTTCTAAATAAAGCCGCAGTAATTCGCAAATGTTTACATCGTCGTCAACAATCATAATTTTTTCGTTTTGCATAAACACAGTCCTTCCTTTTTCGAAGCGCGCCCTAATATTTGGAACTTTGGAGCGGCTTCGATATTCCATAATTTTATATGTTTTATTCTTTGTATTTATAGGGAAGTATGCAGGCCAAATTTTGCATTTTCGCGTCAAAAAAAGCAAAAAAAGACAATCAACTCTATTCCTTTTATAACAAAAATAATTGAACATTTCAATAATAAACAGAGAAATTTCTTGTGCGGATGCGCCGCCGCATGGGCACAAAGAGAAGCCTTTCACCCAGGATATTGATTAAGCGTATCACCGGCAATCTGCTGTGATACGCTTAATTATACTTTACAGAACAAATTTAACAGCGGTTTAATGCGCCGGAGATTTTTTCTTTTTCCAGATAAGAATGCCCGTGATGCCGCCGGCAGAAATGACTGCGGGAATCAAAAGCCACTGGTATTTTTGCAAGGTTTCGCTCATTGCGGTGCTGATGTTCATTGCGGCGGGGGATGTGATGCCGGGGGCCGCCGCGTCATATTTCATGGAAAGCCCAAGCACATAGCCCTTGCTGTCTGTCACATAGGTATAGCCGGCGGGCGCGGCCGCCATTTCGCTGACATGCTGATAAGGTGTTGCCTGCGAAATGTTTTGCTCGCCGGTTGCGGCAGAAGAAACAACACTGCCGAACGCAAGCGGTGAGTTTGAGCCGGCATTGGCAAAACCGCCTGTTGTGGTGCTCTGCCCTGTGAGGCCGACGCTGACACCGCCGATGCCCCCCAATGAGCCGCTGTTGCCCGAAGAATCACCGGTGCCGGAGGGCAGGAAATCCAAAATGCCGGTCAGAAAATCAAAGGCGTTTGCGGCGGTTCCGGAGCCAAAGTTTGGTGCGAACATATTGATGATTTGTGTGATTCTGGAAGGCATTGCCAACGTATCACCTATGACCGAACCGGGGTTTGTGAACAAATCAGAAATCGCGTCAAACACAGGAAAGGTGATGTCAACATCGGGAGTGGTGGTTTGCCCGTTTGATGAGCCGTTGTTGGGCGGCTCTGCGTCACCTTGATAGACGGTCAGGAAATAAGTCTGTGTTTTGACTTCATCGGCCTTTTTATAAACCACTTGAAGGGTGTAGGTTTGTGATTTTACGGTTTTGCTGATGGTGATTTTGTTGGTGATGTCATCGTTTATCAGAACACCGTCCAGAAAAAGCTTGACGGATTGGCCGGCCTGATCGTCATTTTTCATTAAAGTCTTGGGCCAGATCCAAAAGAAACTTCTGATATATTCAAAATAGACCTCGTAGTTTGTGATGTCAGAATAGAATTCGTCGTGCTCAAGGTTGAAATAATCGGTTTTTTCGGCAATCAGATTAAAAGCTTCTGCAAAGGTTGCGGAGTTTTTAATTGTCAGATTCTTTGTTTTGCCCATTGCCTGCAAAAGATAGAAGGGAACCTGATCATTTTTGATTGCGCTGTCAAGCAGCTCGGGCGCAAGAGAAACGTTGTAGGCTTTGCCGAGCATTGCGGCCATGTATTTGAGCTTGAGCTCTTCAAAGGTCGCCGTGTCTGCGTCAATCGCATAGCCGGCCTCTTCAATCACCCTGACCGCCATCATTTTATAGACCGTTTCGTCAGTCGTCTGCGGCGTTATCGCATAACCCTGAGCGTAAAGAGAGGCTTTTGAGATCGCAATGAAGTATTTATGGACCGAGTCGAGCGATGCGGTGGAATCCCACGGGGCAAGCGCGCCCAAATCTTTTTTGAAATAATAACCAAAAACGGCCACGACCGCGGCCTCAAGCTTATAGCCCGAGGGGATACTTGCGGCAAACGTGGGGTTTGCGCGCATAGCTGTATATAAAATGCGGGCAAAAATCAAGGTTTCGTCATTTTGAAGACCGTTCTCGGGGTAAACAATACCCGCGCTTTCCAGCCATTCTTTAATAAATTCGTCAGGAACATTCTGATACATTGTGGCGGAAGCTTTGTTGAGTATTTCCAGCACATAGAGGTAAGAACTCTTATAGGAGCTCTCATCAAGCTCATACAGCCGCATATACTGCGCGACTTCGTTTGAGAAGGATTCGGGGGTGTAGGCATAAAGGTATTTTGAAGGTTTCGCAATCAGGATATTCCGTTTGATCTGGGAATCGATCACATTCGGCTGCTCACTTACGGTTAAGCCGGAAAGCCAAGCGGGGTTTGATTTTGTGTATGTAAACTGGGTTTTGTGCGGCCAAATCTCTTCAAGCAAGGCAGACGCAGTGATGCTGCAAAAAACGGACAATGAGACCATTGTTGCAACAACAAGTGCAACGGATTTTTTTAACTTCAAGTCCGTAAACCTCCAATCGGGCACAAAAGGCCAAACATAATAATATAACTAGAGTTATCTTACTACTTTTCGCGAAAATAGTCAACCTACTAATTATGCAAAATTGTTAAATATATATTAACAAATAATTATAAAGATGCCAAAAGTCCGCCTTTTTCGATAATTTTCCGAATGAATTCGGGAAAAGGTTCTGTCAAAAATTCTTCGTTTGTCGACAAATTCTTTATTTTGCCGGTTTTGAAATCGATTTCCAGCTCTTCGCCGGCCGCAATGCGCTTTGCCGCCTCGGCCGACTCAATGATCGGCAGGCCGATATTAATCGCGTTGCGGTAAAAAATTCTTGCGAAGCTCTCCGCTATGACGCACGAAATGCCCGATGCTTTAATCGAAATGGGGGCGTGCTCTCTTGAAGAACCGCAACCGAAATTTTTGCCCGCAACGATCACGTCACCGGGCTTGACGTTGTTTTTAAACTCCTTGTCGATGTCCTCCATACAGTGCGAGGCAAGCTCCGCTTCGCTGAAGCTGTTGAGATATCTTGCGGGGATGATGACATCGGTGTCGATGTTGTCGCCGAATTTATGCACGCTGCCGCGCGCTTCAAACCTGATTGCCATGTTGCGTTCTGTCCTTTCCGAATAAGAGTGCCGCCGCGAGATGATTGATGCGGCTGTTCAAAAAATTAGCAAAATATTCACAATTCCAGAAATTTCTTTAAGAATTTAAATAAAATTTCATTTACATTGACCGCATTGCTCAAAATTCTTCTTTGCCGCAAATATATCCCCTGAGCGCGGAATAAGCCGCAACGGCGGGAGAGGCGAGATAGACCTCGCTCTCGGTGTGGCCCATTCTGCCCACAAAGTTGCGGTTTGTTGTTGATACGCATTTTTCACCGTCGGCAAGAATGCCCATGTGCCCGCCGAGGCAGGGGCCGCAGGTGGGTGTGGAAAAAGCCGCGCCCGCGCTCACAAAAATTTCGGCCAGACCCTCACGCACGCAGCCAAGATAAACTTCCTGCGAGCCGGGAATTACAATCACTCGTACGCCGGGAGCTGTTTTCTTATTTTTCAAAATTGCGGCGGCGATGCGCATGTCTTCCATTCGTCCGTTTGTGCATGAGCCGATGACGGCCTGGTCAATTGCGATTTTGCCGAATTGTGTTTTGATTTCGTCAATTGTGTGCGTGTTGGAGGGCAGGTGGGGGAATGAAGCCGTGGGGCGCAGGGTTGAAAGGTTGATTTCAATGGTTTCGTCATATTCCGCGTCCGCGTCCGCCTCATATGCGGTATAGGGGCGGCTGACGCGCTCTTTCAGATATGTTTTTGTGACGTCGTCCACCGGAAAAATACCGTTTTTCGCGCCGCATTCAATGGCCATGTTGGCAATGCAGAGGCGGTCGTCCATGGAAAGATATTGTATGCCGTCACCGAAGAATTCCAGAGAGCGGTAACGTGCGCCGTCCACGCCGATCAGGCCGATGAGGTGCAAAATCACGTCTTTACCCGAAACATCTTCGTTTGGCTTGCCTGTGAGCACCACTTTGATGGCAGATGGTACTTTGAACCATGCATTGCCCGTGGCGATGCCTGCCGCCGCGTCAGTCGAGCCGACACCCGTTGAGAAAGCGCCCAGCGCGCCGTAGGTGCAGGTGTGTGAATCCGCGCCGATGATCAGGTCGCCCGGCGCGGCGAGGCCTTTTTCGGGCAGCAGCACATGCTCGATGCCCATGGCGCCCACATCATAAAAATGGCCTATACCGTGCTCTTTTGCGAAAATACGGAGCTGCTTACAGTTCTGGGCGGATTTGATGTCTTTGTTCGGCGTGAAGTGGTCAAGCACGAACACGACCTTTGACGGGTCAAACACCCGCTCAAAGCCTGCTTTATGAAATTCGTTCACAGCTACGGGGGCGGTGATGTCGTTGCTGAGCACAAGATCAAGCGTCGCGTTAATGAGCTGCCCCGCGTGCACCTCCCTGAGCCCCGCGTGAGCGGCCAATATCTTTTGTGTGGCGGTCATTGCCATGAGATTCATCCTTTCCGTTGAAAAGTTGCTGCTTCTATTGAAAAACCGCTATGATTTGAGCAGTTTATAAGCGATGGAGTCAACCAGCGCGATCCAGCTGGCTTCAATGATGTCGTTCGCGACGCCGATTGTCGTCCACTCCGATTCCGCGTCCGCAGAGGTAATCAAAACCCGCACCTGCGCGGCCGTCGCGTTTTTTGGCTCCATCACGCGCACCTTATAGTCGATCAAATGCACCTCGTGCAGGCAGGGGTAAAACTCCGTGAGCGCCTCGCGCAGGGATTTGTCAAGCGCGTTGACCGGGCCGTCGCCGTCCGCCGCGGTGATTTTGAGCTTGCCGCCCACAGTGAGCTTGATGGTGGCGGTGGCGCTGCCCGTGTCATAGGGCAGTTCATCCAGCACCTTGTAACTGATCAGGTCGAAAAACGGCTCGATACCGTTGATCTCGCGGCGGATGATCAGTTCCATGGAGCTGTCCGCCCCTTCAAACTGATAGCCACGGTATTCCTTTTCTTTAATTATTTGTATAATGCGCCCGAGGGCGGGGGAGTTCTTGTCAAAATCGGGAAAGATTTTCAAAATCCGCTCCAGCAGCGCGGCCTTTCCCGCAATGTCTGAAACCAAAAAACGCCTGTGGTTGCCCACGCTCTCGGGTGTGATGTGCTCAAACGAACGGCGCACCTTGAGCACCGCGTCTGTGTGCATGCCCGCTTTGTGCGCGAAGGCGCTGGCGCCGATAAAAGGCGTGTTTTTTCTGACGGATATGTTAGCGATTTCTGCAATTTCTCTTGCGGTGGACGAAAGCAGCTTCATGCTTTCGTCAGGAATGCAGGAATAGCCGAGCTTTAATTGTAAATTCGGAATAATAGAGCAAAGCGAAGCGTTGCCGCAGCGCTCGCCGAAGCCGAGGAAGGTGCCCTGAATGTGTGTGGCGCCCGCCCGCACCGCCGAGAGCGTCACGGCCACGGCAAGGTCCGAGTCGTTGTGCGCGTGAATGCCGAACTCTGCGCGGGGAAAGGCCGCGCACACATGTTGCACGGTTTTTTCCACGTCCTCGGGAAAGCTGCCGCCGTTTGTGTCGCAAAGGCACACCACATCCGCGCCGCCGCTCACCGCCGCAGCAACACAGGCAAGGGCATAATCGGGATTTTCAAGATAGCCGTCAAAAAAATGCTCCGCGTCAAAAATTACCCGGCGGCCGTGGGATTTCAAGAAGGCACAGGTGTCTTCGATCATCAAAAGATTATTCTCAAGCGTGGTTTTCAGCACGTCTGTAACCTGATAGTCGCAGCTTTTGCCGAAAATCGAAACCCAGGGTGTGTTTGCCGTAAGCAAGGCGAGGCAGGCGGCGTCTTCATCCGCGCGCACATCCTTGCGCCGGGTGCTGCCGAACGCGCACAGCTGCGCGTGTGTGAGCGGGATTTTTTGCGCAGACTGAAAAAAGTCGGCCTCCTTTTGATTCGCGGAGGGGTTGCCGGCTTCAATGATTGCGATACCGATGCGATCCAGCGCTTTTGTGATGTTGGCTTTATCCTGCAAAGAAAAGGCGATGCCCTCGCTTTGCGCACCGTCACGCAGGCTGGTGTCTAAAATCGTGATTGTTTTATTTATATGTTTTCACCCCCGAACAATTTGTTTTAGATGAGAGGAAAAGGTTATTTCACAGAAAACGCGTAAACCGTGGTTGAGCAGTATTCTTTCCCGGGGAGCAGTGTGCATTGGGGGAAGTTCGGGTGATTCGGTGTGTCGGGATAAAACTGCGTTTCAAGGCAAAAGCCCGTTCTGAGCTCCATGGGCCGTCTGTTTTTGCCGATTTGCCCGTTCAGAAAATTGCCCGTATAAAACTGAATGCCCGGCAGGGTCGTTTTGACGGTGAGGGTAATGCCGCTTTTTGGGTCGCAGGCAACTGCCGCGGTGTGCAGGGTACCGTCCGCGCCGTCGATGCAAAAATTATGGTCGTAACCGCCTGTGTTTTTGAGCTGTTCGCAGTCAAAATTGATGCGCTCGCCAATTGCGGCGGGGCGCAGGAACGTAAAGGGGGTATCCTTTACATCCGCAATTTCACCCGTGGGGATTTTTTGTGCGTCCACTGGGGTGTAATGTGATGCATAAATCGTCAGCACCGTGTCAAGGATGCTGCCCGCGTCATAGCCGGAAAGATTGAAATAGTTATGGTTTGTGGGGTTGAAGGGCACTGCTTCATCCGTCGTTCCGGCAAACTCCATGTGCAGTTCGTTGATGTCTGAAAGTGTGTATGTCACCGAAGAACGGATATCGCCCGGGAAGCCTTCTGTACCTTTTTTTGTAAGGCAGTTAAACTTTACGGCGTTTTCTAAGAGGATTTCGGCGCTCCAAACCGCGTTTGTGAACGCGCGGGCCGAATGCAGGCTGTTGATGCCGTCCTCATTTTTTGTTATGGCATAATGTTTGCCCGAAACAGTGAATTCGCCCTTGCAGATGCGATTGGCATAAGGCCCCACGGTCGCGCCCTGATAGTCGGAGGTCAAATAATCTTCAATGTTGTCAAAACCCAGCGCCACATCCAAAAGGTCACCGTTTTTGCCTGGTATAAACAGGCTCCGGATGGTTGCGCCCAGCGTGAGCAGTTCCACACGCGCATGATTTTTATTCTCAATGATATATTGATCAACCGTTCTGCCATCGCGCAATACTGTGACACCGTCAATTTTTCGCACCATATTTATATCCACCCTTACTATAATTAGTTTATTATATATTTTTGTGCGTTCTGTTGTCAATAGACATTATTTATGTTGACTATAATTTTTTAATATGATATTGTAAAGATGAATAAGGAGTGTTTGTTGTGGATTGTGAGGATTTTGAGAGGAAGGAAAGCGCGGCTTATGCTTTTGCCTCTGAACAGGAACCCCGCAGGTCGTCTGGGAAAAATCATCATTGGATTTTTCCGACGCGGTTTGCGTTTTCATATGTTGCGCTGATGGTTGTCGCCGTTCTTCTGATGATCGCAGGTCAGGATTTGGCCGGCTTTTTTGACGGGGGCGTTTTGTCAGGTTTGTTATATGGGCTTTCAGAGGATATGATGTTCCCTGCCATAATTCTTGTGAGCTATTTTTATTTGCACCGCCGTATAGAAAGGTGTGCGGCGCAGGGCGAAAATAAACGCATGCTGCTTTCTTTGCTGTTTGTCTTTCCGTATTCCTTTTGCTTTGTGGGCTTTGTTTCGTCTGTTATTGAGGGGGCGCTGTTGCTGCTCAGGGCCGAAGAATGGAGTGACGCATCAATCAATCACGTGCCTGTTTATGACTTGGTCAACGGATTATTGAGTCTTTTGGTTTTTGTTTGCGCAATCTTATTTTTGTTTTTTATCTATATACGACTGATGGGCAAAAAAATAAAACAGGTGCCGGAAAAGCCGCCGTTGAGGCTCTATATTGTGTCGGTTGTAATGATCACAGTGCTGAATGTTTTGGTCGGCATCGCTTTGGAATGGCTGCGAGAGAAAAACTTGCCTGAAAATATGGCTGTTCTCGATGTTACCACAGCATTGCGGGGTTTATTTTTTGCTGTTGCCGGGCTGACGCCTATTGTGATTTTGTATTTTGGCGGCAAAAAGGCCGCAAGGCAGACGGGCGGCGCCGTGGGGCCGTTCCCGTTGATTCTGCCGCTGTTCAGCTACTCCTGGGCAACGGTTGTGTGGGGCGTTTATCAAACGATGCTTCGATTCTTCTTTAAAAACACGGTTCTGGACGGGGTCTATGAAGTTTTGACTGATCCCCCGGCGTCTGCCGTGATAGAGGGTGCGCTGACCATTGCTTTTGCCTTTGTTTGCGTGCGCCTGTATCGAAAGCTGACGGCGGGTGCTACTGTGTCGGAGTCTGTTCAAATGACGCGGGAGCAGGCAACTGTATAAGTTTTATAAAAAGCGAAAGCCGCAGGAAATCACAGTTTCTTGCGGCCTTCGCTTTTAGGAGTATATTTAATGATGTTGTTGCGCAATCTTGCCGTGCAATGTCGGCTCCACGATTTTGGGCAGCGTTTTTAAAACGATTTTCCCCAAAATATCTTTCATCGCACCTTTTGCATTCACAATGTCGCTGATATTAATGACTAAGAATTTTGTGATCTCAAGGGTTTTGGGGGTGCTCCTGGGCACAACCGTGACCCTGCCGTTTGCGTTGAACTGAAAACGCAGCATACGCTTTGCCACGGCCTGAATGGGGCGGATGTAGACCATCAGCTCGTTGTTGTTCTGCCATTCGGCGTTGCAGCACACGGTGTAGTCGATGCTGCCGAGGCGCATTGTGCCGTAGCGGTAGTGGCCGTCCATTCCGCAGACGACGGTGTTTTTTTCTGCCCCCTCGCACCAGGAAAAGGCGCATTCGTGTTCGCCGAATTTCAGCGTGATGTCGTCAATATTCCCCGCCTTTTCAGTCGCCATATAGGTGACAGCGAGCGGCAGAACGCTCACCGGCATGCCGATGAGGTTTAAAAAGATAGTTTTGCGCAGCTTGATGGTTTTGCCGTCCACGAGCTGCTCTGTCTGGCAGTGCGCCGAGGGCTCGGGCATCTCTACAGGGGAGGACGCGAGGATTTCTTTGAGGTTCGGAACGCTTGTATCCTCGGTTTGTTCCGCGTTTTCGTCAAGGAAAGCGGCGGGAAAGTGCCGCCAAATCAGGTCGCGCGCGACCTGCTCAACCGCGACGGCGCCTGTTGAAATGAACACCGCGTCCTGCTCGGGAAAAACAATGCCAAACTGCGAGAACATGCCGTCTGCCCGGTAGCTGCCGGGGCAGCCGCCGTTGTGCCAAAAGCAATAGCCGTAGCCCGCGCTGGTGTCAAGCTCCACCCCTGCGGAATTGTCTGCATGATAGCCTGTCGCAAGTTTGACCCATTCCTCGGGAATGACCTGTTTGCCGTTAAATACGCCGTTGTTTGCATAGCAAAGCATGAACTTCGCGAGGTCTTCGGTTTTGAGATAAAGCCCCCAGCCGCCGGATTCAATACCGTTGCCGTCTGTTTCCCAAAACGGGTAGTCGATGCCGAGCGGCTCAAACAGGCGCGGCTGCAGATAGTCGCGCACGCTATGGCCGGTCACCCGCTTGACGATCACGCTGAGCATATAAATGTTTTCGTTGATGTATTTGAACCCGCCGGGCTTTGCGTACCACGGGCAGCGGAAGTAATATTCGATCCAGTCTCCGTTGCTTTTATTATATAACGGGCTGGGGTTTTTGCCCGAGGACATGCTCAGCAGATGGTGAACGGTGAGCTGGTCGAGGTTTTCGTCAACAAGCCCTTCGGTGTAGTCCGGGAACAAATCGCGCACCTTTGTTTCAAGCGAAAGAAGCCCCTCACTCAGGGCAAAGCCAACGGCCGCCGAGGTGACGCTTTTGCTCACAGAATACATCTGGTGCGGGCGCTGCGGACCGAACGGCGCGCGAAAACACTCGGCTGCCACTTTGCCGTGGCGGATGACCATGAAGCTGTGGAATTCGTTGCCGGACTGTTCAATGTCGCGCAAAAAATTCACAATTGCCTTGCCCGAAACACCCACGTCTTCGGGCCTGTCGGCTCTGGGGATGCCAAGTGTTGCTGTTGTTTCGGCTAAAGTCAAGGGAATCGCTCCTTTCAGAAAACAGAAAAACCATTTTCTTCGACAAATTCATATATTGGTCATATATAGACTATTATAGGTGTTTTTATCTATTTGTCAAGAGAGTGCGCAATATTTGACTGAAAAACAACGAAAAATTTTCAATTTTGAAATGTTTCTATAATATTCTATGATATGATTGACTGCCGTGCCCTGCTTCTTTATAATCTGAGTATGACGCTTTTTCGCAGCGGGAATACAGGAATTTTGATTTTGGGAGAACGCAATGGCAAGAACAATGCAATATGTGATTGACGGCGAGCACGACGGGCGCAAGGTCGTGCATTTTTTGCGCGGGCGGCTGCGGTTTTCGGCCCGGCTGGTTGCAAAGCTGAAAACCCTGCCCGAAGGCATTTTGCTCAACGGCGCGCACACGCGCACCATAGACCGGCTGCACACGGGCGATGTGCTCACGGTGAACCTGCCCGAAGAGGTGATGCGCCTTGAGCCGCTGGAGTATGCCCTTGACGTCGTGTTTGAGGATGAGGATCTGCTGATCATCAACAAGCCCGCCGGTCTCGCCATGCACCCAACGCACAACCATCAGGGCGACACGCTCGCAAATGCGGTTTCGGCTTATTTCGCGCAAAAGGGCGCGGCCCACGCGTTTCGCTCCATCGGGCGGCTGGATAAGGGCACCTCCGGCCTGGTTGTTTGCGCGCTGAATAAATATGCGGCCTCACGCCTGACGGGGCACATTGAAAAAAGCTATCTTGCCCTGCCGGGAGGGCATTATGAGGGCAGCGGCACGATCGACACGCCCATTGTGCGCCCGGACCCGATGAAAACCCTGCGCTGGGTGGGAGAGGGCGGCGAGCATGCCGTGACCCACTGGCGCGCGAAGCAGAGCGGTGAGCAAGCCTCACTGCTTGAGGTTTGCCTTGAAACGGGGCGCACGCACCAGATCCGGGTGCATTTTGCCTCTTTGGGCACGCCGCTTTTGGGGGATGATATGTATGGCGGAACGACGGATCTGATTGCGCGCCCGGCGCTGCACTGCGCGTCGTTACGTTTTTTGCACCCGGTGAGTGAAAAAGAGATGTGTTTTGCGGCACTCATGCCTGAAGACATGTGCCGCATTGCGTCGCTTTGCGCGAAATAGATCGGTCAAAAATATTTCGTAAATGCGCCATGCCGTTGATTCATGCTTGATTTTTTAGCAAAAACTGTTTATAATAGCTTTATGTTTGTATAAATATAAGGTTGTTACAGACAAAATTCATAATTTGAGGAGAGTTTGGTTATGAAAAAAGTTGTGAGAGTCTTTGCACTGATGTTTTCCCTTATGCTGATTGTCGGCGCGTTTGCGTCCTGCGGCACCGGCGCTTCAGAAAACATTCTGGTTGTTGGCACAAATGCGGAGTTTGCTCCTTTTGAGTCCTTTGACGACGACAAAAATTTCATCGGTTTTGACATTGATCTGATGAAAGAGATCGGAAAAAAAATCGACCGTGAAATCAAGTTTGAAAACTTTGATTTCGACGCGTTGGTTGCGGCCGTCGGCACAAGGTGCGATGTTGCGATCGCCGCGCTGACGGTTGACGAAGAGCGCGCTCTGGCCGTTGATTTTTCTGAAACATATTTCACTGCAAAGCAGAATGTCATTGTGATGAAGGATTCAGACATTGCTTCTGCTGACGACCTCAAGGGTCTGCGCATCGGCGCGCAAAGCGGCACGACCGGCGCCGGCATTGCCGAAGAGATTGATAATGTGACCTTTAAGGGCTATGATAAAGCCGCGCTTGCGGTTCTTGACCTGAAAAACGGCAACCTCGACGCCGTGATCGTTGACCGCAATCCCGCCGCGGAGTTTGTGAAGGTGAATACGGACATGAAAGCCATCGGCGAAGCGTTCTTTGAGGACGAGTTTTATGCCGTCGCCGTCAAAAAAGGCGAGAGCGAGCTGCTTGCGCAAATCAATCAGGCGCTTTCTGAGCTGAAGGCGGACGGCACCTATGACAGGCTTGTTGCGGAGCACATTGTTGGTACCGCTGAATAAGGCCATGTTCCCGAATAGTAATAAATGATGCTTTTGAGGGGCAGAACGAAACATGCTTCGTTTTGCCCTGTGTTCTTTTTTGAGAGTTTTTTAATTGGCTATAGTATAAGGAGTTTTGGGCTTCATGATATTAGATGTGTCTGGGAATATGGAAGGTGCCGTAATGCAGTGGTTTGATACTGTCAAAACGGATTTTATCTCCAGTTTTATAACCGGCGACCGGTGGAGAATGTTTTTGCAGGGGCTTGGGGTGACGCTGCGCGTTACTTTTATTTCTGCCCTGCTTGGGCTTGCGCTCGGCATTTTGCTGGCTTTTATGAAAATTTCAAAAAAGTCCAACGGAAAGAGAACTGTTTTTTCGTTCATTGCCGGGATCTATATTGACGTGATTCGCGGCACCCCCGTGGTTGTGCAGCTGATGATTCTTTATTTTGCCGTTCTGGCTTCGGTGAACAACAAAATGCTGGTGGGATCGATTGCCTTCGGCATGAACAGCGGGGCCTATGTCGCCGAGATCATCCGTTCCGGCATTCAGTCCATCGACCGCGGGCAGGCTGAGGCCGGGCGTTCACTCGGGCTTTCAAGCCGCAGGACGATGCAATATATCATTATTCCGCAGGCGTTCAAAAATGTGCTGCCCACACTTGGTAACGAGTTCATAGTGCTCATGAAAGAGACCGCGGTGCTCGGTTATGTGGGCTTGATGGACTTGATGAAAACCGGCAGCTATGTGGTGTCAAAAACCTATCGGGCTTTTATGCCGCTGATTGGCACGGCTGTGATTTATTTTGTTGTGATCAAAATATTTTCTTTGCTTTTGGCAAGGCTTGAAAGGAGGCTGCAAAAGAATGATTCGCGTTGAAGGCCTGAAAAAAAACTTTGGCAGCCTGGAAGTGCTGAAGGGCATTGACTATGAAATTCACCCGGGTGAAAAAATTGTGGTGGTCGGCCCCTCCGGCTCCGGCAAGAGCACTTTTCTGCGCTGTTTGAACTTGCTTGAAACGCCCACAGAGGGCAGCATCTGGTTTGATAATGTTTTGATAACAGATAAAAGAATCAAGATTGATCCTGTGCGCCGGCACATGGGCATGGTGTTTCAGCATTTTAACCTGTTTAATAACCTGACGATTTTAAAGAACCTGACACTCGCGCCAGTGAAGCTCAAGCTGCAAACCAAGCAGGAGGCCGAGGAAAATGCCATGCGCCTGCTCGAGCGTGTCGGGCTTGCGGACAAGGCGCACGCCTACCCTTCGCAGCTTTCGGGCGGGCAAAAGCAGCGCATCGCAATCGTGCGCTCACTGGCGATGAATCCGAAGGTGATGCTGTTTGACGAGCCGACGAGCGCGCTTGACCCCGAGCTTGTGGGCGAGGTGCTCGACGTGATGAAGGGCCTTGCGGAAGAGGGCATGACCATGGTCGTGGTGACCCACGAAATGGGCTTTGCGCGCGAGGTGGGCACAAGGGTGCTGTTTATGGACGAGGGCAGGATTTTAGAAGAGAAGCCGCCCCGGGAGTTTTTTGAAAACCCCGGGCACCCAAGGTTGAAGGAGTTCCTTTCAAAGGTGCTGTAATACGAATCGCCAGTCTTTGTATAAGGCATAAATCATTTAAAAAAGGCATAGTTTACAGGCGTGGTTTCGCTTTGTAAATTATGCTTTTTTTATTATTTATTTTTAATATGAAATGCGTCTGTATACAGAAAAATGCCATGTGTTTCTATAAACAGAGAAAAATGGCATAAAATCTATGAAAAAACTTAAAAAACAGAGATAAAAAGAGTTAATTTAAAAAATCAATTGCAGGAATACCGTTTTTGAGGCTTGAAGTTCAAGTGAACTTATAATATAATCAAATAAACACTTAACAAGTGCTAATAACCAAAAGAGGAGGTTTTTAGATTGCAAAAAAAGCTCCCAGGAACTTTAGTGGATATGGCGGAGGAGCACACGGAAAATCCGTTCAATGCCATTGCGCCGCTTTTAACCGCAACGGGGGGGCTGACCCTGGCTCAGGTCAGTGAAGTAACAGGTATTGAGCCGACAACCATTCAGAACTGGATCAAGCGGGGGTGGGTCGCAAGCCCGCAGGCCAAGCGTTACGGCGAGGCGCAGTTGATGCGAATCATTTTGATCAACATGCTGCGCGGTTCGATGCAGCTTGACGCGATTGCGGAGCTGATGGCCTATATCAACGGCAGCGTGGAGGACAAGAGCGACGACATTCTGTCCGACAGGGAGCTGTTTTCGCGCTTGTGCAGAGTGATTCTGCGCGCGGACGAGCACATTGGTGACCTTGGGGTTTTGTGTCAAATTGTGAGTGAAGAGGTCCGCACATTTCAGGCTCCTTCGCGGGAATGCGGTGAAAAGCTCAAAGAAGCGCTGCTGATTATGGCGCTGGTGTATCAATCGACGCAGCTCAAAGAGCTCGCAATGCAGGAATATGCGAAAATTGATTGCAGCAGCCGGGGCGTTTGTTAGAGCGTGTTGATACGAGAGCCATTTGCGCGGATTTTGCGTCTTTTTCCGCCCGGCGGTGTCAAAAATCTCGGAATCCGAAAGGATTTTCATCAATTTTTGGCTTGCCGAACAAAAAAATCCACTAAAATCCGGCTAAATCCATGTCGTTTAAACACTCTCTGGACATAGAAATACTGATTATTGAAAGGATGGGCATGAAGTATGTCTGAGATCAAAGAGGCAAGAATTTTGAAGGAGAAACGATTCCCTATGAAAAAAATCATTGGCGGGGCGGTTGCCCTTATCGCGATTATCATTGTTGCGTCCACCAGTTTCCGGGTTGTTCCCGCGGGTCACTCCGGCGTGGTCGTGACGCTGGGCAAGGTCTCTTCAAGCGTGCTTTCAGAGGGG
>JAISXG010000060.1 GCA_031270605.1 Oscillospiraceae bacterium | reverse complement strand
GTCCGTTGCAACAACGCCCGAGCAAATGTCTGTGACAAAAATGATCGCGTCCGCGCTGTCGATTGCGATTTGCGCCTGGCGGCGCATCTGCGAAAGGATAATATCGTCAGAAAAAGGCTCGATGCCCCCTGTGTCCACCAGTAAAAAGCTCTTTCCGAGCCATTCGCACTCGGCATAAATTCGGTCACGGGTGACGCCGGGCGTGTCATCCACAATCGCGTAGCGCTTTCCGCTGAGCTTGTTAAACAGCGTGGATTTGCCCACATTCGGCCTGCCCACGATTGCAACAATCGGTTTCGGCATTATGATGCACCTTCCTTTCCCATTAAAGCATCCAATAATTGATAGCCGTCGTTCGGCACGGGAACAATCGCGGCACCGAACTCCTTTTGCAGTTCATCCAAAGTAATATCATCCAAAAAAATCTGCTCGCTTTGAGACTTGAGCATCACTGACGGAATGAGAACCGTGCCGCCCTTTATCTTTTTCCGGCACTGCTCTAAAATATCCTTGCCTGTCAACAGCCCCGCAACCGTCACGTTCTCGCCGAAAAACCGGTTTTTTATGCGGAGAACCGTGATGTCCGCTTGGGGGAAGCGTTGTAAAAACGCGCCTGTCAGCTCGCGCATAAGGTCATATGCAGCCTCGCCAGTAATCAATGAAAGCGTTTTTGCGGCGGGCGTTTCCTCGGCCTGCAAATCCGCGAGCGCCGCAAAGAATTCCTCTTTCAAAAGCGCGCACAAACCCACGCCATTGTCAAGCTGGGGAAAACCGTCATAATAATCAGTGCCGGGCATGGGCAGCTCCGCTTTCAAATAGAACTCGTCCGCCGCATAGGCAAGATTTTTTTTGTTGAAATAAGAAAAGTGAGCATTGAATTCATCCACAGTGCGAATCACGTCGCGCGCGGTTTCTTTTGTGTATGGCCGCAGCTCCGGCAGGTTCTCACGAAACTTCGTCAGCCCCACGGGAATCGCCGCAATGCTCTGCACGGCGGGATAAAGCTTTGAGAGCTCTTCAAGCGAATAATACAGCTCCTGCCCGTCGTTGATGCCGGGGCACAGCACAAGCTGGGTGTTCATCCCGATATCCGCCTCGGCAAAACGGTGCAGAATCGAAAGCGCCCTGCCCGCGTGGCGGTTCCCCATCATCCACGCGCGCAGCTCCGGGTTCATGGTGTGCACCGAAATGTTCACCGGGCTGATGTGCATTTTGATGATGCGATCGACCTCGCGCTCCGAAATCGCCGTGAGGGTGATATAGTTGCCGAACAAAAACGAAAGGCGGGAGTCGTCGTCTTTAAAATAGAGACTTTTGCGCAACCCCTCCGGCATTTGGTCAACGAAACAAAACACGCAGCGGTTGCGGCAGCGCTGGTGGGAATCCATCAAATAGGTCTGAAAGCCAATGTCCCCCTGCGCGCGCTTTGGCGCAAACACACTGACGGTTTTGCCGTCTTGCCGTTTGACAGAAAAGGTCAGCCGCGCGTCGTCGCAATAGAATTGATAGTCAAGCACGTCAAAAATCGCGTTGCGGTTCACAGAAAGCAACGTGTCGCCCGTGCGCACGCCCGCTTTTTCAAATATCGAGCCCTTTTTTACCGAATCAATCACAACGGGCAAAGCAAACACACCTCAACCCTTCGCCCCGAAAGCCATGAAGGACACAGGGCAGGATAAAATACAAAAAGGCGGAAAGCAGACAGCCTCTCCACCTTATCAACGCAGAAATTATAATGGGATCACTCAGTCCTCGACGGTAATGACTTGTCTGCCGTTGTAATAACCGCAGGCGCCGCAAAGCCTGTGAGACCTTTTATATTCGCCGCAATTCTTGCATTTCTCAAGCTGGGGAGCATCCATCTTCCAAACGTTGGAACGCCTTTTATCTCTCCTGGTTTTAGAAACTCGTCTTGCAGGTACTGCCATATCTATAACCTCCTAATCCTAAATCATTCATCAAGTTCATCCAGCAATCCGGCCAAGGCCGAAAGCCGCGGGTCAATGCTTTTTTTGCAATCGCACGGACCCTCGTTCAAATCCGCCCCGCAGACAGTGCACAACCCCTTGCATTCGGGCGAACACAAAATGCGGCTCGGAAAATGCAGCAGAATATTCTCCCTGACCAACTCGTCCAATTCAAGGCGCATATCCTCAACAACAACATAAAGATCATTGTCTTCATCGTTGAGCTTTGCAACCAAAAAGTGTTTAATCGGCAGCGTCATCTTTCGCGTGACGCTCTTCGCGCACCGGGCGCAGAACGTCTGAAAGGTGAAGCCGGCCTTTGCCTCAAGGGAAACAAGCCCCGTTTTGTTCACAACCTCGCCCGCAACCGAAACCGGCGAACACGCATGCGTGCCGGGCAGGTCGTTTTCTTCAAGCGAAAACGCGTAGTCAAAGGCATGGCGGCTGTTTTCGTTGTGAAAAACAGGTTCCAGATTCAAAATCATCTTTCCGCCCTTTTCCCTTTCGATTTTAAAATCAGCCGAACAATATCCCGCGGCATAAAAAACTGTTTTCACCCAACCGGGCGTCAAACAATCATTTATGCGCACTTAAAGTATTATATATACAAGATATGGCTTTGTCAACAGCAAAATCTATAAATTTTTTGATTTTTTTGAACCAGCCACCCAACAAAACTTCACAGCGAGGGTGCGCAAACGGGGTTCCATACGCCCTCGCCGCACTGATGCTTGTGTCAGGTCGCCGCAATCAAACAAGCAAAATCCGTTATTATGTTATTGCAAAAAACTCAGGCAATATCACAAAGGTCAAACAAGTCCGCGGGGATATTCTCTTTGTCGGCGGAAACGGTGAACACAAAGCGGGTTTCTGTCATTTTGGCAAGCGCGTCAATCTTTTTAATGAAATCCGCAAGCTCGTCCATATCGCGTGAGCCGATGCGCAGCGTGGCGTCGACAAAAATGTCGGTTATGTCATGATTGCCGGCGCAAAGCCCGCTTAAAAAACCGAAGAAGGGTCCAAAACCGCAAACAGAAAATTCATCGGCCGAAATCAGCCTCGCGCGGTAGCTCACGTTGTGGCTCAGGCTGTTTTGCTTTTCAACGCACACCACGTTGCCCTTTGAATTTTCCAGTGCGCTGTCAAGCATTTCAAGCATTTTCTTTGTTTTTCCGCTTCCTTTTGTGCCGGTCAGTAAAGTTATCATGATACTCTACATCCTTTCGTTTACATGTTTTTTAATTTATCTTCAAGGAAAGCTTTGCGTTGTTTGTTGGCACTGCCGCCGTTTTTGTCAGGCTTTTCAAGCAGGGCAAACATGTTCTTTTTATATTCCTCCACGCCCGGCTGGTTAAAGGGATTGATGCCGAGCATATAGCCCGAAATCGCGCAGGCCTTTTCAAAGAAATAAATCAAATACCCGACACAATACGCGTCCATCCCCGGCAGGGTGAGAATCATATTCGGCACACCGCCGTCATAATGGGCAATGGCGGTCGCGAGGAAAGCAGTGTTGTTCACGCTGTGCAGCGAGCGCCCCTGCAAATAATTCAGCTCGTCGATGTCGTCCTCGCGGCAGGCGCCGCCTTCGCACGCGGGGGGGATCTCGATGTCGCGCTTCGGCTGTTTGAACATCACGACCGTTTCAAACAGCGTGCGCTCCCCCTCCTGCACATATTGCCCCAGGGAATGCAGGTCTGTGGAATACACGGCGCTGGCGGGAAAAATGCCCTTGTGCTCTTTGCCCTCGCTCTCGCCGAAAAGCTGCTTCCACCATTCGTTCATCATGGTGAAATCCGGCTCGTAGCTCACGAGTATTTCGATTTTTTTCTGCTTTTGAGAATATAAAATGTTCCGTGCCGCGGCATATTGATAACATGTATTTTCAGCCAGAGAGGGCTTGTCAAAGTCTGTTATCGCGTCAAGCGCACCACTCATCAGCGCGTCAATATCCACACCCGCGACGGCAATCGGCAAAAGCCCCACAGCCGTCAGCACGGAATAGCGGCCGCCTACATCATCCGGCACAACAAAGGTCTGCACCTCCTGCTCGTCCGCCCACGCCTTGAGCGCGCCTTTTTCCTTGTCTGTCGTCACATAAATACGGCCAAAGGCTTCTTTTTCATTTTCACATTGTTTGAGCAAAAGCTCCCTGAAAATACGAAACGCGATCGCTGACTCTGTCGTCGTGCCGGACTTTGAAATCACATTGATTGAAAACCCTTTTTTCGCGTTCGCGCAAATGTCGCGGATATCAAGCAGCTCGGCCGGGCTGATGCTGTTGCCCGCAAAAAAGACCTGCGGTGTGTCTTTTGCCTTAAGATTATAATTTTTTGATTGCACCAGTTCAATCACAGCGCGCGCGCCGAGATAGGAGCCGCCGATGCCGATGACGACAAGCACGTCTGAATCCGCCTGAATTTTTTTTGCCGCCGCTTTGATTTTTTCTGTTTCCGGATTGATTTTATATTCGGAAGGCAGTGTCATCCAGCCTTTATATTCCTCTTTTTCCGGTGTGTCCTGTGAATGCAAACGATTGTGCGCCGCCGTCACCTTTGCTTGCATGGCCTCTATTTCGTCCGCTGAAACGAAGCCCTTTAAAAATTGCGTGTCAAAAACCAGTTCCATAAAAACTACCCCTCCAAAATGCGCGAAACAACAAGTCCGCAACCGGGCGGCCGCCATCAAACGATAACGGCTACCCGATTTTATTGTACTATATAACCCGCGCTTTTTGCAAGGCAAAACAAAAATTATTTCAACTCGTTAATATTAAATTAACAAAGACGCATCAAAAGGGCTGCCCCTTTTGCGTCGTGGATTCTGCGGCGCCGGAATCCACGCTGTTGTTTTGATTGTTTTCATTTGCGTTGTTATTTTCCGCCGGGTCCGCTGAGAACGCGCGCAAAATCATTTTGAGCGCGTCAAAGAAGCGCATGCGCGCCACTTCTTCATCAGCACAAAGATTATATTCGCACAAAAGCTGTTCGTCAAGATAAAACTTGATTTTCCCGAGTACCTGCCCGCGCTCCACAGGCGCCTGCACGTCAAGCGCCAGCTCCACCTTCTGCGTGATACGCGCGCTCGAGCCTTTTAAGGTTATGATCGGCTGCATCTTGGGCACAGCGGGATTGATTTCCTCTTTGATGCCGTGAATGACCTTGATGTTGGCAAGCTGAGACATATCCACCGTGGGCACGATGGATTCATAATTCGCAAAGCCCCAGTCAAGCATATCCCGCGCGCCGTTAAAGCGGTCCTTTGTGTTGTCGCTGCCCAGCACAACGGCAATCAGGTTCAGGTTGTCGCGCTTTGCCGTCGCGCTCACGCAGTTGCCCGCCTTGTTTGTTGTGCCGGTTTTCAGGCCCGTGATGCCCTTATAGGTGCGCACAAGCTTGTTGGTGTTCACAAGCTCCGTCGCGCCGTCGCGCAGGCTGTCCATCCAGATGGTCGTGTAGTCAAAAATCAGCTCGTGCTTCAAAAGCTCGGCGGACATCAGCGCAATATCATAGGCCGTGGTCAGGTGGGTGTCCGTTGTGTCGTCAAGCCCCGTGCAATTGTCAAAATGCGTGTTGTTCATGCCAAGCTCTTTCGCGCGGCGGTTCATCATGTCGTTAAACGCGGTTTCGCTGCCCGCGACATATTCGCCCAGCAGCGTGCAGGCGTCGTTTGCGCTGTAGACGGCGGTGGCCTTGAGCAGCTCATGCACCGTCATGACCTCGCCCACCTTCAGCCAGATCTGCGAGCCGCCCTTGGACGCCGCGTTTTCGCTTGCGGTCACATTGTCCTTTAAAGATATTTTGCCCCCGTCAATGGCTTCACATACCAAAAGCATCGTCATTATTTTTGTGACGGACGCGGGGAAAAGCTTTTCATTTTCGTTGGAAGCCATCAGCACCCGTTTTGTGGATGCCTCCATCAAAACCGCCGCTTTCGCGTTCACCTGCACCTTCATGCTTTTGTCGCCCATTGCGACGTCCGCCTCTTCTGCAAGAATCGCAACCGCCTCATCTTCTGCAAACACGCTGATGAGGGATGTTATCAGCAGCACCATAACCATTAAAAAAGTCAAGACTTTTTTCATATCTCCCGATCCTCTCCGTATTTTTGTACATGCACTCAACCATCTCTTCGCCTTTGCGGGACGTTTTGCGAAAAGGCAAAACTCCCCGTTTGAATTTTTCTTCAAATTTTTGCTGTACATGCAATATATATTCACCTTCGTTTGGGATAAGCACCAAAAATATGGCAGAAAAGTTCATTTTTTCTTAGACTTTTTCTTTTTTATCTGTTATACTGTATAGAAAGATTTTAAGATAATATAAAAACAGGAGAAGAAATATGGAAGACCTCTTGCAATATGCGGGCATTGCTTCGCTATTTGTGAGCACGGCTGTGCTCGTTTTGGCGCTGCTTATTCTGAAAGGCTCCAAAAAACCGGCGGGTGACGAGGCATTACATATTAAAGTGGAACAGCTTGCAAAGGCCCTGCCCGACGAATTTCAGCGCAGCCGAAACGACGCGGTTGTGTTTCAAAACAATTTGCAGCAGACCGTCGACCAGAAAATGAACGAAACCGGCGTGAAGTTGAACGACTTAAAAACGGTCAACCTCAAGCATCAAATGGATTTGATGACGCTGCTCAACAACTCCCTTGACAAGCTGTGGAAAGAAAATGCCCTGCAAAATGAAAAGCAGTCCCAGCTGATTGAAAAATCCATTCGCGGCATGCAGGAGAGCAATGAGAAAAAGCTTGAAGAAATGCGCGCCACCGTTGACGAAAAGCTGAGCAAAACCCTCAACGAGCGGCTTGACTCCTCGTTCAAAACCGTGTCAGAGCAGCTTGACAGGCTTTATAAGTCCCTCGGTGAGATGAAAGAGCTTTCCACCGGGGTGACAGACAATGTCACCGCTCTCAACCGCGTGCTGACAAACGTCAAGGCGCGCGGCACCTGGGCGGAGGTGCAGCTGGAATCGATTCTTGACCAGACCATCCCGAACATGTATGAAAAAAATTATACCCCGCCCGGCATGCGCGCGCAGGTGGAATTCGCCATCAAAATCCCCGCTTCCGGAGACTCCTCGCAAATGACCTATCTGCCCGTAGACTCGAAGTTCCCGATGGAGGACTACATCCGCCTTTGCGAAGCGGCGGACAGCGCCAACGCAGAGCTTTTGGCCCAAAGCCGCGCGTCGCTTGAGCGCAGAATAGAAGAAGAAGCGAAAAATATCGCAAAATATATCAGCGTGCCGCACACGACGCCCTTCGCGATCATGTACCTCGCGACCGAGGGGCTGTATGCCGAAATCGCCTCGTCAAAAGCAGGCCTGCCGGAAAAGCTGCAAAGCCGCTACAGTATTATGATTGCGGGGCCGACGACCATTACGGCACTGCTCACCTCCCTCGCCATGGGCTACCGATCGGTGGCTATCAACGAGAAAGCGAACGAAATCCGCACGCTGCTGGGGGCAATCAAATCGCAATATGAAAAATTCGGCGCGCAGCTTGACAAAGTGCGCAAAAACATAGACAGCGCCAGCAAAAACCTTGAGGACGCTGAGCACAGGAACACCTTGATCTATAAAAAATTGAAAACGGTGGAGGCGCTTGACACAGACGCGGCCGAGGCGATGCTGACGGAATAGGTAAGGAGGCGCGCGGATGGAAACGCTGAAATTAGTTGTGCCAAGTATTGCATACGCTGATGAAATCACGGCGTACCGACAGGAATTTTTGGATGCGGGGGACTCCATGGACGGCTGTGCCGCATTAGAGGACTACCCTGACATCGCCGATTGGCTGCATAAAATTCAAATGCATGCAAACAAAGACTCTTTGCCCGAAAACCGGGTGCTGGCGACCCAGTTTCTTTATGTGCGGGAAGAAGACAATAAGCTTGTAGGCATGATTGATGTACGCCATTATTTTAATGATTTTTTAGAGCGCTTCGGCGGGCATATCGGCTATTCCGTGCGCCCCTCGGAGCGAAGACGCGGCTATGCGACGACGATGCTTCACGACTGTCTGCCCTATTGCAGGCAATTGGGGCTTGCAAAGGTGTTAATCACTTGCGATGCGGACAATGACGGAAGCAGAAAAACCATCCTCGCAAACGGCGGAGTTTATGAAAGCACGGTGTTTGAGCAAAAAGAGAAAAATCAGATTGAGCGGTATTGGATTCCGCTGCTTTAGTCCTTGTTAAAAAACATTCTCATTATTAAAAATAAATCATTTTTAAATCGGGAGGAAATTATGTTTAAAATCGGTTTGGTGGGCACATGGCATGTGCATTTCAGTGGTTACGCAAAAGAGGTTGCAAAGCACGAGGGCTGCGTTATCACGCGCCTTTGGGATCCTGACGAAGCGAAAAGCAGGGAAGAAGCTGAAAAATTCGGGTGCGAATTTTTTGACGATTATGACGCGTTTTTGAGCGGCGGCGAGGTGGAGGGCATTGTTGTTGCAAGCTCCACAGACCTGCACCCGGAGCTGCTCATCAAGGCCGCGAACGCGGGCAAGCACATTTTCACTGAAAAGGTGCTCGCATTTACATTAGAAGACACGCTGGCAATCAAAGAAGCCATTGTCAAAAGCGGCAAACAGTTCTGCATTTCATTCCCCTGGCGCTCCCGCCCCGACTTTTTGTGGTTGAAACAGGCATTGGATGAAAAACTGCTCGGGGACGTGACCTATTGCCGCATGCGCAACGCCCACAACGGCGCATCGGCAGGCTGGCTGCCCCAGACATTCTTTGACCCGAAAACCTGTGGCGGCGGCGCGATGATGGACCTCGGCGCCCACGGCATGTATCTGCTCAACTGGCTCATGGGTAAACCCAAAACTGTGATTTCCATGTTCACAAACGTGATGGTGCAGTCGGTTGAAGACAATGCCGTTTCCGTTTTTTCTTATGAAAACGGTGCCATCGGCGTGAGCGAAACCGGCTTTGTCGCGCAGGAAAACCCTTTTTCACTCGAAGTGGTGGGCACAAAAGGCACCATCTTCCTCGGCGGCCACGCGGGGAAAGCCGTCTTCAATGTAGGCAACGGCTGGGAAACGCCCGAGCTGCCTGAAGCAAAACCCTCGCCCATTGTCATGTGGATGGACGGCGTGATGGGCGGCACAGAAATCCCATACACCATCGATGATGCGGTGGCACTGACCGAAACCATGGAGGCGGCGTATAAAGCCGCACATCAAAACGTAACCTATACCCTCACATAAAATATCGAATCAAAGGAGGATTTGCAGCAATGAAACACGCGGAGTTAATCTCAAAAATGACATTGCAGGAAAAGGCGCGTTTTTGCTCGGGCAAAGACTTTTGGCACCTTGTGAGCCTGCCCCGCCTTGATATCCCCGAAGTGATGGTGGCTGACGGCCCTCACGGCCTGCGCCAGCAGCGCGATAAATCCCAAAAAAAAGCATCTGGAGAGCTGCTCGGCTCCAACCCGGCCGTGTGCTACCCCACCGCGGTCACGACCGCCGCATCATGGGACCCTGAGCTGCTTTATGAAATGGGTCTGGCTCTCGGGCAGGAATGCCTGCTGGACGGTGTTTCGGTGCTGCTCGGCCCCGGTGTAAATATCAAGCGCTCCCCCCTTTGCGGCCGAAATTTTGAATATTTTTCAGAGGATCCTTATCTGACGGGCCAAGTCGCCGCATCATTCATCAACGGCGTGCAATCGAACGGCGTCGGCACATCTCTCAAACACTTCGCCACGAACAATCAAGAAAAGCAGCGCATGACCATTGATTCTGTGGTGGACGAACGCACCTTGCGTGAGATTTATCTCGCGGGCTTTGAAACCGCCGTGAAAGAGGCCCAGCCATGGACGGTGATGAACGCCTACAACAAGCTCAACGGCGGTTTCTGCGCCGAAAACAAGTGGCTCCTCAATGATGTGCTGCGCGATGAGTGGGGTTTTAAAGGCCTTGTGGTCACAGACTGGGGCGCAAACAACAAGCGTGTGGACGGCCTGAAAGCGGGGCAGGACCTCGAAATGCCCACATCCGGCGCCATCAGCGAAAATGCGATTGTCAAAGCGGTGCAGAACGGCGGGCTCGACGAAAGCGTTCTCGACAAATCCGTCGACCGCATCCTTGACCTGATTTTCCGCGCCGAAAAGGTGCTCGGCAAAAAATATGAATACAAAAAAGAGGACTTTCACCGTCTTGCGCGCAAAATCGGCGGGCAGTCTATGGTGCTCTTGAAAAACGAAGACAATATCCTCCCGCTTGACAAGGCGAAGAGCTATGCGGTTATCGGTGAAATGGCGAAAACACCGCGCTATCAGGGCACGGGCAGCTCGCTGATCAACCCCACAAAAATAGACTGCGCGTTTGACGAGCTGCTTGATTCGGGCATCAACGCCACATTCTCCTACGGCTATGACAGCCGCACGGACGTGCCGAACGCACGCCTGATCGCGGAAGCCGTCAAAGCCGCCCAAAATGCGGACGTCGCGATTGTGTTCATCGGTCTGACGACGATTTATGAGGCCGAGGGCTATGACCGTACGCACATGCGCCTGCCCGCAAACCACAACGAGCTGGTTGCCGCCGTTGCCGAGGCGAACCCCAACACCGTCGTTGTGCTCTCAGGCGGCTCCCCCGTCACGATGCCGTGGCTGCCCAAAGTCAAAGGGCTTTTAAACGCCTATCTCGGCGGGCAGACAGTCGGCGGCGCGGTGGCGGATCTGCTCACGGGCTCAGTGACCCCTTCAGGCAAGCTTGCCGAAACCTACCCGCTCGCCCTTGAGGATGTGGCAAGCACAACCAACTTCCCCGGCGACCGCCTTTCTGTGGAATACCGCGAGGGAATCTATGTCGGCTACCGCTATTTTGACAAGGCAAAAAAAGACGTGCTCTTCCCCTTCGGATTCGGCCTGTCTTACACCACATTTGAATACTCCGGCATGAAAATCAGCAAGCCCAAAATCAAAGACACCGATGAGCTCACCGTCAGCTTCAAAATCAAGAACACCGGCAGCGTGGCGGGCGCGGAGATCGCCCAACTTTATGTAAGCGACCTCGATTCCACCATCTTCCGCCCCGAAAAAGAACTCAAGGGCTTCAAAAAGATATTTCTCAACCCCGGCGAAACAGCAGATGTTACACTAACGCTCAACAAGCGTTCTTTCGCATATTATAATGTGAATATCCACGACTGGCATGTGGAAAGCGGCGACTTCGCCATTCTTGTCGGCGCGTCCAGCAAAGACATTCGCCTTGAGGGCAAGGTGCATGTCGCCTCCACCCGGCCGGAGGTCGCGGTGCCGGACTATAAAGCCGCCGCACCCGATTATTATAGCGGCGACGCGATGAATATTCCCCTCGCGCAGTTTGAGGCTGTGCTCGGCAGAAGCGTGCCGAAAACAGACTATGAGCCGGGCGAGCCACTGACCATGGTCAGCAATTTCGGCGACGCAAAAAAGACAAAGCGCGGCGCTATGGTGATGGATGCGGTTGAATCCGCAATTGACGCCATACTCAAGGGCGACCCGAACGCGCCGATGGTCAAAGCATCCGTTCTTGAAGTCCCCTTCCGCTCCATGGTGCACATGAGCATGGGTGTTTTCACCCCCGAAATGGCTGAGAGCGTCATCGACATTTTTAACGGCGGCAGCCTGCCGGCCAATTTGGCCGCTATCCTCAAAAACCTGACTGAAAGCGCCAAAAATGTGGGCGCGCTTCTCGCTTCCATTTAAAGAAAAGCTATCTCACCCTGGCGGCAAAAGAAAATTTTTGATAAAAGCGAAAAACACAACAAAAACTACTCCCGGGAGAATTGATTTTTAAGCACTTTTTGACTTGACTTGCACATGTACAAATATGTATACTATATCCAAAGATTTGATTATGGAGGTTTTCTAGAATGTCCAGAGTTTATAATTTTTCGGCGGGCCCCTCAATGTTACCCGTTCCGGTGCTTAAAAAAGCGGCGGCGGAGATGCTCGATTATCAGGGCAGCGGACAGTCTGTGGCAGAGATGTCACACCGCTCGAAGGAGTTTGAAAAGATTATTCAGGACGCAGAAGCGCTTTTCCGTGAGCTGATGAATATTCCTGATAATTACAAGGTTCTGTTTTTACAGGGTGGCGCGTCCACGCAATTTGCGGCCATTCCCCTCAATTTCATGAACGGCTCGGGCAAGGCGGATTTCATCCTCACCGGCCAATGGGCAAAAAAAGCGTTCTCTGAGGCAAAAAAATACGGCAAGGCAAGAGAAGTGGCCTCTTCGGCGGACAAAACCTTCTCTTACATCCCCAAAACGAAAAAAGAGGATTTTGACTCCGAAGCGGACTATACCTATATCTGCCTGAACAACACCATTTACGGTACGATTTTTCATGAGCTTCCCGACACGGGCGACGTGCCCCTGATTGCCGACATCTCCTCCTGCTTCCTGTCAGAACCTCTGGACATTTCAAAATTCGCCATGGTTTACGGCGGCGCACAGAAAAACCTCGGACCCGCCGGCCTGACGATCTGCATCATCCGTGAAGACCTGCTGGGCAAAGCGCGCGACATCACACCCACCATGCTTGATTATCAAATTATGGCGGAAAACGGTTCTCTTTATAATACCCCTCCTTGCTATGCGATTTATATGTGCAAGCTGAACCTTGAGTGGATCAAAGAGCTTGGCGGCCTTGAAGCCATGAAAGAAAAAAACGAGAAAAAGGCAAAGGTCCTTTACGATTTCCTGGATTCTTCAAAAATGTTCAAGGGCACCGTCGTGCCCGAGGACCGCTCGCTGATGAATGTTCCCTTTGTCACGGGCGACGACGAACTTGACAAAAAGTTTGTCAAGGCGGCAACCGAAGCAGGCTTTGTGAACCTCAAGGGCCACCGCTCCGTGGGCGGCATGCGCGCCTCCATTTATAACGCAATGCCCCTTGAGGGCGTTGAAAAACTGGTTGCCTTTATGAAAGCGTTTGAAGAGAACAATGCATAGTTTTTGAAATTCAGGGCAAATATTTTCTGAAAGGAATCGGTTCTATGTTTCATATTCTCACCTTAAACAAAATATCCGCAGACGGCCTTTCAAACTTCGACGAAAAAGAATTCACCTGTGCGGACGCATTTGACGCGCCTGACGCAGTCATCGTCCGCAGTGCGTCCATGCACGAAATGGTGATTCCCGAAAGCGTTCAGGCAATTGCCCGTGCGGGCGCGGGCGTGAATAATATTCCTGTTGAAGACTGCACAAAAAAAGGCATTGTCGTGTTCAACACCCCCGGCGCGAACGCAAATGCCGTTAAAGAGCTTGTGATTTGCGCGATGCTGCTCGCCTCAAGAAGGGTCGTTCCCGCCATTTCATGGTGCGGAACACTCAAAGGCAGCGGCAGTGAAGTGGGCAAACTGGTCGAAAAGGGCAAGGGCAACTTTGCAGGCCCTGAAATCAAGGGTAAAACCCTCGGGCTTGTGGGCCTTGGCGCCATCGGCATTCTGGTGGCGAACGCGGCGGTTGACCTCGGCATGAAGGTGATCGGCTACGACCCTTATCTCACGGATGCAGCGGCGGCAGCTTTGAAAGAAAACGTAGCGATCACGGCAGACATCAACGCCGTTTTCACAAAATCCAACTATATCAGCCTGCACGCCCCCGCGACAGAAACAACAAAGGGTATGATTAACGCCGAGGCCTTTGAAAAAATGAAGGACGGCGTGCGCATTCTGAATTTCGCCCGTGCGGAGCTTGTGAACGGCGCGGATTTGCTTGCCGCCCTTGAGAGCGGCAAGTGCGCGGCCTATGCGACAGACTTCCCTTCTGATGAAATGTTGGGCGTGGACGGCATCATCGCCATCCCCCACCTCGGCGCATCCACCCCGGAGTCGGAAGAAAACTGTGCGGCAATGGCGGTTGTGGAACTGCGAGAGTTCCTCACAAACGGCAACATCATCAATTCCGTCAACTTCCCGAATGTGGAGCTTGCGAAAGAGGGCAACGGCAACCGCCTTTGCGTGATTTCGGAAACTGCCGTTGAAGAAGCGATTTTGGAAGCGCTCACGGGCGCTCGCGTGCTCGCGAAAGCGGCAAAGGCAAAAAAAGCCGCGGATACTCTCGTTGATACCGCTGACGAGCTTTCAGCCGAACAGATCGAAAAGGTCAAGGCGATTCCCGGTGTTATAAAAATCCGCGTAATATAAATTCTATACAATAAATAAAACCGCTTGGTATTCAAAAATACCGGGCGGTCTATTTTTTGATATAGTTAATTAATTTAATGTTCACTAAACAAACACCGTTTGCGAACGGTGTTTGCAAAAATGAAGCTTTCGCTTCATTTTTGGCACCAAAACCCTTGGTTTTGGTGCACGTTCCATTGATTCCATGACTGCTTCGAAGGACGGTTGTTAAACAGGTTGTCCCTCGAAGTGCAAGGTTTTTAAGCCAAAAGGCTTAAAAACCTTGCACCTGAACAAAGCAAAAAACACTTCAAAGGTTGATCATGATAGGTTTTTGCTTTGTTCAGCAGGCATTAATTTAGAAAACGTCCAGAAAACACGTGTAAAAGCCTCAGATATATGGGGTTTTGCACGTGGAGGCTGGCTCGTTTTCAAGTTAATTTACTATATTTATTCCTTTAAAAACGACTGCAGCGCGGAATAGCGCAGATTTTTGCGGTTATTTTCAATCATCATATCAAGCTTTTTCGGGTTACCCACAAGAATCATCAGTTTTTTCGCGCGCGTGACGGCGGTATAAAGCAGATTGCGGTAAAGCAACTGCGGCGGCGCGTCGCTCACGGGCATCACAACCGCCTCAAACTCACTGCCCTGACTTTTGTGCACCGTCACGGCATAGGCAAGCTCCAGCTCCGCAATATTTTCCATGGGGTATTCGGTGATACGCTCGTCAAAATCAATCACCATATGGTGAGCTTTATTATCAAGCTCACAAATGATCCCCACGTCCCCATTAAAAATCCCAAGCCCTGTTTCGCGCCCCTTTTCCCAGACGATATCATAGTTGTTTTTGATCTGCATCACCTTGTCGCCCTGACGGTAAACGCGGCCGCCCACGCGGTGCTCGCCCTTGCCGCTTCCCGGCGGATTTAAATAGGCCTGCAAGGCCCTGTTGAGGTTCACGGTGCCGCAGTCGCCCTTTCTTGAAGGGCAAAGCACCTGGATATCCGTGATGGCCGAGTAGCCATAGG
>JAISXG010000007.1 GCA_031270605.1 Oscillospiraceae bacterium | reverse complement strand
ATGAACACCGTTTCAAGGGGAAGGCCGCCGTCATAGGCCACATGCTCGTGCACCGGGCATCGCCAGCGGAAGCCGCGGCGCTCATGCACCTTGAAATATTCAAACTGCACGTCTGGGCTGCCGTCAGGCTTAAGGCTCCAGTTATAAAGATATCTGCCCGATTTCGCAATGGGGCCGCTGTGCACAGGGCGATGACTTTTCCACGCCTTTTCGAGTTTTTTGCGCCAGCCCGGCACAAACAGCTCGTCAAGGTCGGTGCACACGCAGATGTCAACATCTTCAGGCACATGCTCAAGGGAAATGTTCCGGGCCACATCAAAGCGCCATGGCCTGACGATATCCACATACACAATCGCGCCCCGCTTGCGCAGGCATTCGACGGTGTTGTCTTCTGAACCGGTGTCCGTTACCACAACCACATCGGCCTCGTTCATGGAATCCATCCATTGCTCCACAAATTTTTCTTCATTTTTGCAAATGGCATAAACGCAGATTTTCAGCTTGCCCATCAGTCCCCCTCCTTGCTTTCTTGCTTTGCGAGCGCCTGCTCTATCAGCTGCAAATTCGCCTGCAGGCGCTTGTCTTCGGGGTTCTGTTCACATGCCGTTTTCGCAAACATGAGCGCCTCTTCCGGCAACCCCAACCGGAAAGCGCTGATGGCGCCGTAGTCATAAGGCATTGCTCCCCAGCTTTCAGGGTCAACAAGATACGAGCCGCTGGGCTGCACAATGTTCAGCGCTTTTTTGATCATGGCATAAGTCAGCGGCCAGTCTTTTTCAAGATATCCGATTTTTGCCATGGCAAGATAGGGCTCGCGCGCCGCGGAATATTCCGCCATTGCACGCCAAAGCCAACTTTTTGCCTGTGCATAATCGCCCTTTGCCTCGTAGCAGCGGGCAATAAAGCGCATGGAGGCGCTGCGCTCCTCCGCCCACAGGGCGGTGGGCAGCCGCAAATGCTGTTGCAGCGTTGCAATGCTTTCGTCATATTTTCCATAATACATATATTCCCGCCCCAGCCAGAAAACGGTGCGGTCGTCCAACGGATTTTCTTTGGCCGAAAGCTCAAGCAGGGGCAAATATTGGCTGCGGGGCTTTGTTAAGTCGGGATAATGGTTGAGCACAAGCCCATCCACCCAAACAATCGATTCCGGGTCTTCGCCGCTGTATTCGAGCAGCTCATGTACAGGATGAATCCAGCGAAAACCGTGGCGGCGGTGGATCTTCTCCATGGGGAACTGTTTGAGGGGCGTGCCGTCTGGATTAAAGCTCCATGTGAACAGATATTTCGCACGGGTGTGCTCGGGCTTCCAAACGGCCTCAAGCTTTTCGCGCCAGCCCGGTTCAAAGACCTCGTCAAGGTCGTTGCAGACACAGATGTCCGCATCCTCCGGCACATGGTTCAAAGAAATTGTGCGCGCAACGTCAAAGCGCCAGGGTGAAATTTTTTCTTCATACACCACCGCGCCGCGCGCGCGCAGTTTTTGCACAGTGCGGTCCTCCGAGCCGGTGTCCGTCACAATCACGCCGTCCGCTTCGCCGACGGCGTCCATCCAGCGGTCTGCAAACTGTTCCTCGTTTTTGCAGATCGCATAGACGTAAATTTTATATTTATTCAAAAAGAATCACTCCTCTTTTGCCGTACGCCTCACTGGCATTGTGCCGCAAGGCATTGCCCTGTTTGGCATCCCCGCCGCGCCGGCGCACGTGCATCCTTTAACAGTATACGGCCTGTTTGAGAGGAATGTGCCTGAATTCGCACCCCGAAAATAGGATTTACTTGACAGAATCACAAATTAGAAATATAATAAAATTGAGTGAATAAAAAATATAAGAGAAACTATATTAGCAATTATGGTCGAGCCTTCCGCCCATTTAATTGTTATGCTTTGTGAGGAGGTTTCAGATGGAGCTGCCGGACAACATTGCCGCCATAAGCCGGATGCAGTACTATATAGAGAAACATCTGGACGAAAGAATCACTCTTGATGACATTGCCAATGCAGCGGGTTACAGCAAATATCACGCCGAAACGCCGCCTGTGAACTAGTTTGTCCACCATTCCATCGAAGCCTGCTACATATTGAAAGAAGGCTCAAAACCTATGCCAAAAGAAAGGGTATCAAAGACCGTTACGGTCTCCGTAGTGGAGCGCCCGGCCCGAAAGTTGATTTTCCTGCGGACCAGCGGAAACGGCTATTTCCAGGATTGTGAGGAAGTCGGCTGCGATTGGGAGGGCTTTTATAACAGCATACCCGAAAAGTTTGACACCGCCGCGGGAGGTTGCCTGCCGCATTTTTTGGTCAAACCCGGCACAAGCGGCACTGCGTTTTTCGTTGAGGTTCCGCTGGGTTACAGCAAGCCGCTTCCCGATGGCTACGAAATCGCCGAACTGCCCCCTTGCACATATCTTTATTTTAACGGTATGCCGTTTGACGACCAGAATGATTTTCCGACAGCCATCGGGATCATGAACGAGGCGATAGAGGCATATCCCTTTGCGCAATTCGGATGGAAAAAATCCGACAACGCCCCGGAATTGGGAATGGGCGCAGAGGCGGAAACGGGAGCGCGGGCTGCCGTACCAGTGGAAAAACTGTGAAGTGAACCGGCGCCGCAAACCGCTGAGGATGAGCCTTTTGCGCTACTGCACTCGTCTGGATTGCATCTGCACTTTTTACAGTATACACTGGTTTATTTTGGTGAATACTAAAAACAAACTGCGGCCCGAACCGCCTTTTTGCAGTTCGGGCAAAAAATTATTACGGTTTTATGAAAAGAAATCAATTGAAGTTTAATAAATTTGCCCTTGAAAAAAAATAGAAATCATTGTATACTTAGAGTAGCCAAATGTTTGACTGCTTTTGGCATGAATTAGGAGGTGGCATTCGTGATGGATCGAACCATTAAATTTGACATTGTGAAAGACAGGGATTCAGAAATCAAGCACACCGTTGCGGAAGTGTATAATGCCCTTTCCGAAAAAGGTTATAATCCGGTGAATCAGCTTGTGGGCTATATTCTTTCTGAGGATCCTACTTATATCACAACACACCGCAATGCGCGAAACCTGATTCGCAGCATTGACCGCGACGAGCTTCTGCAGGCTTTGATTCGTGAATATCTCATGATAGACTGACCCTGCGGCAAAAACAGCGGGCCTGCGCTCTTCTCAGAGCCGCAGCCCTTGCTTTTTGCAAAAGAACAAAGTGAAAGGCGTGAACAGTTTGGCTTCAAAACCCAAAGAACCGAAATTTTTGAATTATAAAGGCAAACCCCTTGTGCGCTCAGGGAATTTTTTGTATTACGGCAGTATGGCTGAGGATTATGTGATCATGATTCAAGTCCTGAGCAACCGCAAAATCGGGGACTTCGAGGTTGCCGACAGGGTGACGGTGCAGCTTTTGAACACAGACCCTGACGTGCGTCCGAAAGACAAAATTGTGAAAAAGAGCGAGAAAAAAGGGCTTTATGCCGCAATGGACATCGGCACGGTATGGCTTGAACGCGCACTTGAAAACAGAGCATAACAACAAGAGCAGGGCTGAAAAACCCTGCTCTTAATTTTTGGCCCGAAACCAAATAAAAAATCGCAGGCGTATGACCTGCGATTTTTTGCTGTTTTATATTAATAATACATTCCGGGCGGGAAGCTCGGCACACCGCCGACATTCCAGCGGCCGGGCGGGTCCAGAAAATAGGGCTTTTCAGCAAGCAGACCCTTTGCATCACCCTCACGAATTCTTGAAATTCCCAGCTCCTTCATGTCCGCATAAAGTTCCTGTGCGGAAGAATAATACTGCACAATATTAAATTCACGCGTCTTCTTATATGCTTTCCAATAGCGCCACGAAATTTCAGAGCGGCGCACATGGAACAATTGCTCTTCACTCAGCGTGCCCACGGCCTTTGCGTCCGCCCAAAGAGAATCGATATAAGTGATGTCATTCACGTTAAGCTTCATAACACCGTCGTTGCCCACATTATCAAAAATGCCCATGTGCTGCAGTTGTCCCCATAGATTTTTATTGCCGGCCTTTTCAGTCACAAGCGTCAGATAACGCAAAACATATTCGGCAGCGTCGCCGTAATAAGCATTGCAAAACTCGATCATATGCTTGTTCACGTCAGTGTCCGCGTCCCAAAGCAGCTTCGCGAGAATATAGGAGCGCAGGTCGCCGAATTCGCCGTTGCTCTCTGCCGCCTGATAGTTGCCCTCTTCATAAATGCCCACAACATTGTTTTCAACAAAGATTTTCATGTTGGGCTGCATCACCGCCCAGTTGTTGAACGGGCCGTTGAAATTGCCGTAATTTGTGGTGTAATCCCAAATATAAAGCCGGTTGCTGATCTCGCTCCATTCTCCCAAATCCTGCATGAAGCTTATGTTTTCAGAGCACCGCGTGTCATTCAGCGCGTGCACAAAGCAGCATTCAATCGAGCAAAGGCGCACAATCACATTGTCACGCGGCACGGTGATGCCCGGGGCCTTGCGGGTGTATTGATAGGCGAAAGTGTCCACCGCGATGTCGCGCTCAGGGTAACGCTCCGCAACCGCGTCCGCAATGCGGTTCACAAACCGTAACATCAGCCCCGCAGGGCTGCCCTCCGCGTCATAAACCGCGCGGCACGCATTACAGACGCAATAGTTTTGATTGTCGGGCTGCGTCACAGAAATAATCTGCCTTGTGGGGTTTCTGTCCAGCCATGCAAAGACATTGTTCAAAACAATTTCATAGGTTTTTTCAGAGGAAAGGCAGGGATGATCTTTTGTGCGCGCGCCGCTTTTAATGCCCAGCGCCTGCGTTTCGGGGAACGCGTCATAGTCCGCATTCGTGATCAATCCGCCTTGCAGGGTGTGGGCAAAGCTGCCGGCGTAGCCCATGCCGCCGCCCACAGACGCGTCGTCAAGGGGCGAATACACAAGGCCGTTGAGCTTGTTCGCAACGCTCCATTCCCGGTCACGCGGGCTGACCCAGTCTGTTTCACGGTATTCCAGCACCGGAACATGCGTGTAGTCAATCGCGGCAGGGATTTCGAGAGCGGCAACCTCGGGAATCACCTGAAGGTCTTTCGTGAACCAGCGGCAGCCAAGATAATCTTCAAGGAAGGTATAAACCGCATAGAGCGTGCCGCGCAGCGCTCCGCCCGTGATCACGACCGAATCGCCCGCGGTTTTGATGAACACGCCCTCGTTGCCCAAAGACGCGCGGTCGAGCGTATAAAGCGAGCCCTCGCGGCTTGTAACGCCCACGACAAGCTCTTTTTCGTGGTTTTCGGAATCAAAAACAATGGGCAGCGTGACGCCGCTCATCTGCCGCAAATAGCCTTGCAGGGTTTCCGCCGCATTCTGCTCGGCCTGTGTCGCTTCGGGGCTTGTGACAATCACATAATCACTTGTAATTTCCATCATTTCCACAGCCTCCTGCGGTTGCAATGTTGGTGTCGCGGGCTCTTTCCAAAGCCCCAGCCATGAACTGAAAATAAACATCAAGCTGAAAAAACCGGAAAGAAAAGCGTTGATACCTGACGACATTTTCCTGCCTCCTATCAATATTTTGTACTAAATTAATAGTAATACATGCCATTCTCATTGTCAATCAAAATAAAAACTTGAAAGTGAAATCAACAAAACATTCCGGGAGGAAATTCGGGAGACCTCGCGGGGCTCCAACGGCCGGGTGAATAAAAGAAAACCGGCTTTTCTGCGAGCAACCCTTCGTCCCCGCCCTCATGGGCCCTCACAATGCCCACACTTTTCATGTCATTATACAGCTCTTTTGCGGAACTGTAATATTGAAGATAGTTGAATTCCCTGATTTTTTTATAAGCTTTCCAGTAGCGCCATGAAATTTCCGAGCGGGTCACATGAAAGAGCTGTTCTTCGGTCAGCGTGCCCACCGCTTTCGCGTCTTTCCAAAGGGAATCAATATAGGGTCACATCGTTCACACCGAGCTTCATCACACCGTCATTGTTCACATGCTCGCCGATGCCCATGTGCTGCAGCTCGCCGCCGACAGAAAGCCCGGCCTTTGACGTGACCAGCGTGAGGTAACGCAAAATATATTCGGCCGCGTCGCCGTAATAGGCGTTGGAGAACTCAATCATATGGCGGTTCACGTCCGTGTCCGCGTCCCAAAGCAGCTTTGCGAGAATATAAGAACGCAGATCGCCGAATTCGCCGTTGCTCTCCGCCGCCTGATAGTTACCCTCTTCATAAACGCCCGCAACATTGTTTTCAACGAAGGTTTTCATGTTGGGCTGCATGACCGCCCAGTTGTTGAACGGGCCGTTTAAATTGGGGTAGTTCGTGGTGTAATCCCAGACATACAGGCGGTTACAGATCGCGCTCCAGTCCCGCAAATCCTGCATGAACTCGGTGTTTTGCCCGCATTCCGGGTTGTCTAAGGAGTGCACAAAGCAGCATTCAATTGAACAGAGGCGCACAATCACATTATCGCGCGGCACGGTAATGCTTGGAGCCTTGCGGGTGTATTGATAAGCGAAAGTGTCCACAGCGATGTCACGCTCGGGGTAACGCTCCGCAACCGCATCCCCAATACGGTTCACAAACCGCAGCATCAGCCCCGCGGGGCTTCCCTCTTCTTCATAAACAGCGCTGCACGCGTCACAAACGCAATAATTCCTGTTATCGGGCTGCGTCACCGATATGATCTGCCTGTCGGGATAGCGTTCAAGCCAGTTAAAAACATTGTTCAAAACAATTTCATATGTTTTTTCAGCGGAAAGGCAGGGGTGATCTTTTGTGCGCGCACCGCTTCTGGAGCCCTGCGCCTGCATTTCCGGGAACGCGTCATAATCCTCATTCTTGATCAGATCGCCGGTCCTGAGCGTGTGGCTGTTGCTGAAGGCATAGCCGATGCCGCCGCCGGCCGCTTCGTCCCCCACGGGTGAATAGGTCAGGCCGTTAATTTTGTTGGCGATGCTCCACTCGCGGTAACGGGGGCTGATCCAGTCCGTTTCGCGGTATTCCAGCGCGGGGATATGCAGATAATCGATCTCCGCCGGGATTTCAAGAAACGCCACTTCAGGGATCACCGAAACCTCCTGCGTGAACCAGCGGCAGCCGAGATAATCCTCAAGGAAGGTATAAACGGCATAGAGCGTGCCGCGCAACGCGCCGCCCGTGATCACGACCGAGTCGCCCACGGTTTTGATGAATACGCCCTCGTTGCCAAGCGCCGTCCGATCAACCGTATAAAGCGCACCCTCGCGGCTCGTGATACCCACGACAATTTCTTTTTCATAATTTTCCGAATCAAGCACAATGGGCAGCGTAAGGCCGCTCATCTGCCGCAGATAATTTTGCAGGGTTTCTGTCGCGTTCCGCTCGGCCTGTGTCGCTTCGGAGCTTGTGACGATCACATAATCCCCTGTGATATTCATTGTTTCAACCGCCTGCGGGGGCTGCAGCACCGGTGGTTGGGGCTCTTGCCACATCCCCGTCCATGAGCTGAAAATGAGCAGCAAGCTGAAAAAACCGGAAAGAAAAGCATGGATACCTGACGACATTTTCCCGACTCCTAAATAAGTGTTACTATATCAAATTTATAGTAATATATGACATTCTTGTTGTCAATCAAAATCATATAATTTTATATTAAAATTAAAACGGTATTTTTTGAAAATTAATACAATATTTTTGCACCGTTCCATGTGCATACTCAGAGCATATGAATCAAAAATATAATGAAAAGGTCACGGCGGCTGTGTTGCCCGCAAAACGGCCTTTTTGAACATGGTTTTACGCTTGCGTTCTGCCGATATACACTTTGAAGCAAGCATAAAATCAAGAAAGGAAATCAAATAAAATGAAAAAACGTATTATTACGTTGAGCATAACGGTTCTTTTGCTGTTTCTGTTTTGCATAAACAGCTTTGCCGCCACGCATATTGTGCAAAAGGGCGAGTCCATGTGGAAAATCGCAGTGAAATATCAGGTGGGGGTGAGCGAGATCATCTCCGCAAACCCGCAGGTCAGCAACCCGGACCTGATCTATCCCAATCAAAAGCTTGAGATCCCCCTTGAGGACGAAGGCGTCAGGGCGTTTGAGAAAGAGGTTATCCGCCTCACAAACCAATACCGCGCTTCACAGGGGCTCGCGGCGCTGACCGAAAACTGGGAACTCTCCCGCGTGGCAAGGTTCAAGTCCTGGGACATGCGCGACAGAAAATATTTTGCCCATGAAAGCCCGACTTACGGCTCACCCTTTACAATGATGAAAAACTTCGGCATTTCTTACCGTTCCGCCGGTGAAAATATCGCAAAAGGCTACAAAACGCCCGCGGCGGTTGTGGAGGGCTGGTGGAATTCGCCCGGCCACAAGGCAAACATGCTCAACAAATCCTTCACGCAAATCGGCGTCGGTTATGTTGCCGACGGCAATTATTGGACGCAGATGTTTATCGGATAACACGGGGGCAGCGCAATCTGCACGCCGGTATTACTCGGTTTTGACTCAAAAAAATCCAAAATTTTCTTTTTTTGAAAAGAGCGCTTTTCATATTGTGTGGTAAATATACACAAAAAGAAAAACGCTCTTGTCTTTTTTCGACAAAATGTGCTATAATACAATCCTCAAAGCACCGCTTTGAGCCATTAAAAGAATGCGTGTGCATTCTTCCATAAGAATGATGTCATAAAACTCCTCAGATTTCTCTTTGATTCATTGAAAGAATGCCAACCATTCTTGATTTCGAAAAAGGAGCATCGCATTATGAAACGATTCAGTAAACATACACTTACGGCATTATTGATGTCCGTTTTGCTTTTATTCTCCGGTATTCAGGCCTTTGCTTTTTTGTGGGGCGACATAGACCAAAACGGCGCATTGACAGCCGCGGACGCAAGGCTTGCGCTGCGCGCATCGGCAAATTTGGAGGCTCTGGATGAAACACAAAAAGAGCTTTGTGACGTTGACCGCGACAACAAGATCACCGCGGCGGACGCGCGCATGATTCTCAGGGTGTCCGCGGGGCTTGAAAAAGAAGATACATCCGGCACAGATACAAACACCGAAACACCGCCGCCGCAGGGCGACGATGCCGTTCGCGCCTATGAAAAGGCCGTGGTAGCGCTGACAAACAACTATCGCCGCGCAAACGGCCTGTCAGACCTCAAAGAGAACACAAAACTTTCACAGGTCGCAAGAACAAAATCGCAGGACATGCTTGAAAAAGGGTATTTCGCCCATGAAAGCCCCACGTACGGCACGCCCTTCGCGATGATGAAGCAGTTTGGAATCACCTATCGTTCCGCGGGTGAAAACATCGCAAAAGGCTATCAGACACCCGAGGAAGTTGTGAACGGCTGGTGGAACTCGCCCGGGCACAGGCAGAACATGCTCAACGCCTCCTTCACCGAAATCGGTGTCGGTTATGTGGCAAACGGCAGATATTGGACACAGATGTTTATCGGCTGATACATACAGGCAATTACTTGACAACAAGCCGCAGGCTTGAGATTTGCGTTAAGTTTTATTGACTGTATCATGAAGGATTGGCCGCCTCCTCCGCCGGAATTTTGTTGTGATGACTCGATTTCGGGCGGCGTCGCGGCCTTTTCCTTCTTCTGTCGGGGCTCAAAATAAAAAATAAAAATGGGTCTTGCATTTTTGTTGTGTTTGTGGTAACATACAATCTGTTGTGTAGACAGTTCTCTACATGCTTCAGTTTCGCAAAAGAGGTGACAGCAATGAAAGAAGGCATTCATCCGAAATACGTTCCCGCAGAAATCAGATGCGCGTGCGGCGAAGTGATTTCCACTTCTTCCACAAAGGGTGACTCGCGCGTTGACATTTGTTCCAAATGCCATCCGTTCTTCACCGGCAAGCAAAAGCTTGTTGACACAGGCGGACGCGTTGACAGATTTAAAAAGCGTTTCAACATTAGTGAGAAATAAGTTTTTTTCTGTTATTATTATAGTTGATGAAAAAACGGTACTGATTTTTTAGTGCCGCTTTTTGTCATTTCATTCGTTCTGGCAGGAGCTTTTTTGCCCTGCTCTCAGATTCAGGCAAAGGGGGGCGGCAATGGCAGACGCTTATCTGACGCTTGCGAAGCCGGCGCAGGATGAATATATCGTTAAGCGCTCCCGGTTCATCGGCTACGCCACTCCCGCCAAAACGCAGGAGGAGGCGCTGGCCTTTCTTTCTGAAATCCGCGCCCGTCATTGGGACGCAACCCACAATGTCTATGCCTATATCCTGCGTGAAAATCAAATCAAGCGTTATTCTGACGACGGCGAGCCCCAGGGCACCGCGGGCGTTCCCGTGCTGGATGTGCTGCAAAAAGAGGGGCTGACCGACTGCGCGGTTGTGGTCACACGCTATTTCGGCGGCATTCTGCTCGGGGGCGGCGGCCTTGTGCGGGCCTATTCCCACGCTGCGAAACTTGCGGTCGACGCCGCGTCGGTCATCAAAATGGAACTGTGCTGTGTGTTGTTTGTGCGCTGCGGCTATTCCTTTTATGGCAAGCTCAACGCCCTGGTTGCCGACTTCGGCGGCGAGGTGCAAAACACCGTGTTTGACGACGCGGTGAGCATGACCTTTTCTTTGCCCAAAACCCTTGTGGGGGTGTTCGGCGCCAAGCTCACAGACGCGAGCCTCGGCAAGCTTTCGGCAATTTGCACAGAAGAACGGTTTTTAGAAACAAAATAATACCCAAAGTATATAATCTTTAAAATATTGATTTGAAATGCAGGAATTTCGACGTTCTTGTCGTATATATATAGTAGATTAATTTTAGCACAGGTGCGCTCATGTTTTGTGCTGCGAGGAGTGGTCTGTCAAATGGTTATCCGCGAATTCATGCTGCAAACAGAACAAGAAACATTAAGCAGGCACGCCGCCCTTTCTGTTCACTCAAAAGGGCGCTCTGTGGACGAGCTGCCATGCCCTGTGCGCACAGACTACCAGCGCGACCGCGACCGCATCATCCACTCCTCTGCCTTTCGGCGGCTCAAAGACAAAACGCAGGTCTTTCTTTCGCCTGAGCGCGACCACTACCGCACACGGCTGACGCACACGCTCGAGGTTTCGCAGATCGCGCGCACGATCGTCCGTGCGCTGCACCTCAATGAGGATCTGACCGAAGCGATCGCCCTGGGGCATGACCTCGGCCATACGCCCTACGGCCATGCGGGTGAACGGGCGCTTGAAGAATGCTTCGGCCGCTTTAAGCACTATGAACAAAGCGTGCGCGTTGTGGAATTTTTAGAAAACGACGGCAAGGGCCTGAACCTTACCTATGAAGTGCGCAACGGCATTTTGTGCCACACCACCGGCACCCCTGCGGAAACGCTTGAGGGGCGCATCCTGAAACTTGCGGACCGCATTGCCTATGTCAATCACGACATTGACGATGCAATTCGCGCGGGCGTGATGAAAAATGAAGACATCCCCGCCCACATCCGCGCCATTTTGGGTGAAACAAAATCGAAACGCATCGGCACCCTTGTGCTCTCTGCCATTGAAACCACGCAAGACTCCGACGTCGCTTCTCTCGCGCCCGAAATCGGCGCGGCCTTTGACGAGCTGCATAAGTTTATGTTCGCAAATGTGTACACAAACCCTGTGTGCAAAGGCGAAGAAAGCAAGGTGCGCACGCTGATTTTGAGTTTATATGAATTTTTTGTAAAGCACCCCGACCGCCTGCCCGATTTTTATCGGGAAATCGCGAACAATGAGGGCATCGGCCGTGCGGTATGTGATTATATTTCCGGCATGTCGGACAGATATGCAAAAAATGTTTACACCGCTCTGTTTATCCCAAAATCCTGGGAAGAATAATAGGATAGGCAAGCCACGAAAGGGGGTCCGGCGTCATGCGTTTTTCAGAGGAGTTTTTGGACGAGCTTCGGTTCAGAAACGACATCCAGTCGGTCATCTCGCCCTATGTTGCCTTAAAGCCGGCCGGGCGCACCATGGTTGGGCTGTGCCCGTTTCACAATGAGAAGACCCCATCCTTCACCGTTTATCTTGAAAATCAATCCTATTATTGCTTTGGCTGCGGTGCCGGGGGCGACTGCATCACCTTCATCAAAAACGCCGAAAACCTTGATTATACCGAGGCTGTGCGCTATTTGGCTGAGAAGTCCGGCCTGGCGCTGCCCGTTGACAGCTATGACGACACTGTGAGCCGCCTGCGGCACAGGATTTATGAAATGAACCGTGCCGCCGCAAGGTTTTATTATGTCATGCTCACCGGTCAAAACGGCGAAAAAGCGCAGAATTATGTTCTGAAACGGGGGCTTTCGCCCGAAACCTGCAAGAAGTTCGGCATCGGCTTCGCGCCGGACCAATGGGATTCCCTTGTGCGCCACCTGAAAAACGCGGGATTTTCGGAGGACGAGCTGGTCACGGCATCTCTTGCCCGCAAGGCAAAAAACGGCGGGCTCATTGATGTGTTCCGCAACCGGCTGATGTTCCCAGTGATCGACCTGCGCGGCAATGTGATCGCGTTTTCGGGCCGTGTGTTTGACGACAAAGACCCCAACGCGCCAAAATACATCAACAGCCCCGAAACGCTGGTTTATAAAAAAAGTCAGGTGCTGTACGCCCTCAATTTCGCAAAAAACAACAACGACAAAAAACTGATTTTGTGCGAGGGCAACATGGACGTTATCGCCCTGCATCAGGCGGGCTTCACGAATGCCGTTGCCGCCATGGGCACCTCGTTCACCCCCGGCCACGCGAAGCTGCTCGCGAATTATGCGGATGAGGTTCTGCTCGCCTATGACGGCGACGCGGCGGGGCAAAAGGCCGTCAACAAGGTCATTTCCATTTTGGAGACCACGCACATTAAAACGAAGGTCATCAAAATGGTGGGCGGCAAAGACCCCGATGAAATCATCCGCACCCACGGCAAGGAGCGTATGCGCGACATTTTAAACGGCGCGGTGAACGACACCGAGTTTCGCCTTTCGCAGGCAGAAGCGGGGCTTGACCTCACTTCGCCCGACGGCAAGGTCAACTACCTCAACAACGCGGTCGCAGTGCTTGCCTCGCTCAAAAATCCGATGGAGCGCGATATTTACATAACAAAAATTTCCTCTGACCTTGATGTGTTAAAACCGGCAATTTCAGAGATGGTTGAGAAAGAAATCAAGCAAAGGAAAAATCGTAGCGAACGCACAATATTTACAGATATTCAAAAGCAAATCACAGGGCATCCTAACATAGCGGGCACAGAAAAGGCCTTTAACGCGAAAACCAAGCGGGCCGAAGAAGCGTTGATTCGCTCTGTTTTGCAAAACCCCGATTTTTGCAAAAAGCTCGAGCCGTTCATACGTCCGGAGTTGTTTTTTTCAGAAATTCATAAAAAGCTTTATTTTAATATCGCACAAAAAATCAAAAACAATCAGAAGCTTGAGCTGACCTATTTCGCCGGGGAATTGACCGCCGCCGAAATGAACGTGCTCTCACGGCTTGTGAACGACAAAACCCTGCTGAGCAACACATTGCAGGAATGCATGGACTGCATTGCTGCGCTGAATGCAGAAAAGGGAAAGACAAGTTCACCCAACATTGTGGAGTTGGATGACGAAGGCTTTCGGGAGTTATTCAAAAAAGCCTCAAAATAAGTCTTTCCTGTTGAAGAGCGGCGTTCCCTGAACGTGGCCATTACATATAGATGCAGATTCTTGCCTTTGCAAGATCATAACGGAAAAGGGAGTAGGATATGGAAGCAGTTGACAAAAAAACGTATATCAACATGCTCATTGAGCGCGGCAAAGCGACCGGGCGTTTGACAACGCAGGAGATCGACGCCGCAATCGTTGAAATGGAAATTGATATTGAGGAGTTGGACAGGCTCTATGACACCATTGAGCAGCTCAACATCGAAATTATCGACGACCTTTCGGACAGCATGCTTGACAGTTTAACATTTGATACAGACATCGCGAAGGTCGCGGCGGATTCAAGCGACTCCAAAAATCTCGCGATGGACGACCCCGTCAAGGTCTATCTCAAAGAAATCGGCAAGGTTCCCCTGCTGACGCCCGAAGAAGAAATTGATTTGGCCATCCGCATTTCTCAAAATGACGTTCAGGCAAAAAGGCGGCTTGAAGAGGCCAATTTAAGGCTTGTTGTTAGTATTGCCAAGCGCTATGGCGGCCGCGGCATGCAATTTTTGGATTTGATTCAGGAGGGCAATCTCGGTTTGATCAAGGCCGTTGAAAAGTTTGACCACCTCAAGGGCTTTAAATTTTCGACCTATGCCACATGGTGGATCCGTCAGGCCATCACAAGGGCGATCGCAGACCAGGCTCGCACCATCCGCATCCCTGTCCACATGGTGGAAACGATTAACAAAGTCAAAAAAACAAACAGCCAGCTCTTGCATAAAAACGGGCGCGACCCAACCGCGGACGAGATCGCAAAAGAACTTGACATGCCCGTTGACAAGGTGCGTGAGATCATGCGCGTAGCGCAAGAGCCGGTTTCGCTCGAGACCCCCATCGGTGAGGAGGAGGACAGTCATCTCGGTGATTTCATCCCAGATGAAGACGCGCTCGCACCGGCGGACGCCGCGTCGCAGCTGCTTTTGAAAGAAGCGCTTTCCTCTGTGTTGAAAACCCTCACCCCGCGGGAGGAAAAGGTGCTTGCCCTGCGCTTCGGGCTTGAAGACGGGCACCCGAGAACGCTTGAAGAAGTCGGCAAGGAGTTCAACGTCACCCGTGAGCGCATCCGCCAGATCGAGGCGAAGGCGCTTCGCAAACTGCGGCACCCACAGAGAAGCAAGCGCTTAAAAGACTTTTTGGATTAAACAAAATAAAGACAGCCTCATTTCTCCGTCATGGAAAAGTGAGGCTGTTTCACATTTTAAAGGTTACACTCCGGCAGACCATCGCAAAATCATTCGTGAGTCGGCGGCTGTTATTCGGCCATCTAAATCCGCATCTTTTCAAAACAGATAAAACAGATAAAGAATCATATCTAATTTCATTTTCAACTGTTTATAACCGATATCTGGGATGATTGCTTTATTACAACATCCATAACCTTGATGATGAATGAAATCTCGTTGATCGGTGCGGTTTCCCAAGAAGCTTTGAGCTGCAAGGTCACGGTGTATGTGCCCGGATTTTGCGCCAGAAAGGTATAGGTTGTTTCAGAAGGAGCGCCTATCAAATCCGTGTCCTCCCAAGGAAAAACCGTCTCCTCTTTCACGCCAATGCCAATTGAGGGCGAGACAGAGTAATTCCATTGATACATCCCGCTTCCCGCGCTTCTTAAGGGTGGCAAAACATATGCCTGCCCCACTTTCAGCAGAACCTCAAACCGCTCAAGCTTTGCTGAAACCCGAAGAATCTTTCTCGCATTCGCGGCTGTAATTTCACCATCACTAAAAACATCGGCGGCCTGCTGCTGTTCCTGTGTCAGTGTTTGAAGCTTGGCTGAAGCGCGCAGGCAAAGCCGCGCGTCGGCCGCCGTAACGGTTACGTCACCGTCAATATCCCCCAAAATATATGAAGGGGAAAATGTGGATTCAGGCAACCCCGTTTCCGCGCGGGCGGTAACTGTTGCAAACGGTAAAACAAGCGCCGTCGCGGCACATAACAACCCACTTATTGACTTTTTCAGCATAGGAACGACTCCTCCTCTTGTAAATATATGGCATGAATTAATTTTATAATCAATATATTAATAAGCATTCAACAACAAGTGAATAAATATCAAATTTTTATTAAGTAAAAATTTAATATAAACTATAAAATAATACAAAGCCCCCCTGCCGCGTTATGCAAACAGAGAGGTCTTTGATTTTGATACTTTTTTAACTTTTATTTCTAAGCATTTTAATAATATTCGAGGGCTTCGGCGGCGTGCCGTACATCAGCACCCCAAGGCGGTAAATCTTCGCGGCCAACACGCCGACCACAACCGTGCTCAAGAACAAAATCGCGACCGAAGCAATGATTTCAAGCGGCATGACCTCGCCCATCGCGATGCGCGCAAACATCACCATCGGCGACGTGAACGGCACATAGGAGCAGACGCGCATCAGCAAACTGTCCACATTCCCCGAGCCCATTGAAATCATCGAAACCACAAACGCCAGAATGAACAGCATTGTCACGGGCATCACCGCCGTGCCCAATTCTTCCATTCTGCTCACAAGGCTCGCGAGGGAGGCGTATAAAAACGCATACAAAAAGAATCCCAAAATGAAAAACAGCACCGTATAAAGCAAAATGGAAACCGGCATTGAGAACAGCGAATTGATGACGTAGCTGTCCGTATAATACCCCTTGTTAAAATGATAGAACACAAACGCGCTGCCCAAAATCAAAACCATCTGCACAAAGCCCGCAAAGCCTGTGCCGAGCACCTTGCCGAACATCAGGCTCGTCGGCCTTGAAGAGGTGATCAGCAGCTCCATCGCGCGCGTGCTTTTTTCTGTCGCCACGCTGGCCGAAACAAACTGGCCGTACATCATGATGGCAAAATAGAGCATGAAAATCAAAACATAAGTGTAAATAAAGCTCTGCTCCTGGCTTTTGCCCTCTGCTGTGAACCGCACGTCGCCTTTGACCGCCGCGCCCAAAAGCGCCTGCGCCTGCGTCTGATCGACGCCGTGATCCTGCAAAGCCGCCGCGCGGTAATGATAGAGCATCGTCTCGTTAAACCGCTGGGCAAATTCGTCATAAAGCCCGAGGGTGCGCACAATTCTTGTGTAGGTCAGCGGCCCGGTCAGCACAATGGCGGAATCATATTCATTGTTTGTGACCGCCTGCTCCGCTTCCTGTTTTGTCAGATTCACCGCGACAAACTCAAACCCCTGGTTCGCATATGCGGCATTATAAAACGCGGCGTCACCGGCGGCGCCCTCTGCGTCGTCAAGCAAAGCGACTTTAGCGGCGGGTGCGGGCGTGCCCGGCTCTTCCGGCCCGGCGGGCTGCTTGAAAATCTCGCTGATCCTGCCCCAGGAGAGCACGCCGGCCACGATCAAAATCATCACCAACGTCAGACCGATAAACGACTTGCGCTTGGCATAGCCCAAAAATTCAAAACTGAAAACGGTCTTCAACTGCTTCATTGCGCTTTCCCTCCCTCTGCCTGCGGCTCCTCGCCCGTATATTGCACAAAAATGTCATTGAGCGAGGGCTCATACACACCGATGCTGTCAAGGTCAAAACCCTTTGCGTGCAGCGCAGCCATAAACGCGCCCTTTTGCTCCACAGCCTTCAAAGTCACTTTCAAATAGTCACGGTGCATACTGGCCGTAACGATATTTTCTTTGATATCGTTCAGGCAATATTGCATGATCGCGTCCTTCTGCAAAGAACGTACCACCAAAACATTTCTGTCATAGGAACGCTTGATGTCATTGATTGCACCCGCAAGCGCGATTTTGCCATTGTGCAGAATCGCGATATTGTCACAAAACTCCTCAACGTAGTTCATCTGGTGGCTTGAAAAAAGGACAATCTTGCCCTCTTTGATGATTTCTTTCACAACGTCCTTGAGCAGCGCGGCATTCACAGGGTCAAGCCCCGAAAACGGCTCGTCAAGAATCACAATGTCGGGGTTGCTGATGAGCGTTGCAACAAGCTGCACCTTTTGCTGGTTGCCCTTGCTCAATGTTTCGAGGCGGCGCTTCGCGTATTCGTCGACCTCAAGCCGTTTCATCCATTTTGCAATGGCGGCCCTTGCGTCCTTGGCTTTCATGCCGCGCAGTTTGCCAAGATAAATCAGCTGCTCGGTAATTTCAATTTTCGGGTAAAGCCCGTGCTCCTCAGGCAAATAGCCGATAGCGACCTGCTTGCGGTTGATCGGTCCGCCGTCACAAAGCACCTCGCCGCTGTCCGGCGGGAACACATCCATAATAATGCGGATCGTGGTGGTTTTGCCCGCTCCGTTTCTGCCCAAAAGTCCAAGCGCCCTGCCGCCCTCGACGTACAGCTGAATGCCTTCAAGCACCTTTTTTTCACCGAAGCTTTTAAAGAGGTCGCGCACTTCCAATATCATCTTTATGACCATCCTTTCACACGAGCCGGGATATTTTTACGATTTTAGCATGAACATTACGCCATGTTTTTTGCCCAACAGAGCAAAAGGCCCCGACAAAGCGTTCTTCGTTTTTAAAACAAATTATTTTTTGATTTACGGCTCTCCATTATTATACCGGCACAAAATATGCAACAGCAAAAACGAACCTTTTTTATTTTACTCCATTTTAACCATTTTCTCAAGATATAAAGGTAAGAAAAGAACAATTTTTTGTCCTTGTATCCACAGCTCGTTAATTTTTTACCCCAAAAAAATGAAAATATCGTCAAAATGACTTGACATAATATGGATTTCGCGCTAAAATAAGCATTGCTGGCACTCGATTGCCTCGAGTGCTAAATATTATGCATTATGGGGGCAGTTTCATATGGCAAAAAGGAAGTTTAAGGCCGAGTCGGAGCGCCTGCTCGACATTATGATTCATTCCATCTATACACATAAAGAGATTTTTCTGCGTGAAATCATCTCTAACGCCAGCGACGCGGTGGACAAGCTCTGCTACAAGGCTTTGACAGACAGCACCGTGGGCATGAGCCGCGGCGACTTTTCGATCGCCATCAAGGCGGACAAAGAAAACCGCCTGCTCACCGTTTCTGACAACGGCATCGGCATGAGTAAGGAGGAATTGGAAACAAACCTTGGCACCATCGCAAAAAGCGGCTCGCTTGACTTTAAAAAGAATATGGCGCAGGCTGAGGGCGACACGCTCGGCGAGGGTGAAATCGATATCATCGGCCAATTTGGCGTGGGTTTTTATTCGGCGTTCATCGTGAGTGACCGCGTCACCGTCATCAGCCGTACCTATGGCTCTGACCAGGCGTGGAAGTGGGAATCCGCCGGCACAGACGGCTACACGATCACCGAATGCGAAAAAGAGCATGCGGGCACAGACGTGATCATGCGTCTGCGGGAGGACACAGAGGACGAGCGCTATTCCGAATTCCTTGAAGAATACACTCTCGCATCCCTCGTGAAAAAATATTCCGACTACATCCGCTACCCAATCAAAATGGAGCGCACCAAATACCGCCCGAAGGAAGGCGGCGAAGAGAACGAAACAGAAACCTATTTTGAAACCGAAACCCTCAACAGCATGGTGCCCATCTGGCAGCGCAACAAAGCGGAGGTCACCGAAGAGGATTTGTTTGCGTTTTATAAAGAAAAGTTTTATGACTATGAGAACCCCATCAAGGCCGTTCAGGTGGACGCGGAAGGCTCCGTGAGCTATAAGGCCCTGCTGTTCATTCCCGCAAAAACCGCATATGACTATTACACGAAGGACTTCAAAAAGGGTTTGCAGCTCTATTCCAGCGGCGTCATGATCATGGACAAATGCGAGGATCTGCTTTCAGACCACTTCCGTTTTGTGCGCGGTGTCGTGGACTCCCCCGACCTCTCGCTCAACATCTCACGCGAGCTGCTGCAGCACGACCGCCAGCTCAAGGTCATTGCCAAGCATATTGAAAAGAAAATCAAAAACGAGCTGCAAAGTATGCTTAAAAATGACCGCGAAAAATATGAGGCGTTCTATGCCCAGTTCGGCCTGCAATTGAAATACGGCACGGTTGCGGACTTTGGCGCGAACGCGGACACCCTCAAGGACCTTTTGCTGTTTACCTCGTCAAAAGACGGCAAGCTCACATCCCTTGCGGAATACTGCGAACACATGCCCGAAGAGCAAAAAGATATTTATTATGCCACCGGCGACAGCGTTTCACTGATTGAGGCACTGCCCCAAGCTGAAAAAATCCGCGAAAAGGGCTTTGAAATTTTATATTTCATAAGCGAGGTGGACGAATTTGTGGCGCAGGCCCTGCGCGTTTATGACGAAAAGGCGTTCAAGTCCGTCAACAAAGACGACCTCGGCTTGGAAACGGAAGAAGAAAAAGAAACGCTCAAGCAAAAAGAAGAAAGCTTCAAAGACCTCTTGACCTTCGTAAAAGAGACCATTGGAGACGAAGTCAAAGAGGTGAAATTCTCAAACAAGCTGCACAACCAGCCCGTGTGCCTGACGGCGGAGGGCAGCCTCTCGTTTGAAATGGAGAAATATTTGAAGCAGGTGCAGCCCGAGTCCGGCGCAAAAGCGGAACGCGTGCTGGAGCTCAACCCCGCTCACCCCATTGTCACGCGCCTTGACGCGCTGCGCGGCGAGGACGGGGAACAGGCGAAAAAACACGCGAAGCTGCTCTTCAGACAGGCAACCTTGCTTGCGGGCCTGCCGATTGAAAACCCGGCGGAATATTCAGAGCTTGTGTTCTCACTCATGTAAACCCCCAAGCTTATTTTCTGGGTTGACAGAATTTAAAACTCGTTAAAAGAAACCAACAGATCCGAACCCTTCTCCAACCGGAAAGGGGTTCGGATTATGTGCATTTGGTGCAAATCATTATTGCTGCTTCTGCAATTAATGTTTTAATTCCTGCATGGGGCCTAGAGCGTGTTTGCCCAACCCCAACATGCACAAATTTTGCATCTTTTTTCGTCCGCCAAGGTAACAGACCGCAGGAATCCTTCCGCAGTGCAAGGGCTGGCAACGCAGGCAGACAAAAAAGAGCGGCGCAAGGATTATGAAGTTTTAGGCTTTACGGACTGCCAGTTAAAACCATATAGTATTTTACATAACCTTCAAATCGGGCGGCAAAAATGCCGTCCGATTTTTATTTGCAAAACCTCTGCGGAAATCCAAAAAAATCCCCGTAACGCTAACAATACGCGTCATTCGGCATGAAAAGAAGTGCCGTATGCTTTTACCGAAGAAATTATAAGACAAAGTCGGTATTACGCCATTTTTATATCGCTACACGGGGGTGGGGGTGAGAAGATGCGAATCCGTTCCTCACATATTCCTTACTTTTATTTTTCTATGAAGAAGGCAATTACGATGTTTTGAAAAATCGTGAGACTGCTGCGCCCACCAAGTTTAAGCTGACATATCCGGATGGTTCTTCCCATACTTTTTCTGCTGTTCCCTTTGTCAAGATGGGCGCTGGTGCTATTAACGGCGCATTGACCTTCAGCGTGACGATGATTCTTCAGAGCGATATCGAATATGCTCCCTCCCAGGCGTAAACACGCCGACAAAGGGCTCCTCGCAACACTACCGGTTTGGTTTGCACAAGTTGTGTAAGGAGTCCCCATATTAAAGGGCGCGGGGGAATCTCGGCTGATTACCCCCGCTGCCCTCCCTAAAAATGAATTTTGAAAGAATGTTACTTATGAAAGCATTTTATCCCATCACCATTAACGGCCAGGAATACAAGCTGCGCCTGACGGCCAGTGCCATTATGTCCATTGAAAAGAAGCTGAACAAATCCCTCTTTTCCGCGCTTGAAACAATTCAGGACAATATGGTAGAAACAATGGTTGCCATTCTTTGGGGCGCGATGCAGCCGTTTAACGCCAATTGCAGTTTTGAAAAAGTGATGGAGCTGTTTGATGACTACATCGATGACGGGCATTCGATTGAGGACTTGATGCTGGAGATTAACAGCATGTTCGAGGCCTCGGGTTTTTTCAAAAAGGGTCAGGACGAGTAACCCCTGACCCGAAGGTAAACTATCCCGAATATTTATTTCACATAGCACTAACCGCCGGTATCCCGTGGGGAGATATCGGCGGCATGACGGCAGATGAGATTGCTCTTTCAGGGCAGGCGCGGCAGGAGCAAAACAAGGAACTGGCGCAGATGATTGCATGGATCGTATACAACGGGGCGGCACTGACGGGCGTTGCCGTTAATGACCCGCGCAAATTTCCAAAAATAGAAGACGCGTTCCCAACCCTGTTTGAGAAAAAAGAGCAGCAGGACTGGTGGGTGATGAAGGAGCGCATGGAGAATTTTGAAAAGGCAAAAAAAGTAAGAATGTTTAGGTTTGACAATCAAGAAGCTGTGGTGAAATGAAGAAGGATTTAACGGATATCTTTGCGGGTGAGTTTTATGCTCCTGCATTTTTTGCACATCAGCAGAGGTTCAGCCCGTCATTATGGACGGTCGGTTCCCCCACATACTGTATAACCACATTGCTATTCCTTTTCAAAGCTTATAAAATTTCTTTCTGTCCAACGAGTGCTGTTCTCTAACGCTTTGTATGTGAGCATTCCGGTATCGCCCTCCTGCATGGTTTTATAAACATCGCGGAAAACCTGCAATTCGATTTCTATGCCATCTGAGGTTTTAAAAGTAGCAATGGAATAGAAAAATTGTGGGTCTGAACCTTCAGTGCGAATTTCTTTTTTAATGATTTCAACCCATGCCACCTGTTCGGGCATGGCTTTTAGCTCTCTCTCTCTTTTCCTGTCGGAGGGTACAATAAGAATGAAAAGAACGATAAATATAACTATCATTACAGCCAATGAACAAATAAAGCTCAAATGTATCCTTTTCCCACCACTTCACAATCAACAGCCCCTTCCTATTAATTTTCCATTATATAGAATACCTCAGTTCTTTGATAATTGCAATGCATAAATAGAATTTAAAAAAAGGAGGTGACAAAATGTCTGATGATTCTAAAAAAGAAGGGGCAACAGGATTTCTTGAAGGTATAGAAAAACTCTTTAGTCTTGAGAGTAGCGCAGGTAAGTTAGCAAATGAACTATTAAAGGAGAAAGGGGTAAGCGCTATATCTTCAGGGACACGCGGGACAATCTCAAAAGTTGCAAAGCTGGCCAGAGTTGTGATTGGACGGGATAAAACAGATCCGGCTGCACAAAAATGGAGTGATGGTCTTAAAGGAGCGTCAGCGGCAACCGGCATTTTATCCGATGTTGCGAAAAAAGCAGAAAAAACAGCTCTTACAATAAAGACTACAAGTACTGCGGTAATGAGTACGGCGCAGGCGGTATCGTCGTCAACGTTGGCTAAGTTGGTTCCCGCAGTAAAGGAGATAGGTGTTTCCATAGCAAGCAAGTCTGCTATAGTCGCGGGTAAGGCCTCTTCCATAGGGGCTACAGCAATCTTGTTATGGGTGGTCGTATTCATCAAAACTATAGAATTATATAATATCGCCCTCATCTCTCCAAAAAGGGAGGGGGGAAGGGGATTGAAGCTTATGTCCATACAAATGGCATACAAAAGCCGTTGCCGCCAGCCGTAAAGGCAGGCGGCAACGGCTTTTTCTGTTTTAGGTGCCGAACAAAGAGGAAAAGAAGGCTGCGATTCGCTTGAAGAATTCAGAAATAGAGCGGAAGAACTGAAGCAGTCCGTTTGAAGCAAGTCCGCCTTCGTCAAAGATGTTTTCAAAATACTCATTCAGCAGATTTCTTGCCGTTTCGCCAAGTGTTCTGATGAACTCAACCTCTGAGTTTGCCATCATTTCAAACACTTTTTTCCAGTTGGCGTTAAAGTCGTTTAAAAAGTCGGTTACCTGTTCTCCGCCAATGCCGGTGCCATAGAAAACATAATAGATGCCGCGGAGAATGCCGTCTGCGCCCTTTCCGTTTTGCGCCATGCTGGCAAAGGTGTCCAGCGCGGTTTCAAGCACCTGCTTCTGCTGCCCTTCAATGCCGGCCTGTTCAACGAGTAAGGCCTTTAGGGCATCCCTGTTGCTCGGGTGGAATACAAAGTTCAGCAAATAGCGCAGCAGCAGGGTAAGCACATCCTCATGGTTCGCTTCTATCACATAGATTTCTTCCCCGTGCAGGTTGGTTGCTGCCACCGCATAGGCCTCCAGCTGTGCAAGCGTACCCTCCGGCAGTATAAAGCCGAGGTCAGAGAGCGCGTCTGTCATGGCCTTTGAAAGCATGTCGCGCGCACTCAAGTCAAACTCAAGGTTATAAATAGGCCGTAGGGTGTCAATCACAACCAGAATAGGCTGTGCAAAGTTCAGGATTGCCGTGTCCAATGCCCCTGAATTCACAAAATACAGCAGGTTCGGCAGAATCGAGAACAGTGTTTCAGCGGGCTTTTCATAGACCCTTTCCAGCAGCTCAAAAATCGGGCGGACAATATGCTTGAGCATGCTGTTTTCGTCTTCTGCCACCGCTGCCAAGTACGCGTCGCCTGTCAAAAGCGTGTCTTGTGCACAGCCCAGAGCTTCCAACAGCGGCACCAAGGCGTGGCGGTAGCCGTTGTAGCCCTTGAGGGTGATCTGACTGTCCATCAGAGTGTAATCCCGGTCCGCAAGGAACAGCCCAATGGCGTTGTTCAGGGGCGACAGGGCCTCACACAGCGTTTCCAGGAACGCATCCTTATCGCCGTCGGCGATCCCCCAGTCGTGCCCTTCCTCCACATCCTGCCAGGAGGAGATGTCTATGTTCAGGATCTTGAGTATTTTTTCAGAGCTTGAAATATCGGTTAAGGCGTCACGAAGGCCGGTCACCACAGAGGTCAGGGTTCTGTTTGTATACAACTCTCCGAATGTTTCCCGCAGCAGCTCACCCGCAGCGGGCAATCCGAACAGGTTCAAGAGGTTGTCGATATAACCGTCCAGGTTGTCTGTGATATGCCTTGCATGCTCCCGGCTCCAAAGGTCGGAATACTGTACCTTTGTCTGTGTGGTGGCAAGGGGGTTGCCGTAATTCAATTTGCGCAGGGGATACTCCACCGGGTTGCAAAGCTCTACAATGGCGGCAATGGCGTCTTTGGGGCTTTTGCCTATGGCCTTGAACACCTCCGACAGACCTTCGTCAAGGGTTTCATCCTCTTCTATGGCTGCCAGAATTTCACCGAAAAGCGCCTCGTCGCCCATAATGGTGAACAAATACTCCAAGAGCATATGGGTCACCTTGACCGAATCGCCGCTGATATAATAGCGTGTCAGAGCGGTTGTCGCGGAATCCTTTTGCACCAGCTTGCCAAGGGAGGCCAAGTTGCTGTTGTTGATGGGCGGCAGTTCTGCATTGATGTCCGCCGCCTTGAGCAGGACCTGCAGGAGGCCGTTGAAGCTGGAAAGGTCGGCACGGTAGAGAAGGTCGTCCGGCTCTTCTGAGAGCGAGTCATAAATGCTGAGCTGCATGGTTTTGTCCGCAATACCAAATGTAGCGTCATCAAAGAGCAGGTCGACTTCACCGTCCAAGTCATAACGAATGCTTGTTTTAATGGTTTTTAACCAGGATTCCACAAGGCCGAAATGCAGGCAATAGGCAATGTTGGGCAAAAGCTCAACCAGGTTTGAGAAGGGCGCCGTTGTAAGCTCGTTCTCAATCCAGTTGAAGACGGGGTAGAGGATGTTGTCCATCATTGCATCCACGCTGCTAAGGGCATTGAACTCTGCGGAAGGCATAAAGCCTTGCACGTCAAGCATTTCAAACAACGGCAGAATGGCTCTGTTATAGGAGTTGACTGCCGAAATGACGATTCTTGCCTTAACGTCCACATTTGCCGCAAAGTCCGCTTTTTTTGTTTGGTCAAAGGAATTCGAGGTCAGCAGCGGACGAATCACACCGTAAACGCCTCTCAGGCTGTTACCCAAAGCATCAATGAAGGCATCCTTGTCCATCTCGCCCCAGTCGAGGTAATTCGAGGCCTCCGGATTGTCAAAGTTCACGGCATTCCAGTTTTTGCCCGCCGCGTTCAAAACGGATCTTACCTTTGCATATTTAGTGTCAATTTTTGCCGCGAGGTTGTTGGGATAAATCGCCAATCCGAATTGATTCATCAAGTCGTCAAGGAGGCTTCTCGCCTTACCCCTGAAGCTAATAGAGATGCCCAGAACCTTAAACTCGGCGTTTTCCTCAATCGCTTCTTCCATCTCGCTTACGATTGTGGGATAAATCTCACTCATCACAGAGTTGATGTTTTCATTCGTATAGAGGCTTTCAGCGAGCGCCTGCTGTACAGTTTCTTGCAAAGGCAGGTCCATTCCCGCAAGGGTTGCAAAGTCGCCGCCCAGCAGCATGGCGTCCACCTTATCCACCACGTTGCGCATTTTTTCGTAATCGACGGCAAAGTCGTCACGGGGGCTTTCATAGCGGGCGACGTCATCTTCACGCACCACGCGGGTTGAGAAGCCGACTTCCAGCTCATAGTAGGAATTATAGCCGTTGCTTGCAAGGAACGCGTTAAACTGCGCAACCAAGTCCAGATAGAAGTCATATTTCGCGCGAAGCCCTTCAGACAAGGGGATGGCCGCGGCGATTTCTGTTTTCACCCCGGGCAGCCATGCGCCAATATCCTCATAGTTCAACAGGCAAACCATGTCATATCGGTTATATATTTCCGACAAAACATCAATCTGCGCTTCTAACCGCTGGGAAAGCGCCGCGTGGATCACAGCAACAAAGCTTACCGATTCCTCATAGACACTGCCGAACATCTCTTTGAGGGGCGCGGCGTGAACATCATCAAAGGAACTGACGAACCTTGCGTTGGAAACATAGTAGTCTATCGCCTCTCCAGTATCAAGCTCCGTCACATCTCCCTCATAAACACGCACGCCGTATACACCCTGTATGTCGCCGGTCTGCCCTGCTGTGGCCGTGCCCACACGGGGAACATCGCTGCAGCGTACAACAAAGTTGTCTTCCAGATTTCCGCCCAGCCTAAGGCCTGTGAAGCTGCCCGTTTCGATGGCGCTGCAATGAATGGAAGTGTCTTTTACATAGTTTTTAGAAATATTGTTTGCGGCGTTTTCCACGGTGCCGATCAGTCCGCCTGTGCGTCTGCCCACCGCGTAAATGCTGACCCCGTCAACATAGGAGTATTGAATTGCTTTTGGCTCAGACGAATTCACTGCCCCTGCGATGCCGCCAACATAAACCAGGGTGTTTGCGCCTGTATTCCTTGCGGTTATGCTGGTGTTCACAACGGCTGTTTTGTTGATAGATGACTCACCGCGCAGGTAATAGACCACGCCGCCGATTCTTTGATCTGCACACAGGGTGGAGTTTTTAATCATGCTCTCCGTAATGATGGCGCTGCCGGCAATATGCCCCACAATGCCGCCCACCTGAGCGCCCACGCAATCGAGGCTGAGGTTGTCGACCTGAGCGTTTGTGAGAATAACCCGTGCGCCGCTGGTATAACCCACAACGCCCCCCGACCAAGTTTCGCCCGAGGTGCTGGTGGTGCTGACGCTCACATTTTTCACTGTTGCGTTTGTGAGGGTCGAGCCGTTACGCAACCCGAACATCACACCACCCGCATAGCGCTGGGATGTAATTTCGTTGTTTTCTGAAACAATGTTGCTGATGTTTACGGTGCCGCCATCGGTGTCGCCGATGACACCGCCGCCGGAGGTATTGAATTGCAGGCTCAACCCATAGACGCCAAGGTTAGAAACCCCTGTTTGGGTGGCTCTGATATTACCGATTGCGCC
>JAISXG010000050.1 GCA_031270605.1 Oscillospiraceae bacterium | reverse complement strand
TTACGGCGACCTTGTGTTCAATATGATCGTGCGCGAGGATTACCCCTCTTACGGCTATATTGTCAAGCAGGGCTTCAACACGATGGTTGAGGAGTTCCGTGAGGACTTCACCGATTTCGGCACCTCCTACAACCACCACTTCCTTTGCGACCTGACGGGTTGGTTTATCAAGTCTGTTTTGGGGATTCGGGTGAACCCCTGCCTGCGTTCGTGCAATGAGCTGAACATCGCCCCCGAGTTTATTGAAACGCTTGACTGGGCCGAGGGGCACCACAACATCCCGCTCGGGCGCGTGGGCGTGAAATGGAAGCGCGAGGGCGAAAAGGTGCTGCTGAATGTGAGCGTGCCCGAGGGCGCTTTCGGGCAGATTATGCTGCCCGGCGGCTATGTGTTCGCGGATGGCATGAGTGAGAAAAAGCTCGCGAATGTGGATGAGATTGAAATCGTGCGCAGGGCATAAGATTTTAAAAGAAAAATAACGCAGACAGCGAAAAGAGCTTGTCTGCGTTATTTTTTTTGCTTTCTATGCATAGTATTGAATTGATATTCTGCCAAAGCTGTAGTTTATAGAAAAACCATGGAAGCGGGGTAACACAGATGAATGAAGAAATAAATCCGAACGAGGTGCAGAGCCTGGAGGAGCTGCGCAACGCAAACGGCAACGAGGCATGCAAGCAGACCTTTGCCGCCATGTGCAGCACCAATCCCGAGCGGGCGGCGGAGCTTCTCAATCAGGGCGACACAAGCTTTCCCTGCCTGTTTGCCGTGCTGCCCGAGGTGCGCGCGAACGCGCTTGAGGGCAATTTGAGCGCAAACAGCAATATCGCTGCGTGTGTCGTCAACCAGATTGAGAATGAGAACGCGGTTGAGGACTATTTGTCGGAAAAAAGTGAAGAGAACGCCGCGGTGCTGCGGTGGATACTGGAAACGGGCTACAACGACTATTCTCTGGGTGACGGCTACCTGAAAGTGCTTGACATTGTGTCGGCTGTGCTGATTATCACCTATGAAGAAAAGAGTATTCTGCCCCTTGTCGAGAACATGATTTTTGAGCGGCACCGCCGCGGGCTTTGCATTCACGACCTTGTGTGGGCATTTTTCCGCATGGAGGACTTCTCAGTGATGAAAATGGTTGCCGGGCACCTCAATGCCGGGGATGAGAATGAAGCCAATTTTGCCGCGAACCTGCTGCACCTGCCCGACAACGGCCCGGGGAACCGCGCCGCGCAATATGAGGAATATGTGAACTGGCTTGAAGAGAATGAGCCGTTTTTGTTTTTTACCTATGAGGGCATGCAGTACACAAGCGAGCCAAATGTGGTGGATGTGGACCAGGAACGCAAATACATGCACAAAACCAGCCGCATTTTCGGCTATGACCCTCTGGAGGCCGACAACGAAAACGAGCAGGCCTGCCTGCTGGAGTTCCGCGAGCTGAAAAACAGCGAGCAAAAAGCGCTTTCAAACTATTCCCACAAAATTTACCGTGAAAACCAACAGGCATGGCAGGAGTGGATGAGCCGGCCTGTGTCACAGCAGCTTGAGGCTGCTCGCGCGGGAGAGGAGGGAATGGTATGATTGCGGTGCAAGGCGGATTCGATTATAACGCCCTCTTAAACAGCTACCCGCCCAACAGCGTTGAGCGGCAGGTGCTGGAGGCCATGCAGAACAGCACGACGACCTACCGTTTTGATTCTTTGGGGGTGCTGCAGTTTGAGCTGAGCGTGCGGCGCGAGCTCGTGCTTTCGGCCGAAAAGCTCAACAAAAGCTATCTTTCTTTCGCGACGTTTCAGGACTCAAGATGCAATGAAGACTATTGGGAACGCACCCCGAACGGCGGCTTTTTGCTCAAGCGCGGCGTGAGTGCGGCTGACGCGATCAACGACATTTTTACAAACGGCAGAAAGTATGCCACCGAATGCGCCACGGCAATGGTGATCGTGCATTACAAGGCGCTCTTAGAGGTCTATAAAAAAGAGCTGTTTGAGCGCACTTTCACGAGTATCTATTTGATGGATTGGGAGCTGCGGCAGCCGCTGCTGCGTGAAATCAGTGTTCCCAGAAAAGTATCGGAGCTGCTGCTGGGTGACCGGGGCTATTTCAACAACCCCGACGTCGACCCCAAAACCCCCTGGTGGCAGGGCGAGAACGTGATCGTTTTGCCGAACAACCTCTTTTATGGCCACGGCATCGGCATCCGCACGGCGGACCAGATTATTCAAAGCCTCAACAGAAGCAGGCGGCAGGGAGCCACGCGCACGGCGTATCTCATGGACTCCGCGGCGCGCCCGAACTATCAAAGGCTTTATAATGTGATGCCCCGGCCTGCGGCGGAGCCGCAGCCCATAGAAGCGCCGGTGATCGCGCTGTCACCGGTGAGCGTAGTGCCGGAAGAGCAAGCGGAGATACCCATGCCTGTCGCGGCAGAACCCGAAACGGTGCAGGAGGCCCGTTCGCCGCTTGTTTGGCGCGCCTTCCCCGCGCCGATCTCGCGCGGATAGAGCTATATATATTCAACAAAAATCAGAGGCTGTGCGTCGTTGAAGGGGCGGCGCAGCCTCTGATTGTTTTTTTTTGAACTATGTTAACAGATATCGCGGATTACGCTGCTTTGCGGAAGAATAAAGGTGTCCAGCATCAATTTTGCGCCTGTCTGGAATCCCTCTATAAAGCGGTTTTGTTCTGAAAATGCCAGAATTTCCTCCTGTGCGTTCATTAGTTGGGAGAACAGATGCTGTTGCGTTTCATGCTGCTGTGTTTTGAAATAATCAAGCAGCGTTTCCTCATTTTCAGCTATGATGTTTATGAATGCTCCATACCGTGATTGTTTATCAAAGCATTTGTCACAGGGGCGGATATTGCCGAAATACAGTTCTTCCAAAATGTTCATTGTGATGCCTTCTTTCTGTTATTACGTTAATTGTTCAACAACACCTTGAAAGAACTGCGGGCATATGATATAATATTTATGCCTCAACTGTCTTTTGGGCTGTTGTTGGTACTGGAAGTGGCTACGACTTTGACGAGGAGCGAGCCGCTTCCTTTCATTTTTTGAGGTCGGTTTTTAACCGTTTTATCCCGCGCCTTGCTGCTTCCATAATGGAAACAGCTTCCTGTTGGCAGTATGCGTCAAGAATCTCTTTTGCTTCTTGATCTAACTTGACTCCTATTTTATAAGGCTTTGGATTATCGGTTGGCCGCCCCATTTTTTTCGAGCCCAATTTATCACCTCACTTTGGGACATCCTAAGTATAACATTTAGGGTGTCCCAAAGTCAAGCTGTTTTTAATAAAAATTAAATTATGTAAAATAAAAATACCCGCTGAAAGAGTCACTACTTTCAGCGGGTATTTGTTGTAATGTCTTAGATAATCTCGGGAACAAGCTTTGACGAGCAACAAGCCGTTTTCTTTCATTTTTTGAGGTCGTCCTTTAACTTTTTAATCCCGCGTCTACCGGCCTCCATTTTGTTGACGTTTTCCTGCTTGCAATATTCTTCCAAGATTTGTTTGCATTCCTCGTCATATTTAAGAGTCATACGGTACGGTTTTGGATTGTCTGTTGGACGCCCCATCTTTTTAGTGCCCAAAAATATCACCCCCAACTAAGGGCTTCCTAAACTATATCATTAAAGGCCTCCAAAAGTCAAGGGTTTTTGTATGTATTTATTAAATTTTTAGAATGATTTTATATAGTTCTTAAATCATTGAAAGAAATACAGGCATATGCTATAATATTTATGCCGCAATCGCTTTTGTGTGTTGCTGGTGTAGGGAAGTGACGCTCTCCGAGCAAGATTGCCGTCACTTCCTTTTACTGTTTTTTGAGCTCATCATACAGAGAATTTACGCCCTTTCGCAAAACCTCCGAACGCGTGGCGTTAAGTTTTTTCATACAGTACTCTATTTTCGCCAAGCCTTCATTGTCGATTCTAACCTTGAGATCGTGCTCGAGCGGTTTTTCCGGATGGGGGCCCGGTTTCTTCCGTTCCTTCAAAAAAAACACCTCCTTGATTCGGAACGCAAGATAATCATACATCTCGTACTCCAAATTGTCAAGATGTTTTTGATAAAAATAAAATTATAAATATAAAAATTGACGTACAGAAAAAACTGTACGTCAATTTCTATTTATTCTTAAATTATTCCAGATAGGTTTCCACAAAAAACCGTGGACGTCCCTTGATTTCAATGTAGCTCTTGCCGACATACTCGCCGATCACGCCGATGGCCGTAAGCTGCAGCCCGCAGGCAAGGGAAATCGCGCACAGAATCGGCCACAGCATGCCGACGGCCGAAGAAGAATACAGAATCAAGAAAACGATCAAGGCGATAAAACCAAGCAGCGAAAGCAGAATGCCCGTGATTGTGATCATTTTAATCGGCTTTGCAGAAAGCGAGGTGACGCCCTGCCACGCAAAGGCAATCATCTTTTTCAAAGGGTATTTGCTCTCGCCCGCAAAGCGCTCGCTGCGGTCATAATAGGCGATGGAGCTTTTATAGCCGATCATCGGCACAATGCCGCGCAAAAAGAGGTTGACCTCTTTAAATTCGGCAAGACGGTTCAGGGCAAGGCCGCTCATCAGCCGGCAGTCGGCGTGATTGAACACGGTGTCCGCACCTAAAAATTTCATCAGCTTATAAAACCCCAGCGCTGTGGATTTTTTGAACACCGTATCGGTGTCTCTTGAGCTGCGCACGCCATAGACGATTTCGTTGCCCTTTTCGTATTCCGCAACCATCGTTTCAATCACCTGCACGTCGTCCTGCAAATCGGCGTCCATCGAAATGGTCGCGTCGCAGCAGTCCCTGACCGTCATCAGTCCGGCGAGCAGCGCGTTCTGGTGGCCCTTGTTGCGCGTGAGCTTCACCCCTTGAACAAGGGGGTTCTCTTGATTCTGCCGCTCAATGAGCGACCATGTTTTGTCTTTTGAGCCGTCATCCACATACACGATTTTGCTGTCCTCACGAATTATCTGCCGGGCGATCAGCTCATTCATTTTTGTGCTCAGGCGCTTTGTCGTTTCCGGCAGCACTTCCTCTTCGTTATAACAGGGAAGCACAACATACAGCTTTGTCATCTTTTCATTTCCTTTCGAACAAACAAGGCAAATCGATGCGATATTGATCTGTCGTTATCTCCAAAAATCAAACAGTCTTGCGAAAGAGAGCAGGGAAGCGCGCGTTTGGGTGGATGCGGTGTCAAGGATGAAATAATAGATTTGCGCAAAGTTCACAAGCAGGCACAGGGCGGTGCAGAATGTCATGCAATACAGCGCCATGCGTTTTGTTTCTTTGCTTTTGATGTTTTCATAAACCGTGAACAGGATCAGCAGCGCGCCGAGTATCATCGGCCACGAAATATCGGCGTTATAGCGCGGGGAATAGCCGCTCTCCCATGCGGATGCGATAATCACCAGCGGGGCGGCGACGCATGTCACGCCCAGCAAAAGGGCGGCTTTTTTCGGTTTTTTTGCCATGCGGTAGGCCGTTGGGGCAAGGAAATACGAAAACATCGGCAGCGCCCTGAAAAACAGGCCGGTGGAGATGGCGTTCACATATTGATAATCAACGAACATGTAGCCGTTTGTGTTGAGCGTGTGAAAGCCGGAAGAAACAAACGGAAAGTTCGGCACCAGCCCGGGGCTGTTGAAAAGATAAGCAAACAGCAAAACAAACACAAAGTGAATGTCAAACTCCGAGCGCACAAAGTCGTTGATGGTCAGCGAATATTGAATGCCGAATTCAAAGGGGCTGCCAAAGCGCAGGTAATTGTAGACCACCTGCACCGAGCCGATCACGGCAAAGGGCGCGAGCGCCGCCAAAAGGTATTTTGCAGCGGCCTTTTTGTCAAGCCTGCCATCGTCCGTTTTCGCCTTTTCAAGGCCGAACCAAATGAAAAACAGCGCCGCGACGCAATAAACCGCAAGCGTGGGGCGGCACAGCACCGCAAGCGACAAAAAGATTGAAGAAAGCGTCAATCGGGGCAGCGAAAGCCTGCCGGGGCTGATAACGTTTGAACTGATCAAAAAATAAGCGCCGGCCAGAACACACGCAAAGCCCGAAGAAATGGCAATCTCATAAAACTGCGGCCGCGCGACAGAAAACCAGATGCCGCACGAAAGCTGCAAAATGAGCAGCCCCATAAGCACAAAGGCCCCGGGACTCTTTTGAAGGCGGCGCTTTGCGATTTCAAGATAAACCAGCGACAGGCACACAATGCCCGCAAGGCTGAACAGCAGCACCGCGATGTTGGAGGGGAAGTAATACCCCGTCACCAGGTTGTATGGCAAGAACAGCAGCAGCACCGGCGCAATGCCGTAATATGAATAATATTTGCCGTTATATAAGCAGTGGTCCCACAGATATTCCGCGCCCGAGGCTTCGCGCTCCGAACGGTCATAGGGGTTGTTGAGGCTCAGCAGTTCTTCTGACGGCTCGGCAAGCAAATGCACCTGCCCCGCCTTAAAGGCCTCCACAAGCTCTTCTGTCACCTGATTGCCGTTTGTGCTTTTGAACTTGTCAAGGCTTAAATGGTCTGATGAAATGGTGATTGCAGCCAGCAAAAACACTGCCGTCATCATAACCGCAATTTGTGTGTTGAGCACAGAGTTTTCGGCAAAGGGCTTTTTAAGCGGCTTCGCGTGCAGCAGCAAATAGAGCCCCATAATCAAACCAAACAGAAGCACCAGCCGCACAAAGGAGAAGTGAAAGGCCACCGGCTCGTTGACGGTAATGCCCGAAAGCACAATGCTGCTTTGGGTGTTGGGCATGTTAAACGTCAAATACAAACTGCCCACCTCGCCCGAAAGCTGCAAAACAGAGGTGTGGCTTTTTGTGTTATTTTGGATCAGGTCAATGCAAACACTATCTTCTCTTTGCGGGCTGTAAACTGCGGTGGTCGCGTCTGTGAATTTGACGCTGACGCTTGTTTTTGACGCAAGGTTCATCTCTTTGATGTGAAATGTGATGGTTTTGACAGGTCGGTTGATGTTTGTGATTTCCAAACTCGCGGATGTGGGCAAGGCCTCTTCTTCTGTTGAGGACGTGTTCACAGAAATCATTGAGTTCTTTTTTTGATTTGCCTGTTTTGTGTCTTCAAAAAGGCTGTCAAATTCGTCGCCGCTTACGAAGTCGGCAAAAAATTCTCTCTCTTTTTCAGGGATTTTATTTTCGTTTTTGAAGGTGAGCTCGCCGGCTTCAGTTCTTTCAAAATTCAGAGTTTCCGCGCCCGCAAGGTCAAGCTCCGTTTTTTCATAGTCACTTCCCGCCAGCCGGAACGCATTGAAATTGAAAACAAAAATTTCTAAAAAAACAAGAATTGCGAATGTGACCAGCGCAAAACGCGTGGTTTTATTTTTCAAATCAATTTTCTGCATTCTTATAAAAACACTCCAAACGGTTACTTTTGCAGGAACAAACAACAGAACACAATAAGGAAATAAAAACCTGTTAATATTTTAATTTTATAATAATAACACGTGTTTTGTCAATATGCAAAATTATTTGTAATATTTCGTCCTGTTATAAAAGTGATGCGTACAAATGCAAGAATCACCAAAAATAAATGCTTGAATTTGTGTAATTTTACTTATTCCGATTGCTTTTTTTGCTGTAAATATGGATGTTTATTGATTGACATTTTTCGGAAAAATCAGTAAAATAGAATATTATTCAGGTTTTGCTTGAAAAACGGCAATCTGCCCAAAACCCGGCGGCGTCCACTCGGCCATAAACTGAAAAACAGATGATTATTTTGTGGCCATGGGTGACAAGTGCAGTTTTGAGCAAACTGCTATTTTTCAAACAGAGCCTGATGCCGACACGAATATAGCCAATTAACTTGAAACTGCACTAAATCTTGCGGCCTATTTTTCATTTTGCTGTGTTGCCCGCCTTGACAGGAGAAATCCTGCCTGCGGTGGGCGCCGTGCAAAATAAAAAATATCCTCGTAATCTTTTAGCTCATTTCCAAGTTAATCGGCTATAATAAATGAAATGGAGAGAGGCGAATGAAGAAGTATCTAACCTTTAATGAGGTCAGGAACGTGCTGGAAGAAGAGCCCTATAAGTATGAGCTGCGGGATGTGGCGGAGCCGAACCTGTTCCGTGAAATTTACCCCTATGCCGAGGTGCCCCGCATTCCGTTCAACCATAGATACATAGGCATTGACATGCCAGATGAAATCTGGATTACCGACACAACCTTTCGTGACGGGCAGCAGTCCCGCACGCCCTATACCGCCCGGCAGATGGTGAGGATTTTCAACTTTTTGCATGAGCTTGGCGGCCCCAAGGGCCTTGTGCGGCAGACTGAGTTTTTTGCATACAGCAAAAAAGATCAGGAGGCCATCTATAAATGCATGGAGCAGGGCGTGGAATTCCCTGAGGTAACCACATGGATCCGCGCCACCAAAAAGGATTTTGAGCTGGTGCGCAACCTCGGCGTGCGCGAAACGGGCATTTTGGTGAGCTGCTCGGATTACCACATTTTCAAAAAGCTCAACATGACCCGCCGGCAGGCTTTTGACCACTATGTGAGCGTGGTTGCGGAGGTCATTGAAACCGGCCTTGTGCCCCGCTGCCATTTTGAGGACATTACCCGCGCCGACTTTTACGGTTTTGTGATTCCGCTTGTGTCGCGGCTTTTGGAGCTGGGCGAGCAGGCGGGCATGAAAGTCAAGATCCGCCTTTGCGACACGCTTGGCATGGGCGTGCCCTATCCGGGCGTTGTGATGCCCAGAAGCGTGCCGGGCCTGATTACGGGCATGAAGCATTTTTCAAGCGCCGAGTCAGAGCAGCTTGAGTGGCACGGGCACAACGATTTTTCAAAGGCGGTCGTGAACGCGTCCGCCGCATGGCTTTACGGCGCGTCATCGGTCAACTGCTCTTTGCTCGGCATCGGCGAGCGCACGGGCAATGTGCCGCTGGAAGCGATGGTGTTTGAATATGCCTCTCTGCGCGGCACCTTCGACGGCATGGCACCGCAGGTCGTCACGGAGATTGCGCGCTATTATGAAACAGAAATCGGCCACGAAATTCCGCGCATGACACCGTTCGTCGGCGCGCAGTTCAACGAAACCCGGGCGGGCATTCACGCCGACGGGTTGCTCAAGGATGAAGAAATTTATAATATTTTTGACACAAAAACGCTTCTCGGCCGCCCTGTGAGCGTGGCAATCACCGAAACTTCGGGCCTTTCGGGGCTTGCGTATTGGTTCAACAGCTATTATAATAGAACGGAAAGCGACAAAATCTCCAAAGCCGACCCGCTGATCGCCTATCTGAAAGAATGGGTAGACAGCGAGTATGCAGGTGGCCGCCAGACCTCCATCAGCTCGGCGGAGCTGGACGCGCTTATGCAGAAATTCAAAGAAAACTGATCAGGATCGAGGAAATGCGTTCATGAAATATGTTGTTGTGTTATACGACGGCATGGCGGACTACCCTGTGCCGGAGCTTGAGAATCAAACCCCCATGATGGTGGCCAAAAAGCCGGTGTTTGACTCGCTCGGCCAAAAGGGCGAGGTCGGCCTTGTGAAAACCGTGCCGGACGATATGAAGCCCGCCAGCGACGTTGCGAATTTGAGCGTGCTGGGTTATAATGTCTCAGAGAGCTATACGGGCCGTTCCCCGCTGGAGGCCGTGAGCATCGGCGTGAAACTTCTTGACACGGACGTGACCCTGCGCTGCAATTTGGTGACGCTTTCCGAAGAAGCGGACTATTCCGAAAAAATGATGATTGACTACTCTGCGGGTGATATTTCGTCAAAAGACGCGGCTGAAATCATCAAAAGTGTGCAGGAGCGTTTTGGCAACGAAATTTTCAGCTTTTATAACGGCGTGAGCTACCGCCACTGCCTTGTGTGGCAAAACGGAACGGTGGATTTGGGTGACATGATCCCGCCGCACGACATTTCGGGCAGGGTCGTCGGCGAATATTTATCCAACCACCCGAACGCCGAAAAACTGATTGCCATGATGCGCGAGAGCTATGATTTTTTAAAAGACCACCCGGTGAACAAACGGCGGATTGCCGAGGGCAAGCGCCCGGCGAACTCCATTTGGCTTTGGGGCGAGGGCACACGGCCGAACCTGCAGCCTTTTTATGAAAAATACGGCCTGCGCGGCAGTATCATCTCAGCAGTCGACCTGCTAAAGGGCATCGGCGGCTGCACGGGCATGAACGTGCCTGAGGTCGCGGGCGCGACGGGCTACATAGACACCAATTTTGAGGGCAAGGCCCGCGCCGCGGTGCGTGAGCTTGCAGCTGGGCAGGACTTTGTATATATCCACATCGAAGCGCCCGACGAATGCGGCCACCGCCGCGAGGTTGAAAATAAAATCCGTTCGATTGAGTTGATTGACGAGCAGGTGCTGCCGATTGTTCTGGAAGCGCTGGAAACCTATGATGATTATAAAATCATGATCCTGCCCGACCACCCCACGCCGATTGTCACTGCGACGCATGCGCGCGACCCTGTGCCATATATGATTTATCACAAACAGGCAGCATGGGAAATGCAAAGCGGCGTTTCTTCTGTGCATGAAGAAAGCGCCGCGGCAACAGGCAGGTTTTTCGGCACGGGGCCGGAGCTGATGGAACACTTTTTAAAGGATTGAAAGAAGGTTTGTTATGGCGCAGCATATCAACACGAAATGTGTGCAGGCGGGCTATCAGCCGAAAAACGGCGAGCCGCGCGTTCCCCCCATTGTGCAGAGCACCACATATAAATATGATTCGAGCGCGGAAATGGGCAAGCTGTTTAACCTTGAAGCCACAGGCTATTTTTATACCCGCCTGCAAAACCCCACAAACGATTATGTGGCGGCAAAAATCGCGGAGCTTGAGGGCGGCGTGGGCGCGATGCTCACATCCTCCGGCCAGGCGGCTTCGTTCTATTCGATTTTTAATATTGCCGCTGCGGGCGACCATATCGTCAGCTCGGCGGCGATTTATGGCGGAACCTTTAATTTGTTCAACGTGACGATGAAAAAGCTTGGGATCGACTTCACCTTTATCAACCCCGATTCCTCAGAAGAAGAGATTCAGGCTGCGATCCGGCCGAACACAAAGGCCGTTTTCGGTGAAACGCTCTCAAACCCCTCCCTGCAGGTGCTGGACATCGAGCGGTTTGCGGGCGTGGCGCACAAAAACGGCATCCCGCTGATCGTTGACAACACCTTTCCCACCCCCGTCAACCTCCGCCCCTTTGAATACGGTGCGGACATTGTGATTCATTCCACGACAAAATATATGGACGGGCACGCAACGAGCGTTGGCGGCGCGATTGTGGACGGCGGCAGCTTTGACTGGGCGCAGAACGATAAGTTCCCCGGCCTCACAACGCCGGACGACAGCTATCACGGCCTGACCTACACCGAAAGCTTCGGAAAAGCGGCCTATATCACAAAGGCCGTCACGCAGCTCATGCGCGACCTCGGCTCCATTCCCTCGCCGCACAATGCGTTTTTGCTGAACATCGGCCTTGAAACGCTGTTTTTGCGCGTGGAGCGCCATTGCCAGAATGCGCTTGCGGTTGCGCAGTATCTCGAAAAGCACGACAAAATCGCATGGGTCAATTACCCCGCGCTGCCGGGCGGGAAATATTACGGCCTTGCGCAGAAATATATGCCGAACGGCACGAGCGGCGTTGTTTGCTTCGGCGTAAAGGGCGGGCGGGACGCTGCCGTGCAGTTTATGGACAGTCTGCGCCTTGCCGCGGTCGTGACCCATGTGGCGGACAGCCGCACTTGCGTGCTGCATCCTGCGAGCACCACGCACCGTCAGCTGACGGATGAGCAGCTGGCCGCAGGGGGCATCGGCGTCGACCTTGTGCGCCTTTCCGTCGGCATTGAATATGTCGGCGATATTATCGCGGACATTGAACAGGCGCTCGGGCAGGTTTGAATTTTTGTAAGGCTAAAAAGCGGGGGCCTCCGCTTTTTGGCCTTATTATTTCTATTACTGCTTGAAAGAGCGGTATGGTTTGCTGTATAATAAGTAATAAAAGCCGCAAGAACGATTTTGCATCGCAGAGAAAGGAAGACTATCAGAATGAGCTTGATTGAAGTGCGCGACATGTATAAAATCTATAACCCGGGCGAGAATGAGGTTCGCGCCCTGGACGGCGTTTCGCTTGATATTGAAGAAGGGGAGTTCGTGGCCATCATCGGGCAGTCCGGCTCGGGCAAATCGACTCTGATGAATATGCTCGGCCTGCTTGATGTGCCCACAACCGGCACCTATCACCTGCACGGCAAGGATGTTTCGGGGCTTGATGACGACACGCTTTCTGAGATTCGCAACAAAGAGATCGGCTTTATTTTTCAGGGTTTTAACCTCATCCCGAGCCTCACGGCGCAGGCAAACGTGGAATTGCCCCTTGTTTACCGCGGCATGGGCGCGGAGGAGCGGCACGAGCTTTCCACCGCCGCGCTGGCGAGGGTTGGCATTGAAAACAGAATGGGGCATCTGCCTTCGCAGCTGTCCGGCGGGCAGCAGCAGCGCGTGGCGATTGCGCGCGCGGTCGCCGCGAGGCCGCCTATCATTCTTGCCGACGAGCCGACGGGCAACCTCGATTCCCATTCGGGCGATGAAGTGATGCGCATTCTCACAGAGCTCAACGCAGAGGGGCGCACGGTTATCCTCATCACCCATGATACCGATATCGCCGCTTCCGCAAAGCGCAATGTCCGCGTGCAGGACGGGCATATTGTGGACGACTATATACTCGGATCACCGGCGAATAAAACAGACAACACATAACTGAAAGGACTTTGGAAACTGCCATGAAAGGTTATGCAAACTGGAATTACAAGCCCTATATCCCCGCCATCCGGTTGGATGACGAGGCCGGTAAGCCCTATATCTGCCGCATTGCCCCAGGTGAGCGGCACATTGAGGTGGAATGGATCGGCGAGTGCGAGGGTTCAGCGGTTTATTATGCCCCTCTTGAGGGTGGGGATTGGATGAAGCTTGCCGTTTCTTCGGTGAAGGGCGATTCCGTCAACATCTTTGTAATTAAGGAGCTTGAAGAAAATGCGGATTATCAGTTTTATGTGGAAACCGTTGCAGGTAAAACCAAGACCCGCCTCGCGAGAACGGGCTTTGTTCCCGGCACGGTAGTCAATTACCTTCACCCGCTCGACGAAGCGTATCTGTTTTCGGGCAGCTATCTTTGCAGCCCCTCCATCGTGTTGCTGCCGAACGGCAAGCTGATTACCTCGATGGACGTTTACAGAAGCAAATTCCCCCAAAACCTGACGATCCTTTGTGAATCGCTTGACGGCGGCGAAACATGGCACTATTTGAGTGAGCTGTTCCCCTGTTTTTGGGGCAAGCTGTTCTGGCACAACGACGTGCTGTATATGCTTTCCACGTCCACGGAATACGGTGATTTGCTCATCGGCCGCAGTGACGACGAGGGCAAGACCTGGGGTCTTCCAACCGTGCTTATGCGTGGCTCATGCAGCAGGGAGGAAAATGGGTTCCATAAGGCACCCGTTACGCTGATTCACACGGCCGGCCGGCTGTGGAGCGCTGTGGAATACGGCTCATGGCCGAAGCTGGAGTATAAAAACACCGTGCTCTCGATTGACGAAAACGCGGATCTGCTGAAAGCCGAAAACTGGGAATTCACCCCGTTTTTGAAGCATGACCCAAACTGGCCCGGTTGTTATGACGTGCGCGCGGGCGCGATCGAGGGCAACGCGGTGGAGTCGCCTGACGGTAAGATCGTGAACATGCTGCGCTATGGGCAGGAGATGGCGCTGCAGCTTGTTCTTGACCCCGAGTATCCCGAGGGGCCGCTGCGGTTTTTGCGTGTGGCGGAGTTCCCCATGGGGCACACAAAGTTTGAGGTGCAAAAAATCGGCGATATGTATGTTGCGGTGGGTAACCGTCTGCCAAAGCGAAATATTTTATCTGTTTATATATCAAAGGATTTGACAGACTGGCAATTTGCCATGGATATCATCAATCATGAGGAGCTGGATATGAACGCCGTGGGCTTTCAATACCCGGTGTTCACGTTCGACCCCAAAACCGAAACCCTGCTGGTGCTGAGCCGCACCGCCTTTAATAACGCGCACAATTTTCACGACAGCAATTATCAGACCTTTCACAAGATCCCGCTTGCCGCGGTTTTGCAAAAGGGGAGCCCTGCGGGTGAGTGATTGCCGCGCCTTGCGGTGAGCGCATAAACAATGTTGAAGCGATGAGGAGGTCAAAACAATGAAAACCATTATTATCGTCAGCGGCCACTGCGGCACAACCATGAAGGCCGCGCGGATGCTTGCTGAAAAACTGGGCGGCGCGGACATTTTTGACACGAAGGACGACAATGCGTCTTTTGACTTTTCAAGCTATGACAATTTTGTTTTTGGCTCGAACATGCGTATGTTCATGCTCAATGGGCGTTTTAAAAAGTGGGCGGGCAAGCTCAAAAAACAGTATAAAAGCAAGAATGTATACGGTTATTTGATCGGCTGCATGGAAACCAATGACAAAGCCCTTGCGAAGCTTTCAAACAAGCTGCCCGGCAATAAGGGCGTGGTTTATGCCTGGGGTGAATTTGTCACCGAGGGTGTTTCGGGGCAAACGGCTGGAATGTATGAAAACATGAAAAAGGACAGCCTTGAAAAGGGCAAGGACCTGCCCCATATCCGTGAAGAGGAACTCGAAAAGCTTGCGCAACTCATTTGCAATATAAGCCGCCATCTTCCCTGAGATGACAATAAACAGTTACAGCCGCAACGCAAAAAAGCGCTGCGGCTGTAGTTATTTCCATGCTTGCGGTTTTGCTTTCGACTGCTTCATTTTTGGCCATAATAAGCGTTCGGCCCATGCTTTCTCTTATAGTGTTTGTCCAACACATATTGCGCCATGGTACTGTTTGGATTTAATATGAGTGTCTTTAGCGCCATTTCCGCGACCCTTTCCATAACAACTGCATTATAAACTGATTCAGAGGCGCTCCTGCCCCATGAAAACGGGCCATGATTTTTCACAAGAACTCCGGGAATTGACATAGGGTCGCATCTTTGCGCCCGCAGGGTTTCTATTATGATTTTGCCTGTGTTGATTTCATATTCGTTTTCAACTTCTTCTTTCGAAAGCTCTCTGGTGCAAGGTATATCTCCATAAAAGTAATCGGCATGAGTTGTTCCCAATGCGGGAATCGGCAAGCCTGCTTGCGCGAATGCCACAGCGTTAACAGAATGCGTATGCGTAATTCCTCCAATTTCGGGAAAAGCCCTGTAAAGCTCCAAATGAGTAGGCGTATCTGACGAAGGCCGCCATTTTCCTTCTATCACTTTGCCGGAGTGTAAATCAATAACAACCATGTCGTCCGGCTGCATTGCGCGATATTCTACCCCGGAAGGCTTTATGATAACCAGGTTGTTTTTTCTGTCAACCTCACTGACATTGCCCCAGGTATATATGACTACACCTTTTGTATTTAAATCCAGGTTCGCGTCACACACTCTTTTTTTTATATCTTCCAGCAGGTTTTCTCACCTCTACTTTTTATGTTCCTGTATATTTTAAAATTTTAAAAATTTGTTCCACGCCTTTTTCCACTGAATAGCGGCCTGTCCATCCGAGGTCTTCAAGCTTTTTCGTGCATAATACCTGTTTTTGTATCGGTGTTCTTTCTTCCAATGCTTTTGCATCAGGGTTTAAAAAAAGCACCTTTTTGCCCTGTTGGGCAGCGACAATGGCCGCGAACTCTGCGATTGTTACTTTTGATGCGGGGTTTGCAATGTTGTAAGCCTCGGCTGTTTTTCCGTTAATCAAAACAGAAAGAATGGCAGAGGCGCAATCCGCCACATAACAATAGGAACGCAGCTGCTGCCCAGCGCTGTTGAGAACAATGTCTTCACCGTTTAATGCGTTATTGACAAACTGCACGTTCGCACGATTATCTTCAGAGGTGGCATTCGGCCCATATGTGTGGCAAGGACGCACAATAACCGTATCGAGTCCATATTGTTTTGTATAAGAAACACAAAGGGTTTCGGCCGCTCTTTTGCTCACGGGATAGCAAGCTCTCGGCTGCAGGGGGTCTATATATCCGCTGTATTCCTCTGAATAAGAGTCTGTCGCAGCATCACCCTGACCATATACCTCGCCGGAAGAGACGAATAAAAAACGTTTTGTGCTCTGCTGTCTGGCATAATCAAGCAACCTTTTTGTCCCCATGACATTACTCATAAGGGTTCCCACCGGGTCAGAATGAAATACGGCGGGGTAAGCGTTGCTTGCGGCGTGTATCAGGTAATCAACCGGAAAGTCAAACGCGATTTCATGGTTAACGTCATGCTCTACATAATGCAGCGAGGGCTTTTCTGTTTCCCCAAAACGGACCTTCAGCCTGTCTGCACTTCTGCCCAAAGCATATATTTCTATTTCGGAATTATGCTGCTGATTATAGAGCACCAGCATGTCAACAAGAAACGAGCCGATCAGCCCCGTTGCTCCGGTGAGCATGACACGCTTCTTTTTTAACCGGTCAATTCCGAGAGTTGATTCAATTGCTTTTATCAAATCTTTTTTATATGCTGGATTTTCAAAAAATTTCATTGCATATACCCCCAAACCAGTTACCATGACCTGAATAAAAACTACAATGCGGCATTGGCCGATGTTCACTTAAAGCTCGGTGAAACGGTCAGTTTTTGAGCCAATCAGAACGTTTTGCCGCCAGCAACGCTTTAAAAATATCGATATCTTCAATTGTTGTAAGCTTAATATTCTTTTCAGAACCGGCCGAAAAATGCACTTGCTCTCCCATTTCGATCATCAAGGTGCAGGACGCAACAGAATTTGTAATGCCGGCCTGAAGTGCCCTGCGATGCAGGTCACAAATTTTACCAACAGGGAAACCCTGCGGTGTTTGTGTTCTTTTGAGTTTATCGCGGGGATAACTTCCGGTGGAAACAACGCCGTCTTCCGTTTGCATCATGGCCTCGGCGCAGGGGATTGTCGCAATCGCAGAACCAAACCGCATTGTTTTTACTATGCAGTCAGAAATAATTTCCGCAGAAATTAAAGGCCGGATAGCATCATGAATCAGCACGATATCTTTTGCATCATAATGCTTCTCAATTTCAAACACCCCGTTGCGGATGGATGTCTGGCCGTTTTCTCCCCCCGCAATCACATGCTTGAGTTTGGTGATGTTAAACTGATTGGCATAGGCCCACAAAACCTGTTCCCAGCCCTCAATGCACACAACAGCAATCACATCGATATCGGCATGACTTTGAAAGGCCTCCAGTGTGTATACAATTACCGGGCGCTCGTTCACGGTGATAAACTGCTTGGGGATGTCTTGCTGCATTCTTGCCCCTGAACCGCCCGCAATAATCAGTGCAATGTTCATTTACTTGTTCCTCCTAAAGAATGAACTTGTTGAAAACAAATCAAGGCAGAGAGAATATATTATCACAGACCGCTTTACAAGCCGAACCGTTTTCATAACTGCCCGTGAGCTCAAAAAAGGACGCGAGATTAGTCTGATAAGTAGCCATATCAAAAGTCTCAATTTGATGCAATAATTGATTATTTGTTATAGAAATGGGATAAGGCAAATCCTTCAGGTCAATGTAAAGTCCGCGTTTCTGGGAATAGTCTTCTATATCCGGAGCAAACAGAAAAACTGGTCGTTTTGTTTGTGAAAAATCCCACATGCAGCCAGAATAATCTGAAACCAATATATCTGCGGCACATAAAAGCTCCTGCATGTCTTCGTGATGAGATGCGTCAATAACATGGGGGGATAAATGCCGGTTTTTGTTTTGAATCATCGGATGCAAACGCTCCAGTATAACCCAGTCATTATTAAATTTATTGTGCAGAGTATTGAGCAATTCGGTGTAATTTATATGCATATTTGAATAGACGAAGTTTTCACGAAAGGTGGGTGCATAAAGTACGATCTTCGTTGCTTTTGATATACCATATTGTTTTCTGACCTTTTCTTCCCATATCTTCTGCTTTGGTGAGAAAAAAACATCATTTCTCGGAGCACCACAGGGGATTATTTTTCCCTTATATTCAAAAAAGCCGCGGATAACCTCATCGGTAAACAGTTTCGCATGGCTGCAAAAGTACGTAGCGGTATTAAATTGCTGTCTATTAAAGGCCTTTTGTGTGTTTCCTGAAGTCTTGAGTCCGAATCCGTGCCAAGTGTTCAGCAGAACTTGATTGGTTTTGAACTTTATATAGGAAGGAGGATTAATGTTAAAAATTATATATTTAGATGTTTTTATATAAAACAATTGCCTAAGAGAGAGTTTTTTTACAAATCGGATCTTTCCAGGAACCCGGTTTATATTTTTATTCATTTTGCCTGAATATTCCCAAATAAACTCATATTTTTCAGGAAAAGCAGCTTCTATATGTTCCAAAAGCGCCCGTTGATCAAAACCGTACATTTCTCCGTTAAAACACATAAAATATATCTTATTTTTTTTAACAGAAAAAATATTAAAAATGAGCAGCAGGTTACGTGTAGCCACTTTTAACAAATGCTTGAGTTGTGTCATATTAATAATCCTTTATGTTATTTGTTGCGCCGCAGCATAGATGAAATCATATTTCTTTTCAAAAATAATATAAGCAAGATGCCAAAAATGATAATATATCTCAGAAGAACACTAAGGAACGGATTGCAGGATACCAGTAGAAGTACACAGCCAGAAACTAAAACAATAAAAATATTTGTCATAATGATTTTTAAGCTATAAATCTTATTTCCCCTATATTTTTTTGCGATAATCCAATGGAAGACAAAGAGTAAAATATAAGACACCATAGTAGTATAAGCTGCGGATTTGTAACCAAAAATTTTAATAAAGACGTAGTTTAATAAAATATTTATGATTGCGGTCAGCACGGTTCCCGCTGAAATATACGCGGTTTTTTTGTGATAATATTCAATGTTTGCGGGCAAGGTGTATAGGAATATAAAATAATTTCCTAAGCTGAGAGGAACAATTAAATTGATTCCTCCCCAATATTCTTCACCTGCAACCAGTTTTGTGACTTCTGGCATGACGCACATGAATCCGATAGTTAATAATGAAAAAAATGCAATATAATTTTTTGATGCTTTTCTGACATCATCTTCCTTATTTTCTTTAAGTGTTAAAAATACCCAAGGAGTCCATGCATTTTCAAAAGAATTTCCTACAATAAAAAGGATCGTACATAAAGTGAATATATAACTGTAAATTCCCGCTTCAGATGTACCCACCATGTCTTTTATCATGACTCTAGCAAATTGAGATAATAGCGATTGCGATACAACATGAGGAATTAAAGGAATTCCGATTGCGAGCGCATATTTCCAGAATTTATTTGAATATAGCATTTTTCCCTGATGAAAAATATATATACAGATAAAGAAGGCGATTATGATTAAAGGCAATGCCGATCCAAAAATTCTTCCTAAGTACTTTTCATTAGGAAAAACATAGACGATCAAGATAATTGATATGAAAATATTTCCCACTATATTAAAAAAAGATAAACCTAAATAAGATTTATATTTAAATTCAATATTCAATTTTGCCCCATAAAAGAACAAAAGATAAGAACCGAAACTTTGAAAAAATAAACAATTTGTTGTAAATCTGGAAAATCCTATAAATTCTGCGTAAAATGGATATAATAAATTTGCCAACAAGAATATAATGGCAGAAAAACCAATACTTAAAGAAAGTACGGAAGATAAATATTGATTGAATTTATCTGGAAATTCAATTTTAGCGTTCTTAACCGTTCCATATAACCCCAGACCAAGAATAGCCGAAAGAATTTGTTCATAAGCGATATATGCATTGTAGATACCGAAATCATCCGTAGAAAGAAGTCTGGTGAAAATGGGAAGAGATAAAAAAACGCATCCTTTTAAAAGAATATTGCCGACTGTATACCAAATTCCGGCCTTCGCCGCAGTTCTTCCCAATTGTTCGCTTGATTTGTCCATTTTTATAAGTGCTCCCTTTTGAAGTCTCTATGGAACATCATTATACACCGAAATACGCTTTTGCACAATATAATATTAAACATCATATTTATCTTTTATCAGGCAAAAACGAAGAATACTATCATCAAAACGCTATTCACCCTCTTTAGGAAACAAAGAATTCAATTGTGCCGAAATGTCTGCATCTACAAGCGCTTCGCCGCTTTGTTCTCTGAGCCGTTCCATAGATTGTTCGCTCAGGCCGTTCGCCACAGGAGTAATCATATCACAGGTTGTGCGGGCGTCAAGTTCTTCCTTTGTCACCTTTCCGTCGTGAAAATCACGCACAATTTTATTTTCATACATGCTATATTTTTTCTTTTTCCAAAAATAAAACGCCTTGTGCTTTAAAACCCAGAAGCCGGGTTTCCAGATGTATTTTTTCATTGCGGGCGAAACAGAGCCGATCATCCAGCAGTTTCTGTCACAGCAACGCACCTTTTTGCGCACCGCTTCCGCCTCCGGACTGTTCCACAGTTCCTCCCAGGTTTGGTCGTTGAGGTTGCCCATCACCTCCTTATCTTTCGTGCCGTTGCAGGGCATGACATCTCCGTAAGGGTCAATAAAAAAGGTGTCAAAGCTCATGTCACAGGGTAAAAGACGCTTTTGCGCATAAATATAGTTGATCAGACCATGATTAAAATACGCGCGAAACCATTTTTTTGGGCTGTTGGAATTTAAAAGCTCGTTTACCAGATTTTCAAAGTGCTGGGCCACCATCGGGCGGTCATGAATACGGTTTTTTGTTTCAACAAAATAGAAGCTGTTATGAAGAGATGCGGTTGCAAATTCCATGTTCATCTTATCAGACAGCTGATAAAGCGACACCAGATCAGGGGCATTTTTATCCTGAACGGTCATGCCGAAGCCGACGTCCTTCATGCCCATGTCAACCAGTTTTTTTAATGTTGTATATCCACGATTAAAGCCGTCCTCAATACCACGGATTTCATTGTTGGTTTCTTCCAAACCCTCAATGGATATTCGAATGCCGATATCCGGAAAGTCCTTGCACAAATCAACAATACGGTCAGTAAAAAATCCATTTGTCGAAATAACGATCCTGTCGCTGATTTTGCGCAGTTCACGTACAATATCCTTCAAATCAGTACGGATAAACGGTTCGCCGCCCGTAATATTGGTAAAGTACATTTTTGGAAGTTTTTTAATCGTTTGAACGCTGATTTCCTCTTCAGCCTTTGATGGCGCTTTATAGCGGTTGCACATGGAACAGCGAGCATTACAGCGGTAAGTAACGATAACGGTTCCGTTAAGTTTTTTACTTGCTATTGTACTCATCCCCAATCATTTTTACATTTCTGTCCGCTGCCTGCATCAAAAAACCCAGCCACATTGCCAGTGAAATAGCAAGCGGATGAAAAAAGGCTGACTCTGCGGCGGAGGCAATCATTTCATATGCCAAAATACATAAGGCTGACATATAAAACGCTAAATTATATTCTTTTATTTTTTGGATTTGTTTAAATAATGCCCAAAGAACCAAGAGATAAAACAGCATACCAATCCATCCGGTCTCGCCTAAAATAGTAGGCCAAAATGAATCGTTTACAAAAAATGCAGCACCCTCTCTTAAGCCATAAACATTCGATATTCGATATAAGTTATAAAGGGGCGAGTAAAAAATCGCACTAAAATATGAGGCATAGGTTCCAAATCCCGCTCCAAAAGGAAAGTGGTCAAATGCTATATATACTGCTTTTACCAACAGTTGATAACGGGCAGAATCGAATTGAACCGAACTAAGAAAATAAAACTCAATTTGTTCCCACGCAACGGCTATGACCAAAGGAATAAACATTAAAAATGTTCTTAATTTAATTTTTTTCTTTCTGATAATGGTAAAATAGTAGATTAGAACAATAGCCATAACTGCACCAAAAGCCTTGCTTCGCAATGTGGTGCAAATTAATAGGCACAACCATATTAAATATTTTGTGCTGCCATTGATGTAGTCTTTTATGGATATTAATATTACAACCATTAACAAGCACAGAGATACAAAAACTGTGGGGTGAGTGTAAAACAGTTGGGTACTTCTAAGACCATAACGAATTGATTCAGGAAATAAAAAGAATATGTTATCAAGAATAATCAATATTGTAAAAATCCATGTTACAATTCGAATGTGAAAGAATATTTTCTTTGCATATAGATCAACTCGTAAATATTGAAACACATATCTTCCCGTGTAAATTGCAAGCCAGAATTTTAAACAAAGAAATAAATCGGGCAATGCGCACTGTATCAGTGGCTGATAGTGGTACACCAGCGTACCCAAAACGCCGCATAGTGTAAAAAGCATCAGATATATACCGTATCCTCCTCTGCGCAAACGAATAACGAACTTGTTTGCGTAGAGATTCATCAACCAGAGGGGTATGGCAAGCACGGCCAGCAAGTCATCAATATACCCAAATATTGACCAGTGCACCTCCAACCAATCACGTGCCAAAAACAGATAAAAAAACAGCACAAAAAAAACATATGCATTCTTTGTTTTGTTTTCTTCCTGTCGCTGCATGGTCAGACTGTTTTCCATATATTTACCATCTTTCTTTTTTGCTTTTTTCAGAGAAGTCTAAAAACACAAAAGAGGTGTGTAATCTTATTATTTTCTCAGTTACCCGTATATTTTTATCAATTTTTCATAATACGTGTCGATTGTATCAAAACAAATATTTGCACAGTTTTTGCTGTATTTATCTGTTAGTTCCTCATCCAACCAAAGTCTTCGCACATTGTCTTTAAGATCATTTTCATTGCCACTCTCAAATAAAACTCCCGTTTCTCCAACCTGTATCAGTTCCGGAATACCGCCAATATCAGCACCCAGAACCGGAGTGGCGTACATTTGGCTTTCCATCACCGAGAACGGGCAGTTTTCGTAACACTCAGACGGACAAATACTAAATCGAGCTTCTCTAATGAGCGTTTCAAGTGCAATACCGGTCTGGAAGCCGACATTTTTAATATTGGCTACTCTGTTGATTTTGTCTTCAAGCGGGCCGCTTCCCGCAAAAACAAACGGAATCTCGGGCAGCTGCCGACAAACCTCAAGCAGAGTTTCAATTCCTTTTTCTTCAGAAAACCGGCCGAAATAAAGAACATAGTCCTTTTTTTGGGTGTTTTTCCATTCAACCTTGTCGATAAAATTATGAAGCGCGACCGTTTTCTTTGCGAAAAGGGGATTTGTGTCCATCTTTGTTTTCATGAATGCAGAGCAGCAAATCATTGTGTCGATATACTTATACACTCCATTGAACTTCCAGAAATAGGATTCCATCGTGCCTATCGCCGATTTTGCGGTTGAGCCGTGAATGCATTTCCCCTTTGTGCAGTTCAGAAAATGCCCGCCGACACATTTTTCACAGTTTGTATTTGTGTTTGGATTTTTCATCATATGGTTCGGGCAAACAAGCTGATAATCATGAGCCGTAAAAACGATTTTGCATGGATGGCCTGTGGTTTTGCGCCAGTTGACAACCTCCAAAATCACAGAGGGAGTCAATTGATAATTAAAGTTGTTCAGATGCACCGCATCAGGCTGAAAGCTGTTTAAAACAAGCCGGATCTTTTCTTTTGCTTCTTTTGAATAGATGGTTTTGAGCGGATAAGTCAGCTTTGAAAGCCTGGAGCTATTGTGAAAATCCATATCCGCAGTATAGGCCTCGGCCTGATTGCCGACAATACGGCCTTCATGCTCCATGCCGAAATACTGCACCTCATGGCCTTTTTGCCGCAGATAGCTACCCAGCTTAAAAATATAAGTTTCTGACCCGCCATTGGGGTGCAGAAATTTATTTACCAATAATATTTTCATCGAATACAGCCTCAATTATATTTTATAGAATTTTATAGTCGCATTGACGACATCATTCCAATGGTATTTTTCACATATAAACCCGGATGCATCTTTGCGATAATCCTCGACTGAGCCGGCATCGTCACAGAGCATCTGCAATTTTTGTTTTAAGTCTTCCGTATTGCCGGCGCTGAAAACAACGGCATGGTCTTCAACAACGTCTGTGCACTCGGGTATGTCTGAAACCAGGCAGCAGCAGCCGTAGCTCATCGCTTCCAGCAGGCTCAGCGGCATGCCTTCCAAGTCAGAGGGCAGGGCATATATGTATGCGTTGCTGTACAGTTCGTCCAGCAGCTGCCCCTGAACAAAACCGGTAAACAGAATTCGAGGGTCATCCGCCGCCATGCTTTGCAACTCTGTAAAAAAATCGGCCGTATCGCTTGCGCCGCCGGCGATTACCAGCTTTTTGTCGGTTTGCACTTTCTGAAAGGCTTCAATTAAATATCGCAGGCCTTTTTCAGGAACGATCCTTCCCAAAAAAAGAACATAAGAATCAGCCTCAAGGTCAAAGCGTTGCTTGATCAACTCCGGTGCTCTGTTTTGCGGCTTGGTGACACCGTTTGGAATGAACCTTGTTTCTCTTTGATAGGTTCTCTGAAAATAATTTTGCACGCTTTCACTCAAAACAATGATCTCATCGGCCCATTTAACAGCCGTTTTTTCGCCCAGCATAATATAGGCGCGGGCAAACCGGCCCCATTTTGCTCTTTGATGATCCAATCCGTGAATGGTTGCGACACAACGTTTGCCAAACAGCTTTGGCAGCCACAGCATCACGCAGGGGCCTTCGGCATGAAAATGCACCACGTCATATTTCCCAAAGGCGGCGCAAATCGCCCCAAAAAAAGACGCGCTCATTGCGGCAAGTCCCTTTTTTTCAATAGTAAAAACAGATTTCAGTTTTACACCCCGATGTTCTGTTTGGTGTTTTGTGTCAAATTCCTGCCCCCCCACATGGTGCCCCCGGCGGTTGTAGCAGGTGACCGAATGCCCAAGCGCCGCCATTCGTGTGCTGAGCTCTTCAACAACAATTTCGATGCCGCCCTCACGCGATGGGATGCGTTTGTGGCCAAGCATTGCAATCCTTAAAAATGGGGTATTTCCCACCTTAAATCCTCCTAAGTGCAGAAAATAGGTTTTAGCATAATGATAAGACTGAATGATTTGCAAGCCTGCCCGAAGCCTTTTGCCGTTCTGTCAAGTTGTTTATCGGGCCGTAAAATCAGAAATCCGCAAAACTGTACGCCACCACTGTGCTTCCAGTCTGCGGTTTTGCAACTTTATTGTGCTGTTTTCGGTGGCTCATATTATCATCCTGCAGTCCGTTGCTTTTTAATGACTCTCTAATACGAATCCCTCATAAAAAGTTTGCTGAAAAATCCGTGCAAAACCACACAAATCAAAGCTTTTGCTTGATTTTTTAGAGCTTTTTTAATCGGGGATTAGTATAAAGTGAATTTGAATTGCTTTCATTGTAGTGTGTTTTCCTAAGAAATCAGGCCTTTCATTCACAAGTTCTTCTGCTGTCGAAAATGTTTAATAGGCTCCGTTGCCGAACAGAACAGCCGGAATCGTTTTCAGGATGATTTTAAAATCGACCCAAAGACTGCGATCTTCAATATACTGAATGTCCATTTTCACCCATTCTTCAAAAGAGAGGTCGCTACGCCCGCTCACCTGCCAATAGCATGTCAACCCGGGCTTTACGTTTAAACGCCGCAGCTGATAAGGTGTGTATTGTTCAACCTCTTTTACAAGGGGTGGGCGCGGGCCGACGATGCTCATCTCACCCTTCAAAATATTGAAGAACTGGGGGAACTCGTCCAAACTGAATTTGCGGATAAAACGACCCACCCGGGTAACGCGGGGATCGTTGGTGATTTTAAAAACAGGGCCGTCTTTTTCATTGAGGTGCTTGAGCTCCTCCAACCGTGCATCCGCGTTGACATGCATGCTGCGGAACTTGTACATTGTGAACGTCCGCTTGTCTTTACCCACACGCGTTTGCTTATAAATAGCGGGACCGGGATCATCCAGCTTGATCGCAATTGCAATCATCAGCATTAACGGCGATGTCAACAGAATTGCTGCGGCAGAAAAGATTTTATCAAATATAAGTTTTATGATAGAATACATAAGATATTTTGTTTTCTTTTGGGGTAATACAGTTTCAAAATCGGTAACAGAATCTTTAACATTCTCATCAGGAAGCAAATGTATTTCGTCCTGCTGTGAATGCCCGTTTTCCTCATCCCCATATTTGTTCGCCTGTATTTCCACAAAACAGCCCTCCTGTCGCAAAATTACCGGGTTAAGAAACCTCACCATATATTCTCTCTTGAAGTTCAGCAATGTTAGCTGAAAAATCCACTTCGATTACTGACATACCATGAACCGTTAGATACTCGAAACTCCCTTCAACCGGAACATGCCAGGACTCCAGCGAATATTTCAAATAGGACGGCGCAGACAGGATCATGGAGAAAAGCTCACCTTTTTGAAGGTTCGTGGTTACCTCTGGCAAAATGGAATTGAGCAGGCTGTTCAGTTCAATAATTCCCATTGTTTTGACCTTGTCAAAAATCTTTTCAAGCACAACTCTCTGCCTGTCTGTTCTGCTGAAATCGCCGTTGCCAATGTATCTGTTTCTTGCATAACCAAGAGCTTGCTTGCCGCTGACTGTTTGTTTGCCGGAAGCTGTCAGCAAACCGTCGCCCGCCGGTTTGCCGGTGAGTCCATTAATCTCTTTAATGTAGTCATTTGCCACTCGAACTTCTGCACTGGTCAAATCGAGCTCAATTCCGCCGATGATGTCAATAATATTAATGAAAGAAAAGAAATTGACCGAAACATATTTATCGACTTGAATTTTGAAATTTTGTTCAAGTGTTTTAAAGAGCAATGGGGCGCCGCCGTAAGCATAAGCGGAATTGAGACGGTCACCCTGGCTCACGCCGGGAATTTGAAGATAGATATCCCTCAGAAAGGATGTGGCAATGATTTTTGAGGTTTTCTTGTTGATGGAAATCAAAATCATGCTGTCCGACCGGCCGCGGCCTTCAGACTGAGAGCGGATATCCGTTCCGATAAATAAAATATTGGTAACATCTTTATTAAACATCAAAGGCTGCGTGTTGTTTTCTATATTCTCTCTGATTTGCTGCTCCAAGCGTGCTCTGTCAGCATCTGACATTCCCGACAGATCATCCGGAATGCTGACAATCGACTCGTCTTCATCGCCTCGGATGTCGATTTTGTCTAAGTAAGTATTGGCAATCAAAATGAGCATCGCAAGAATGCAAATTACCAGACCTAAAGGAATAACCACAGAAATTATGAACTTTTTTTTGGGCATTGATTTAAAATAATGAGATTTTTTCATTCAAAAGAATCCTTTCAGAAAAGGTGGGCGCTTTATCGCATGATACTTCTGGCGTTCAGGATCAATTGCTGTACGCTGTGTTGCCCCAGCGCCTTTTCAATAACAGAAATGCCTGCGGTAAAATCAGGTTTTCGGCTGCCCATGTTATGACAGTCTGTTCCCACAATGTGAATACAGCCGTTTTCTATATAATTCAAAATTTTTCTCTTTATCAGTATTCCCGCAGAAAGGGAGTTTAAGTTCACTTGAATCATACAACCTAAATTTACAAGAGCCTCAACATGCTTTTTATCCTGAAATATTTTGGGATAGCGGTCAATATGCGCTAAAACCGGTGAGATGCCAAAATAAGACATTAATTTATCAATTTTTTGATAAATCCTTTCAAAAGGCTGCGAATCAAACGGAAGCTCCAGCAGCATTGAATTGCGCGACCCAATGCATAGTTCGGACAAATCTGTATAATTGAAAAGATAATCCGAAAGATAAACCTCGCTTGCCGCACAAAACTGCATGTTCATAAGACCCGGTGCGGATATCAAAGAGCGGTAGGCATTGACCCGTCTGGCAAGAAATGTGTTCAGGTTTTCTTTATAAGGATAAAAATGAGGCGTGAGCCAAACTGTTCTGACACCTTGCGCATGCAGGCTTTCAAGCATTTGAAGCGCCACGGGCAGGGAATCGGCCCCGTCGTCCATGCAAGGCAGAATGTGTGTGTGGCAATCCACGAACCCCGTGGGAGCGCTAGCTCTTGTATTCATATTTATAATCTTCTTTTGAGTCATACTTGGTGTCGTTTAAAATGAAACCAAGAACCTTTGCGCCAACATGCTCCAAGGTTTTCAGGCTTTTGTCAAGCTCAGCGGTCTTTGACACGCCTTCTTTCACAATAAACGCGACGCCGTCGACATAATTCACAAGCCCCAAAGCGTCCACCACCACGTTAATGGGCGGTGTATCCATAATAATATAGTCATAGCTTTTTTCAAGATACGCGATAAGTTCGCCCATGCCTTTGCTGGCCAGCAGCTCAGATGGGTTTGGCAGAACGACACCGCTGCAGATCACGGACAGTTTATAATCCGGAACCTCATGAATAATGTCACCAAGCTTGCACAGGCCAGCGAAATAATTGGTCAGCCCGGGGGTCTGCTTGAGGTTAAAATATCTGTTGATTTGTGGTTTGCGCAGGTCGCAGTCAATCAGCAACACCTTTGTGTTGATTTGCTGTGAGAGCGAGATCGCCAGATGCACCGCTGTTGTGGATTTGCCTTCACCGGGCAGAGAGCTTGTGAAAAAAATTTTTTTACAGCCCTGCTTCATAATGGAATATGCGAGGTTCGTCCGGGCGATTTTATAAGACTCCGCAATGCGGAATTGAACGTCAGAATTGATTTTTCTCTGCTGAGAGGGTTTTTGCTTTCTTGGCATTGAGTTGCCTCCTTTTCAATATCTTCTTGGGAGCCTTTTGGTCAAACGAGGGAATGGCCGCAAGAACCGGAATGTTATATCTGTTGAGCAGAAATTCCTCATTTTTTACATAAACATCATATTTATCTCTAATAAGAACGAATACGCTGGACAGCCCCAAACCAACCAACAACCCGATTGCGCTGTTCAAAACAAGATTTGGTGATGAAGGAGACTCGGGAAAGGTTGG
>JAISXG010000054.1 GCA_031270605.1 Oscillospiraceae bacterium | reverse complement strand
TCAGAGGGGCTGCATTTTAAGGTTCCTTTTGTGCAGAACATTGAAGTGATTTCAAACAAAATCAATAATAAAGAGGTTGCCGCACAGGCGGTCTCGAGGGATTTGCAGTCTGTCAGCAGCACCATCGCGGTCAACTACAGAATCGAGCATGCAATGAGCGCCGAGATTTATAAAAACCTTGAGGGCGCGAACCCCGACAGCGTGCTGCTGCCCGCGATCCAGGAGAGCATGAAGGCTGTCAGCGCAAAATACACCGCGGAAGAGCTGATTTCAAAACGCACGCAGGTGAGCCTTGAAATCAAAGAGACGCTTGAAAATAAGGTCAGTGAATACGGCGTGTTTGTGGAGCGCTTCAACATCGTGAACTTCGATTTCTCAGAGGAATTCAACAAGGCCATTGAAGAGAAGCAGGTTGCCGAGCAGAACCTCATCAAGACCAAAACCGAGCAGGAGCAGCAGATTGTGATTGCGAACGCGGAGGCTGAGAAAAAGGTGATCGCGGCGCAGGCGGATGCCGACGCCATCACGGCAAAGGCCGAGGCACAGGCGGACGCCAACAGGCGCCTGACCGAGTCGCTGAGCGATATTCTTGTGGACTATGAAAAGGTGCAGAAGTGGAACGGCGAGCTGCCTATGGTGAGCGGCGACGCGACCCCCATCATTGACATGCGCGGCAACGACTAAGCTTTTGGCACAACAAAAAACAGAGCAGTTTACCGCTGCTCTGTTTTTATTTTTATCTTATTTAAAATTCTAGAGTGTGTCTTTAAACTCGCGATATAGCCAAATTTTAGCGGAAAAATCGCCTTGCCCGACGGAAAAAGACGCAAAATTTGTGCAGGTTGGGGGGTTAAAGACACACTCTAGGGACAGTAGCTTAACAACCGTCCTTAGAAACAGGCATGGGATTAATGGAACGCTCACCAAAAACCATGGTTTTGGTGTTAAAAACAAATATTATCTCAAAATGCTTTTGGGCGGGTCGGGGTCTTTACCATCGCGATTGTTTTGCCGCTTTTTTTGCTGCATACGCCTTGCCGCTTCAGAGCGGTTGCCTTTGACTAGCTTGATTTTCTTTTTCTTTTTTGTGTTCCTTAACAGCCCCTGAATGACATAAAACAAAGCGACGGAAACAAACAAGACCGCAATGATGATAAAAATCGGTGATGTGACAAAGGCTTTCACAAAGCTGCCGATATATTTTGAATTGCTTCGCCCGATGCTTTCGGCCGCCACAAGGTTCACGCGGGCAATCTCTTTGCCGGCGTAAAGAATCTGCGCCTCGCCGAGCACCGCGCCCTTTTCCACGGGCGCATTGACTTCCGTTTTGGTTTTGTCGGCAACGGGTTTTAGCAGCACATCTTCCGATGTGATGCCGGCGGGCACAAGCTTTGTGATCTCTTTTTCAGGCACAAGCCGCACATAGTCAGAGGAAGAAGAAAGGTTCACCTTCGCTTCGGCAACCGTTTGATAGGGTTGGGCAATGACGCGCAGCTTGATGTGGTCAAATGTCCACCGCAGCATGTCGTTGCATTCGGTGAAGGCGAGGTTTTTCTCGGCATTTACGGGCGCGCCCATTGCGACGGCGAGATAGGAATAGCCGTCCTTTGACGCGGTGGTCACGACACACCTGCCCGCTTTTGAGGTTGAACCGGTGCGGATGCCCTTTGCAAGCTCGTTGTAATAAGCGGTGTAGCCCCGGAGCATCATGAGGTTGGTGGTGTAAACCGTGCGCTCATTCGAGAGGTTTGTCGGGCCTATTTTATAGCTCACCGACTTTGCGATTTTATCAAAATTTGTGTTTTTCAGCGCATAGAGCGTGAGGCGCGCAATGTCCTGCGCGGTGGAATATTGGTTATCATCATCAACGCCGATGACGTTTGTGAACTGCGTGTTTGTGCACCCGGCTTTTTGCGCGGTTTCGTTCATCAGCTTCAAAAAGTCTTCGGTTGAGCCGCCGATGTGGTTTGCGAGCACGACCGCCGCATCGGAGGCGCTCGTGAGCATCAGCGCATAAAGCAGGTCAATTATTTTGATTTGCTCATCATTTTTCAGGCCGACGCCCTGTGTGCCGGTGCCGTAGGTTTCCTGCAAAATGGCGTTCTTGACCGTAACGGCCTCGTCGAGGTTCTCACTGTTTTCAATGGCGGCAATCGCGACCGCGATGCCGGCAAGCCCTGCGGGTGAGCGCTGCTGGTCTGCATTTTTTTCAATGATGATGGTGCCGTCGTCCATGCTCATGAGCAGCAGAGCTTCTGACTGAAAGTTGATTTTCGGGTCAAAAGCGGCGCCGGCCGAAAGGGGAGGGATGCAAAAAAAGACGCACAGAATAATTAAAACAAAATTCATGCATTTTTTCATAGACATACCTCCATAAAATGATATAATAGTATCGTTTCAATGCTTGCGCACTGAGCCATTGGCAAGAATGTTGTCGGGTTGTGAAAACCCTCCTGTCGCGCTAAAGCGCGCCAACACATTCTTGGCCCTAACCGAGAACCATTTGGTTCACCGCTTACGCATTGAAGTATTGGCAAGAATTCTGACGGGACTGAAATCCCGCGACGGATTCAGAATCCGCCTGCCGCGTGGGCATGAAAAGCATGGAGCATGGGCCTTCTGAGCAGACATGCAGGGGTGACCTCGCCGCGCAGGAGCAAAGATATATAATACCCCATTAGGATTGGCTGATTGGATGCCTTTCCATTCAACAGAATGCACTTTTTAATTAGTATAATATGCCTGCTGCAAAAAAGAAAGATATTTGTTGAAAATGTAATGAACTTGTAATACTGTATGCGTTTTTGAGAGGATGGTTTTTTTGATTTATATAACAGGCGACACGCATGGCAACATCAACCGGTTTTCAAATGGCGCCATGCGGCGCCTCACCGGCGCGGACACATTGATCGTGTGCGGCGATTTTGGTTTTGTGTGGGATAACAGCAAGCAGGAGCTGCGGCATTTGCGGCAGCTGGAAGAAAAAAAATACACCGTCTGTTTTATCGACGGCGCGCATGAAAATTTCGATTTGCTGAATTCCTATTCCGTTTCGGAGTGGAACGGCGGCAAGGTGCATAGGATCGGCGCGAACATCTATCATTTGATGCGCGGCCAGATTTATAACATCAACGGCCAAAAGGTGTTTGTGATGGGCGGCGGCGAAAGCCCCGACATTGAGCTGCGCTATGAAAACGACGCATGGGCCAGAAGCGCCATTCCCTCGCAGAACGAGCTGCTTGAAGGCGCGAGAAATCTTGAAAAAGAAAAATACAGCGTCGACCTCATCATCACCCACGAGCCGCCCGCAAAAGTAAAGGGACTCCTCATGCTCGGCGAAAAAGAGTCCGCACAGTTTACGATATTAAATACCTATTTTGACGAGCTTGCGCGCGTGTGCAAATACAGAAAATGGTATTTCGGCAGCCTGCACATCGACAAATATATTTCAACCACCCAAACGGCGGTGTTTCAGAACGTGATCGACTCGAGAACCGGCAAGACGCTTTAATCCGCCGTTTTTGCCGCATTTAAAATGTTTTGTGCCGCGAGCAGGATGCCGATTTTGCCGCTGTGGAAATTCAGGCCGCCCTGTAGCCATACGGCATAGGGTTCCCTCAGGGGAGCGTCCGCAGAAAGCTCAATGGATGAGCCGAGCGTGAACGCGCCCGCGGCCATAATCACGTCGCAGTCATAGCCGGGCATGGGCCACGGCTCGGGATTCACAAAAGAATCGACAGGCGAGCCCCGCTGAATGCCCCGGCAAAAGGCAATCAGGTTTTCGGGCGTATGCAAAAGAATCGACTGAATAATGTCGTGCCGCGTTTCGTCAAAAGCGGGGGATGCGGAAAAGCCCATTTGCGTGAACAAGGAAGCCGCGAACACAGCTGTTTTCAATGCCTCGCCGGTGACGTGCGGGGCATTGAATATGCCCAAAAACAACTCGCGGCTGTTGCCGAGCGTCGCGCCCACCTCGCGCCCCACGCCGGGAGTCGTCATGCGGTAAGAGCACAGTTCAATGCATTCGGCTTTTCCCGCGATATAACCGCCGCTTTTCGCGATGCCGCCACCGGGATTTTTGATGAGTGATCCGGCGATGATATCCGCCCCGACCTCAGTGGGCTCAAGCTGCTCCACAAATTCGCCGTAACAGTTGTCAACCATAATGACTGCATTTTTAGAATAATTTCGCACAAGGGCGCAGGCCTGCCGGATTTCTTCAACCGAAAGGCTTGCGCGCAGGGTGTAGCCGCGTGAGCGCTGCAAATAGACCAATTTGTATTCTTTTTTTTGCAGTTGCTCTGCAATGGCGGTAAAATCAAGGCGGCCGTCTTGTGTAAGGTCGATCTGTTCGTAAGAAATGCCGAAATCCCGAAGCGAGCCCTGCCCCTGTTTGCCCGCGATACCGATGACGGGGCAGATGGTGTCATAGGGCCTGCCGGTGAGCGAGAGCATGGTGTCGCCCGGACGCAGAATGCCGAATAGCGCGACGCTCAAGGTGTGCGTGCCGCTTGCGAAGGAGTGGCGGATCAGCGCGTTCTGTGCGCCGAAACAGTCCGCAACGACACCTTCGAGCACCTCGCGCCCACGGTCGCCGTAGCCATAACCCGTGGATGCGGCAAAATGCGACTCACTCACGCCGTTTTTATGAAAGGCGGCAAGCACCTTTTGCTGGTTATATTCCGTTATGGCGTCGATTTTTAAAAACAGGGGGGCGCAGGTATCCTGCGCCTGGTCCGCCATTGTGAGCAGGCGGGGGTCAATTTGAAAATGCGGGTAGATCATGACTGTTCCTCTTCTATCGTTTATTTGCGGTCAAATATCTGAAAAATCCTTGCCGAACACGGCCTCGAACTCGGGCAAAAGGCCGCCCTTGCCGCCGCGATGGCGGTAGTTTTGGCACATGTCGTAGCCGGGCACAATATTGCCCTCAATGAGCACCGGGCCGTTTGGGGTGATTGCCACATCCCAGCCCACATAGCGGATTTGCGGCACCTTTCGGGCTGCCTTTTGAATCAATGTAAGCGATTGCTCATAAAACGGCACGGCATAGCCCTCAAAGACCTGCCCGGTTTTCGGGTGTTTTTCATAGCTTGCGCCGGTTTTGTCGCAAAATGCGGGCGCGGAGATATGCCCCGTTTCGTCCACCGCGCTGTACATGCCGCCACCGGAGATGTTGTCGACCTCTTTTGTGCCGTCGCCCACCCGAATGAGGCAATACATAATATAGACCTCGTTGTTTTTCAATGCGCTTGTGATGCGAAGGGTGTTGATGGACGAGGGGTTCAGCAAAGCCATCCGCTCGTGCTGCACAAGGGTTTGTTCAACCAAAAACATCTTTTTTTCAATCAGGGATTCATAAAGTGCCGCCGCGTCTGCATTTTGAGCGAGCTTGATTTGTTGAACGCCTGCGCCGCCGCAACCGTCAATGACTTTTGCGAAAAAGTCTGTTTTGCCTGCAATAAACGCCGCAAAGTCTTTTTGTGAAGCCTTACGCAAGTCCAGCCATTCCCGCCCCAAAAAATCATGAAAGATCCGGTTGAATTCGGTTTTTTCCAAAAATGCGTTCATATAATTTTTATCGTTTACAAGCGACACAAGCCGCATGTTGTGGTTCATGGTCATAATGGTTTTTCGCCGGTTTTTACCCTTGACAAACGCAAAGCCAAACACGTTATAGTCAAGATAGCCGATGCCGTAGCGTGCGGCGCACCAGAGCATATCAAGAAAAATCAAGGCCTTGGCCTTGCCGGATTGTTTGTAAATTTGGTCAATATTTAAAAACAGCCGGTCAAAGCTCATGTTTTTTGTTCTTCTGAGTAGTATTTTTAGTTTTTGCATAAAAAGAGGCAACGTTCCACCGTGTTTTCACACCTGCGGATGCCGTGCCTGCCCCTCCACCTTTCAGGTTTGTAATATGAACGTTTTGGCTTGCAAAATACGCTCAATAGAATTTCTGTACAGATAAATTACCACAATTCTTCACCGCTGTCAAGGCTCTGAGCGCACTTCAAAAATTAAGTTATTTTGCTGTAAATTGATTTGCCCGCTCATTTTAGAGCAATGTGCGCATTGCGGCAAAAAAGGACAGGCAACCATTGCCTGTCCCGATTTTGATAAACGCGAAAACTACAGTAAATAACGCTTAAGCATGGTTGGGTCAACGCAGTGCATCTGTGCCTCCTGCGTGCTGATGACTTTCTTTTTTGCAAGCTGGGCAAGCGAATAGTCCATGGTGAGCATGCCCTGGGTGATGGCGGTTTGCATCATGGAGGGGATCTGGTGGGTTTTGCCCTCGCGGATGACGTTGCGGATCGCGTCTGTAAACAGCAGGATCTCAAGCGCCGCGACGCGGCCCGGCATGCCCATTTTGCGCAGCAGCTGCTGTGAGATGACGCCCTGCAAAACCGATGCGAGCTGCACCTTGATCTGTTGCTGCTGCTCGCTTGGGAACATGTCTATGATTCTGTCAACCGTTTGCGGCGCGTTGACGGTGTGCAGTGTCGAGAGCACCAGATGGCCCGTTTCGGCCGCGGATATGGCGATGGAGATGGTTTCAAGGTCGCGCATTTCGCCCACGAGAATCACGTCCGGGTCCTCGCGCAAGGCGGCGCGCAGGGCGGCCGCGAAGCTCATGCTGTCCTCTCCCATTTCGCGCTGGTTGACGATGCAGTTGTTGTGATAGTGCAGATATTCGATCGGGTCCTCAAGTGTGAGCACGTGCCCGCGCTTGTTTTTGTTGATGAAGTCGATCATCGAGGCGAGCGTGGTGGACTTGCCGCTGCCCGTCGGGCCCGTCACAAGAATCAGCCCCCTCGGGCGCAGGGCGAGGTCTTTGAGCACCGGGGGCAGGCCCAGGTCCTCCATCGCGGGGATTTTGCTCGCAAGCGCGCGCAGCGCCACGGAATAGGTGCCCTTTTGCTTGTATACGTTCACGCGAAAGCGGCCCACGTCGGCAATGGCATAAGAAAAGTCCGACTCGCCCTTTGTCTTCAGCTCATCCTCCTGACGGGGGTTGACGATCGAGAGGGCAAGGCGCTCGGTGTCTTCCGGCCTGAGGATTTCATAGCCCTCAAGCGGCCCCAGCTGGCTGTCGATGCGCACCATCGGGGGAACACCCACGGTGAGGTGGATATCGGAGCATTTTAAATTCAGAGCCTTGATCAAAAGCTCGTCGATGGAATAGGTTGTCATGCCTGTGCGATCCTTTCCCGGCGGGCAGGCGGTCAAAAAACACGCCTTGCCATTTTTGCCGTTTGCCGTCAGTCGTTGGTGTAGGTCACGCGAATCAGCTCTTCCATGGTGGTGACACCCCGCAGCACGAGATCCGCGCAGCTTTTTTGCAGTGTTGTCGTGCCGCTGCGGATGGAGGCCTTGCGCAGCTCGTCGACCGAAGCGTTGCGGTTGATCAGCTCGCGGATGTCACGGTTGATCACCAGAATTTCATGGATGGCGATGCGCCCTTTATAGCCTGTTTTGTTGCAGATCTGGCAGCCCACGCCCTCATAAATGTCGTGTTGCTCCGTGATGCCAAGCAGCTTCATTTCAGCCGCGTCGGGCGTGCGGCGCACCTTGCAGTGGCTGCAGATGCGGCGCACGAGGCGCTGCGAAACAACGCCCACAAGCGAGGCCGAAACCAAAAACGGCTCAATGCCCATGTTCAGCAGCCGCGACACGGTGGACGCGGAGTCGTTTGTGTGGATGGTGGAGAGCACAAGGTGGCCGGTGATGGACGCGCGCACGGCGATTTCGGCCGTTTCGACGTCGCGGATCTCGCCGACCATGATCACGTCAGGGTCCTGCCGCAAAATAGAGCGCAGGCCCGAGGCAAAGGTCAGGCCCGCCTGCGGGTTGACCTGCACCTGATTGATGCCCCACATTTTAAATTCGACAGGGTCCTCAACCGTGATGATGTTGAGGTTGACCTGGTTGATCTCTTTGAGAATGGTGTATAATGTCGTTGATTTGCCGCTGCCCGTCGGGCCCGAAACAAGGATGATGCCGTTGGGGTTTTTGAGGATCTCGTCAAACATTTCAGAGTTCTTTTCGGTGAAGCCCAGCTCCTTGCGCTCAAGCGCGACGCTCTGCCCGCCGAGCACGCGGATAACGACCTTTTCGCCGTTGACGGTTGGTAGCACGGAAAGGCGCAGGTCAACGGGCTTGCCGTTATAGGTCGTCTGCGCGCGGCCGTCCTGCGGGATCCTGCGCTCGGCAATGTTCATGTTGCCCATGATTTTCAGGCGCGTCACCACGGCCGCGTGGGCGGATTTTGTGATGCTCAGCTGCTCATACATCTCGCCGTCGATGCGAAAGCGGATGCGCACGGTATTTTCCATTGGCTCAATGTGAACGTCGCTGGTGCTGGTGTTGATGGCAAGGTTGATAATCAGGTTCACAAGGCGCACGACGGGGGCGTTGTCGATATTGTTGTTGATTTCTTCGCTGAGGATCTCCACATCCTCAATCGTATATTCTTTGTTCAGGTCCTCGACCGCTTCGCTGGTGCGGATTTTTTCATAAACGCGCACAATGGCGTTTTTGATGTCCGTCGGCGTGGCCAGAACAGGGCGAATGTCCATTTTGCTCTCAATTTTCACGTCGTCCATCGCATAGAAATTGAGCGGGTCCGCGGTGGCCACGGTCAGGCGGCTGCCCTCTTTCGCAATGGCGACCACCGTGTATTTTTTTGCCGTTTCATGGCTGATCAGCTGTGACATCTCGGGGGGGATGTCGAGGTCGTTCAGCTCCCAAAACGGGGTCTTCAGGCGGTATTCCATCGCCTTCATCAGCTGTTTTTCATCAATATAACCAAGAGAGAGCAAAATATCCCCAAGGGGTTTGTTGGGGCTTTTTTGCTGCTCATTGAGCGCATCCTCCAACTGCTCTTGACTGATCACTCCGATTTCAAGAAGCATTTCGCCCAGGGGTTTGTTGACAGCCTGCATCTCATCACCTCATTCAAGCGTATTTTAACATGTTTTTCTAAATATGACAATAGATATTTCAGCATTTTATGACACAATTCATGAAAATACAACGCTGCTTTCGTATAATGTGACGTTTTAATTTTATTATTTGAAATTTTAAAATTTTGAAGCGTTCATGTGACCTTGATTGTGAAATGGAATAATCTTTTTCTGTTTTGGTTTTTTCTTTCAAAAAGAGCGCGAAACGGCGGATTTGCTTGCAAAAAGGTGGAATCGGTGGTAAAATAATATTTTATTATGACAGCGATAAGATGAAGGATTGATGTTGTTGAGCCGTAAGATGTGGACCTTGCCGGAATTTAATAAAGATTTGGCCGCGTCGCTGGCAGAAGACTGCGGCATCGACCCGTTTGTCGCCCTGCTTTTGGCGGCGCGCGGCTGCAAAACCCCGGAGGAAGCAGAACGCTTTTTGTGCGTCGGCGAAGTGCTGGAAGACCCCTTTGCGCTGCGGGATATGGACAAGGCTGTGGAGTGCATCAACCGTGCGGTTGATGATTTTGAGCGTATTTGCGTCTATGGCGACTATGACGCCGACGGTGTGACCGCCACGGCGATCGTTTATTCCTATTTGGAGTCGCAGGGTGCGAATGTGGCATATTATATTCCCTCCCGCATGGAGGAGGGCTATGGCCTGTGTGAGGAAGCGGTTGAAAAGCTGTACGCCGAGGGCACGGGGCTGATTATCACGGTCGACAACGGCATCAGCGCCCACGCTGCCGCTTCACGCGCGGCGGAGCTGGGAATCAAGCTGATCGTCACAGACCATCACCGCCCGGGCGAAGTGTTGCCTGAGGCCGTGGCGGTGATCGACCCCCACAGAGCGGACGACGGCAGCGCGTTTCATGACCTTGCGGGCGTGGGTGTTGCGCTGAAACTGGTGGCGGCGCTTGAGGGCGGCGATTATGAAGCCGTTTTGGAGGACTTCGCCGACATCGCCGCGCTCGGAACGATCGCGGACATTGTGCCGCTGGTGTCTGAAAACAGAGTGCTTGCCCTTCGGGGACTTGCAGTGATGAACAACGGCGGCCGCTGCGGAATCGAAGCGCTGCGTGAGAAGTCCGGCATGGCGGAAAAAGTGATGAACGCGACGGGGATTGCCTTTGGGCTTGCGCCGCGCATCAACGCCGCGGGAAGAATGGGCAACGCGGAGCGTGCGGTGCGCCTGCTGCTCACTGAGGATGTTGTGGAGGCGCAGCACTATGCCGAGGAGATTCACGAGGTGAACGCCCTGCGGCATGAAACAGAAAACGAAATTCTTGCTTCGGTGGAGCGCGGTTTGCGTGAGCGCCCCGAGAGCAGATATGATAAGGTTTTGGTCGTTGACGGCGAAAACTGGCATCAGGGTGTGATCGGCATTGTGGCCTCGCGGCTTGTTGAGCGGTATGCCCGGCCGGTGATCGTGATCTCACGCGAGAGCGACGGCATCGGCAAGGGCTCGGGCAGAAGCATAGACGGCTTTTCGCTGTTTGACGCGCTGCGGCATGTGAGCGACATGCTGCTTCATTTCGGCGGGCACACGCTTGCCGCCGGCTTTTCAATTGCGGTTGACAAAATTGAAGATTTCCGCCGCGCTGTGAATGACTATGCGCTCACCCAGCCGGATGTTTTGCCGCGTTTGGCTCTGGATTTCCGGCTGCATCCTTCGCAGATCAATCTGAATATTCTGGATTCCCTCACGCAACTGGAGCCTTTTGGCGCGGGCAACCCTATGCCCCTGTTCGGCCTGTATCACATGACGCTCAAGACCGTCAAGCCCACAAATAACGGAAAACATGTGACCCTGACGGCATGCCGCGGCGAAGCGTTTGTGTTTGCCGTGAAGTTTGGAGCGGATGCGGACACATTCCCTTTCAAGGCCGGCGACGTTGTGGATTTGGCCGTGCGGCTTGATAGAAACGAATATATGGGAGAAGCTAAGGTCAGCGTACAGGTGGTTGACATCCGCTTTTCGGATTGGGACGGCGAGGTCGTCGCAAAAAACTATGTGCTTTATGACAAAATCAAACGCGGCGAGGCGCTGAACGAAAAAATGCGCGCCTATGCATGCCCCGACCGCGAACTGATCACCCGGATTTATCGTTTTGTGAGAGAAAAAGGTGTTTGGCACAGGGGTGTTGAGGCGTTGGCTTTTCGGCTTTCGCTTGAGGCGCGCGAGCTGTGCCGCGCGATAGTGGCGCTTGACGCGCTGTGTGAGCTTGGCATTTTGCGTGAAGATGAAGACGGCGCGGTTTGTGCCGCCGGGCAGTCCCAAAAAGTGGATTTGGCGAATGCGGGAATTTTGCATACAATAGGGTATCAATAACATATAGTTATTTTTTATAGAAAACAGGAAAGGAGGCCTTGGCAATGGAGATCATGGATCTTGAATATAAAGAGCTGCGCGATAAAATTGAGGGAAAGTTTTCTCAGGCAGAGGTTGCCGCCATTGACAAGGCGTATTTTCTTGCGGCGAAGGCGCATTCGCACCAACGCAGACGCTCCGGGCAGCCGTATATCATTCACCCGATTGCCGTCGCGGCAATCCTGTTCAACCTCGCGGCGGATGCTCCCTCTATTCAGGCGGCGCTGCTGCACGACGTTGTGGAAGACACCGAAATGACGCTTGAGGACATGAAGCGGGAGTTCGGCGAAACCGTCGCCACACTGGTGGACGGCGTGACAAAGCTCGGCAAGGTGCCGCTTGCCGGCCTTGACAGGGAAGAGGAACAGGCCGAAAACCTTCGAAAAATGCTCATCGCCATGTCGCAGGATATTCGCGTGATCATCATCAAGCTTGCCGACCGTTTGCACAACATGAGGACACTCTCGTTTGTTCCCGAGGCGAAAAGGCGATATACTGCGAAAGAGACGCTGGAGTTTTATGCTCCGATTGCGCACAGGCTCGGTATCCGCCCCGTTAAGGAAGAACTGGAGGACCTTGCCATCAGCTACCTTGACCCCATCGGCTATAAAGAAATCGAAGAGTCCCTTGCCGCGCAGAGTGACTCCCGCAGCGAGTTTTTAGAAAACATCAAAAAACGCGTGGGTGAGCGGGTGCATGAAATTGTGCCCGACGCCCGCATTGAAGGGCGCATCAAGAGCGTTCACGGCATCTATCGCAAAATGTATATTCAAAACAGGAATTTTGACGAAATTTATGACATCTATGCCGTCAGGGTGCTTGTGAACACGGTGACGGACTGCTATAACTGCTTGGGGTTGATCCACGACATGTTCCGCCCCATTCCCGGCAGGTTTAAGGATTATATTTCGACCCCGAAGCCCAACATGTATCAGTCGCTGCACTCCACGCTCATCGGCAAAGAGGGCATCCCGTTTGAGGTGCAGATCAGAACATGGGAGATGCACGAAACCGCCGAGTTCGGCATTGCCGCCCACTGGAAATACAAGGTGGGCAGGTCTGCGGACAACAAAATGGATGAACGCCTTTCGTGGATCCGCCGCTTTGTTGAGAATCAGGAAAATACCGAGGACTCGCTTGACATCCTGCATTCCATCAAAAACGAGCTTGTGCCGGACGAGGTGTATGTGTTCACCCCCAAGGGCGCCGTGATCAATCTGCCCCAGGGCGCGAATGTGATCGACTTTGCCTATGCGATCCACTCAGAGGTCGGCAACCGCATGATCGGCGCGAAGGTTGACGGGCGCATCGTGACGTTTGAGCATCAGGTGAAAACGGGCGAAATCATTGAAATTCTCACCTCGGGCGCACAGGGGCGCGGTCCGAGCCGCGACTGGCTCAAAATGGTGAAAACCAGCGAGGCGCGCAGCAAGATCCGCATGTGGTTCAAGCGTGAAAAGCGCGATGAGAACATCGTTGAGGGCCGCGGCGAGTTTGAGCGCGAGCTGCGCCGCTCCAATTTGCACCCGGATTCTGAAATCATGCGCGAGCTGATTGAAAAGGTCGCGGAGAAGCAGCATTTTCAGAACGTCAACGATTTTTACGCGGCCATCGGCTACGGCGGTATTTTGTTGAGCCGCATCATACCGCACATCCGTGAGGAATATAATAAAATTATCAAGGCAAAACCGCCGGGTGTGGAAATCAAGGACATCAAGCATTCCAGCAGCGAGGGTGTGATCGTGCCGAACGTTGAAAACTGCCTTGTGAAGCTTTCGCGGTGCTGCAGCCCGATTCCCGGCGACGAAATCATCGGTTTCATCACCCGCGGGCACGGCATCTCTGTGCACAAGCGCGACTGCAGCAATGTGCCCAAGGCCATTGAAAACAGCCCCGAGCCCGAGCGCTGGATCGAAGTGTATTGGGACTATGACGTGAAAGAGAATTTCAACGCCACGCTGTTGCTCAAATGCACGGACGACAACAAAAATCTGATGGGCGACATCTATTCGGCGATCGCCAACATGCGCCTTTCGCTCCATGCGCTTGACTACCGTGAAAACAAGGGCGGCGGCGCGACGGTTGTGATGAACATTACCGTGAATGCGGTCGACCATCTGTGGAGCATCATCGCCCGTTTCAATAAAATCGGCGGTGTTTTGAGCGTGGAGCGCACAGGAACTTAGGTAAAAAAATTCTTTGCATGATTTTGATTAAATATATCTATAAAAGGAGAGATTGGAATGAATTTGAACGGAAAAAAATTGTATCGCAAAACCAGTGACAAAATGATCGCGGGTGTTTGCAGCGGGGTCGCGGAGTATTTGAATATGGACGCCAACGTTGTGCGGCTGCTGTTTGTTGCGGCGGCGTTTTTGGCCAGCGCGGGCTTTTGGCTTTATATCATCGCGATGTTTATTGTGCCCGAGGAGCCGGTGATGTATGACGGCTCGCAATATTGGCAGGGCGACGCAAAAAACACCCAGGACACAGACCAGAACGGCCAGGACGGGGATCCCACAAGATTATGAGAGCTGTGATTCAACGGGTTTCAAGCGCGTCTGTTTCAGTGGACGGCGAAATTGTCGGCAGCGTTGGCACAGGCTTTCTGATTCTTCTTGGCGTTGTGGACGGCGACACCGAAAAAGAAGCGCTCCTGCTCGCCACAAAAACAGCCGCGCTGCGCATTTTTTGCGATGAGGACGGCAAAATGAACCGTTCGCTCTTGGATGTCGCGGGCGAATGCCTTGTTGTTTCGCAATTCACGCTCTGCGCGGACTGCAAAAAGGGCAACCGCCCCTCTTTCTCATCTTCCGCCCCGCCGGACGAAGCCAAGCGGCTTTATGCGCTGTTTATGGACGAGCTGCGGGCATTGGGCGTTCAAAGGGTGGAAAGCGGCGTGTTTGCCGCGTCCATGCAGGTGGCCCTTGTGAACGAAGGGCCTGTGACGATTTTGTTTGACACGGACCTATGGCTCAAAAAATAACGGATGACAAAGGGATATTCTCATGCAAATAAAAATTATGCCTCTCGGTGAGCTTCAGGCAAATTCCTATATTTTGACACACGGGCCCTCAGGCGAAACCGCCCTGATCGACTGCGGCGAATGCACGCCGCAGCTGGTTTCGGAGCTTGAGAAGTGTGGGCTTGAAAAGATCAAATATATTTTATTGACCCACGGGCACTTTGACCACATTTTTGGTGTGCCCGATGTGAAGCGGCTGACCGGCGTACCGGTGATGGTTCATAAAGACGATGCAGACTGCCTGTTTGATGAAAACCGCAGCCTTGCGCACCGCTACTTTCCCGGTGAGCAGGAGCTGTTTCGTGCAGACCGTCTGCTGGAGGACGGGGACGTGCTCAGTTTAGGCGGGCAGGAAATCCGTGTGCTGCACACGCCGGGGCATTCAAAAGGTTCCGTGTGCTATGTGTGTGGCAACCTGATTTTTTCAGGCGACACGCTGTTTTCGAGAACCGTGGGCAGAACGGATTTTCCGGGCGGCAGTGTGGACGAGCTGGGCCAATCCGTTAAAAAGCTGTTTGCCCTGCCGGGCGACTATATTGTTTACCCCGGGCATCACCGCCTGACCACAATGGAAACGGAGAGGAAAACCAATCGGTTTTTAAGAAATCAAGATGTTTTTGGTGATCGATAACCACCCGTTTCACTTTGAAATGGAAAATATATGTCGCGTTTTTTTTCCGCTTGAACGCATCGAAGTCGTGCGCGGGGCAGAATGCCCGGGCGGCGGGGATGCCGCCCTGACAGGTTTAAAAAAAGACGCGGCGGGGAATGCTGTTGTCAGCGCGTCTGTTTCCGTAGACGGCAGGCAGGCGGATTTTCAACAGGCGCTTGCGGCCGACGCAGGCGAAAAAGCGCGGGAGCTCGCCATGGCGGACTGCCTGTTTTCGGCTTTTGTGAGCCTGTGCGCTTATGTGCCGCCGTGGGGCATGCTCACGGGGGTGCGCCCCTCAAAGCTGATGCGCACATTGATCGAGGGCATGGGCGAAGACGGCGCGAGACAATATTTTGAGCACAAACTGCATGTTTCGGAGGAAAAAACGGCGCTCGCCGCAGGTATTGCGGCGGTGCAGCGGCCAATCATCGCATGCTCCGGCCCCCGTTCTTTTTCACTTTATATTTCCATTCCGTTCTGTCCCACGCGGTGCAGCTATTGCTCGTTTGTATCTCACTCCATCGCTTGGGCGAAAAAGCTGATCGCTCCTTATGTTTCGCTGCTGTGTACAGAGCTGCGCGACACGGCGCGGATCGCGAATGAACTTGGGCTTCGGCTTGAAAGCGTTTATTTCGGCGGCGGCACCCCAACGGTCCTTGACGCGCAGGATATCAGGCAGCTGGCCGACACGCTCGACGCTGTTTTTGATATGTCTAACGTGCGGGAATACACCGTTGAGGCCGGGCGGCCTGACACCGTCACAAAAGAAAAGCTGGTTGTTCTGAAGAAGGCGGGCGTGACGCGCCTGAGCATCAATCCCCAAAGCTTTGACGACGCGGTGCTTGAGAAAATCGGCCGAAAACACACCTCGCGGCAGACGCTTGAGGCGTTTTTGCTTGCGCGGGAGCAGGGCTTTGAGAATATTAACATGGATTTCATCGCCGGCTTGCCGGGCGACTCCGCCGCGGGGTTTTCAGCCGGTATCCAAAAAGCCGTGGCGCTCGGGGCGGAAAATGTGACGGTGCACACGCTGGCCTTTAAACGCTCCGCCGGGCTTGTGACGGAGAAGATGCAGCAAACGGCCTTTCAAAGCACCGAGGAGCTGCTTGCGATTTCAAAAGACATTCTGCAAGGCGCGGGGTATCAGCCTTATTATATGTACCGCCAGAGCAAATCTGTGGGCAACCTTGAAAACACCGGCTGGGCAAAGCCGGGCTTTGAGTGCGAATATAATATTTACATGATGGAAGAGATCCACACCGTGCTCGCGGCGGGCGCCGGGGCGGTGACAAAGCTCAAGGCGCCAAATTCTTCTTTGATTGAACGCATATTTAATTTCAAATATCCATACGAATATATAGACAGGTTTGCCGAGATGCAGGCGAGAAAGGAAAGGATCGGAAAATTTTATGGCGAATATCAATAACCGTTTTGAATATATCAACGACCTGGCCGAGCATGAGCCGGAACAGCTTGTGGCGGACGCCGAAAAGCGCTATGTGAATATCGTGGACATGGCTGCCGACAAAATTCTTGAAAAGGCCGGCGGCGGTGAAATCGTGATGCTTGCGGGCCCCAGTTCCGCCGGCAAGACCACCACAGCAAAGCGTCTGAAACTCAATTTTGAGAGCCGCGGCTATGGTGTCGACACGATTTCGCTCGACGATTTTTATCTCGACAAGGGCAAGGGCCCCCGGCGGCCGGACGGCACGTTCGACCTTGAAACTGTCCATGCCCTGGATTTGCCGTTGATTCACGAGTGCCTGCTTGCGCTGCTTGAACACGGGCGGGCCGAATTCCCCCAGTTTGACTTCACGACAGGCAAACGTATGGAGCAAACAAAGCATGTGACGCTCGGCCCGACGGATGTCATCGTGATCGAGGGCCTGCATGCCCTCAACCCGATCATCACCGACACCCTGCCGCACGACCGCCTTGTGCGGCTGTATATCAGCCTTTCGTCAAGAATCTATAACGAGGATATGGGCATTGTGCTCAACAAGCGCAACATGCGCTTTGTGAGAAGGCTGGTGCGCGATTATAAATTCAGAAACAGCTCGACGGAAAACACCTATTGCATGTGGGACGGCGTTCTTGAGGGTGAAGAGAAATATCTGATGCCCTATCGCGACTGCGCGGACATACGCATCAATTCGGTGCACATTTATGAGCCCTGTGTGTTCCGTGACGAAGCCATCGGCCTGCTTGAACAGGTGGGGGAGGGCAGCGAGTATTTTGCGCCTGCCCAGCGGCTCATCAAGGCCTTGAGCAAGTTCCGGTCGCTGCCGCCCGCGCTTGTGCCCGAAAGCTCGCTGCTGCGGGAGTTTTTGGGATATGAAAAGAAATAACCCAGAGCAAAAAACACGATTGAATGCAAAACGGAGTGAGATTTGGTGGCCAGAAAAAAACAGTCTTTGATGAACAGTGCGATGATCCTTGTTGCGTCCACCGTCATTGTCAAGATTATCGGCATTTTATATAAAATTCCGATAACCGAAATCATCGGTCTTGAGGGCTATGGATATTTTGAATCGGCTTATAACGTGTATATTCCCATTTATTCCATCGCTCTTGCCGGGCTGCCCGTGGCCGTTTCCAGAATGGTCGCACATTATTCGGCGCTGGGGCGGTTTCGCGATGTGCGGCGCGTGCAAAAAATCGCGTTTCGTCTGTTTTTGATCACCGGTTTTCTGGGCACGGCGCTGCTGCTTGCGATCGCCTACCCGTATGCCTATTTTCTGGTTGACACGCCTGAGATTCTGCCGCTGCTGCTGGTCATCGCGCCCGCGGTTTTGATTTGCGCGCTGATGTCCGCCTATCGCGGTTATTACAACGGCTTGCGCAATATGTACCCCTCGGCGATTTCCGAGGTGATTGAGGCATTCATCAAGGCAGGCGCGGGCATTTGGCTCGCGAAGCTTGTTGTGGACCGCGCGCTCGCCGAATTTCATGCGAATGGGGTCGTGTTCGGCCAGATATTTACGAGCGAAAAAGACGTTATTGTGGCCGCCGCCCCCAAATCTGCCATGGCCGCCATTGCAGGCGTTACAATCAGCACCGTGTTTTCGCTGCTGTTTTTGGTGCTCCGCCACCGTTTTGTGGGCGACCGCATTTCACAGGAAGAGCTGCGCGCCTCCGTCCGCCCCGAAAAGGCGGAGCATGTGGCGAAAAGAATGCTTGAAATTGCCACCCCGATTGTGCTGAGCTCTTTGATTTTCAACCTTACCAGCTTTATTGATTCCACCACCGTCTTAAACCGCCTGGGCACTGTGGCGGCAAACAATCCCGACATTATGAGGTCCATGTATGCGGAGGCCTATGAGGTGTATGACATTCAGGACATTAAGGCTTTTTTGCTCGGCGCATACGGCATTGCGCTGAATTTTAAAAATTTGCTGCCCACGCTGACCATGACGCTGGGAGTCAGCGCAATACCTGTTTTGACCGAGGCGTGGACGCTCAAGCAAAAAGGCACGATCAAACGCTCGATTGAATCGGTGCTGCGTGTGACAATGCTGCTTGCGCTCCCCGCCGGCATCGGCATGGCCGCTCTTGCCGAGCCGATCATCCGGCTGCTGTATAACAGCCAGGAGGTGCTTGCCGGCCTGTCTGTTTCCGCGCCGACGATGGTCGCGTTCGGCCTTTCGGCGTTCTTGATCGCGTCCTCACAGCCCACCACAAGCATGCTGCAGGGCATCGGGCGCTCTGATATTCCGCTGTATTCCACCACCATCGGCGCGGTGCTGAAAATTGCCATCAACTTTGTGCTGATCGCGATTCCCGAAATCAATATTTTCGGCGCGGTGATCGGCTCGATCGTTTGCTATTCGGTGATCGTTTTAATCAATTATGTGAGCCTGATCGCTATCACAAAGGTGAAGGTGAACCTTTTGCAGATTTTTTTCAAGCCGTTGTTTTGCGCCCTGCTGTGCGGCGGCGCCGCGTGGGCTTCCTATGGCCTGCTTTCGCGCGTGATTCATCCAAAGCTTTCGACGCTGATTGCTGTTGCAGTCGCCATGATTGTTTATGTCGTCGCCCTGCTCTATACCCGTGCGATCACAAAGCACGAGGTACATATGATGCCCATGGGCAAAAAAATCTCCCCGCTGCTTGAAAAATACAAACTGATTGGCTGAAAATTGTGTTAAGGAATGCTTTCACGCCTGTTTTTATGGAAATTTTCAGTTCTTGCGGTGAAAGGATGTTGAAAAATGAATAATTCTTTTGAATTCAAGGAAAAATACCAAATAGAGGATTTGCTGCATATCATGTCCATTTTGCGTTCGCCCGGGGGGTGCCCGTGGGACAGGGAGCAGGATCATCAGAGCATTAAAAAGAATTTTATTGAAGAGACCTATGAGGTGGTGGAGGCCATCAACAAGGATGACCCCGCGCTGCTTTGCGAAGAACTGGGCGACGTGCTGCTGCAAATTGTGTTTCACGCAAGAATGGAGGAGGAGTCCGGGCGGTTTTCGTTCTCTGAGGTCGCGGACGGCATTTGTAAAAAGCTCATCGAGCGCCATCCCCATGTGTTTGGGGATGTGGCGGTTTCGGGAAGCGACGAGGTGCTTGACAACTGGGACGCGATCAAGCGCAAATCCAAGCGCCAGAAAAGCGCCGCAGAGGCGATGGATGCCGTACCGCGCGAGCTGCCCGCGCTGATGCGCAGCACAAAAATCCAGAAGAAGGCAGAAAAAGTTGGTTTTGACTGGCCGGATGTGAACGGCGCGCTTGCAAAGCTGCGCGAAGAAACGGATGAACTGACGGCGGCGATTGACGCGGGCGAAAAGGCAAAAATTCAGGACGAGCTGGGTGATGTGCTTTTTTCAGCCGTGAATGTTTCAAGGTTTGCGGACGTGGACGCGGAGGAGGCGCTCACGCAATCGACGGACAAATTCTTTGCTCGTTTTTCTCTTGTGGAAAATATGGCAAAGGAATCCGGTATTGACATGAAGCATGCGGGAATCGACGAGTTGGACAGGCTCTGGGACAAAGCCAAAATCATTAACAAAGATTGACAATTCATGGAAAATGAGTTATAATGTCCGCAGTGCTAAAGAAAACGCCCCGCGTTTTCGCATTGCCGCAGGTGCGGGCTTTATGAACCGCCGCAAGCAGGTAAGCTGCAACTCTATGCGAAACGCCTTCGGCATATTTACAAAACCTAATTGCTGGGCGGTTTTATTCCGCCGAATGCTTTATGGAATAATTTTGAAAGAAGGAGGATGTTAAATGAATAAGACCGAACTGATTCAGGCAGTCGCCGAGAAGGAGTCCCTTTCAAAAAAAGACGCTGACGCTGCTGTAAACGCTGTTCTTTCTGTTATTACTGACACACTTGCAAGCGGTGGCAGCGTGCAGGTTGTTGGTTTTGGCACGTTTGAAATTCGCCAACGCGCCGAAAAACAGGGTCGCAACCCCAAAACAGGTGAAACTATCACTGTTCCTGCTGCAAAGGTTCCTGCGTTTAAAGCCGGCAAAGCTCTTAAGGATGCTGTTGCGAAATAATCAAGTGTAGCTTTTTGGCGGGGGAGGTTGTCTCTCCCGCTTTATTTTTATACCAAAACACAATGAGAGGAAATGCTTATGCGATTGGATAAGTTTTTGAAGGTTTCCAGGCTTGTCAAGCGCCGCACGGTTGCAAACGAGCTTTGCGACGCCAAGCATGTGGATGTGAACGGCAAAACAGCGCGGGCGTCTTATGAAATAAAGGTCGGCGATATTATTGAAATCCAAATGGGTTCCAATTTAATCAGGGCCGAGGTTTTGCAGGTCTCTGAGCACGCGACCAAAGAGGGCGCCGCGCTGATGTATCAGCTGATTTAGGGGCAGACAAAAAACCACCGCATTAACCTTAAACAGGCTTGGTGCGGTGGTTTTGCAATCAACAGGTTAAAACCACTTGTGCTTTTTAAAATATGCCACACAAAGACCGGCTACGCAGACCGAAACGGCAATGACGGCCGGGTAGGCGTAAGGCCAGGCGTATTCGGGCATTTGCAGGTTCATGCCATACCAGCCCACGATGAGCGTGAGCGGCAAAAAAATGGCGGTGATCACGGTGAACACCTTCATAATGCGGTTGAGGTCAATGTCTACCGCGGACTGATAGGCCTCGCGCACCTGCGTGACATAGTCGGTAATTATCATGCTGATGAAATCATTCACGGACGATAGGCCTCGCGCACCTGCGTGACATAGTCGCGCAGGTTGAGAATGTTGTGATAATGCCTGTCTGCCTTAATTGAAAAGATCCTGAAATAAGAGAGTGTGGTTTCATTCAGCACCTCGTTTTCATTTTCCTGCAGCTCGTCAAGCAGGTCGAGCAGCTGCTCATAATGCCGTTTGAGAGCCATCAGCCGCCTGCGCAGCGCCACAATCTCTTTGACGAATTCGCGTTTTTGCGATTCGATCAACGCATCTTCAAGTTCTGAGATTTCCTGCTCAAGCGAGTCAAAAAACTCCACGCTATAGATGCTCAGCTTTTCAAAAAAGGTGCAGAGTATGCGCTCAAAAACCGGCACAGAACCCTCTTTGCCGGCGAACAGCGCTTTGATTTTTTGCAGCAGCTCTTCTTGCCGCGCGACAAACAGCAGGGTGTTTTTGCCGATATATATAATGACTTTATCATAAGCAAACCCGGCTTCCGGCTTTGGGATGTGAACGCACATCAGGTCATAGCCCTCATAATTGAAAAATTGCATCGAGCCGGAGGTCTCGGCTTCTTCCAGCGACAGCGCTTCGCCCGCAAACTGCCGCAGGACCTGATGGTTTTCGTTTTGCAGAAAAAAGCCGAGATACTGGTGCTCGCCGCCCGGCTGCAGGTTTTTCAAATCTGTTTCCTGCAGGGCGGCGTTTTCAACTCTGTATAACATCATGCGAATTCCTCGATTCATAGGATGGGTTTTGAACATGCCTGTGTTGTGAAGCGATTATTCCTGCCGGCCCTCCCGGCGGGGCAGCACGGCGTTCCAGTCTGAAGGCGGGGCGTCATAAAGCACGCCGTCTTTGACCAGATTGAGAATGGCAAGGATATCATCCGGTTTTTTGGTGCGGCGGATGACGGGCGTGATGCGGCTGACAAGCGCGGAAAAAGCTTTGTGGACCGGGGTACCGGGCGCGTGGGGCTCGTCGCCCATATACAGGTTGCGGATAACATCAATGATTAGGTCCTTGACCTTTACTTTTTTGATGGAACGGTCGATTTTCCCACTTGCGAAAATCAGCCTGCCGAGGCCGCCGACGGTGAGCCGCTGAAGGACCTTGCCGCCGATTTTGAGCGGCACCTTGAGCTTTTGAACCGTCTTTTTGTCGACGCTGAAGCCCACGGCCAGTTCCGCGAAGCGGTCAAGGTCGTGCGCCATGGAATAAAAGATTTCTTTGAGAAGATAGTCGAATTTATCCTGCAAATATTCGTTGACGGTTTTGCCGCCGCGGTCCCAGTCAAAATCCTGAATCTGCAGGGTTTCGACCGCCATTTTTTCACCGTCCAGCGCTACTTTTCGAATGGCCGTGGGGCAGCCGACTAAGGATGAGGTGTTGATGTCATAAATCCTGTTGCCCTTTGCCGTTTGTTTCACGGCGATGTTCTGCATGTGTGAGTGGCCCGTGAAAATGAACTCAAGCCCCGCGTCGGCAAGGATTTCAGAGGTTTCTTCATAGTCCCCCAGCATGTCGCGCTTGCTGAACAAGGGATAGATTGGGGTGGGGGGCAGCACGGGGTGGTGCGTCATGGCAAAAATATAGTCCCCGGCCTGCTTTGCTTCTTCAATTTGTCCCAAAATCCACCGCATGGTGTCCTCATCATAACCGCAGCGGGAGCGGCCGTTGCCGTCGTCGTTGAGGCATAACAGGCGGTAGCCCTCCATAAGCCTGACGGAATAGCAAAAGCTTTCTTCATGCACCGAAAGCGCTTCGCTTCTGCCGAATTCGGCATACATCCCCGGCAGCTCGGCACGGGAGGTCGGCGACGCTTTTTTGCCGCTGCCTTTGATGACGGGAGTGGGGGAGTCGTTATAATCGTGTGTGGCGGTGATCAGGTAAACGCGCTTGCCCGCAGCCTTGAGGCGGCGCAGCTTTTCAATAAACTCCAAATGGCTTTCTTGTTCGCCGTTGCAGGTTAAGTCGCCCGAAATGAGCACGATGTCCGCGTCTTTGTCGTTTGCAATCAGGTCAAAGGCGGCGTCAATGATCGCGCCTGTTTCGGCACGGCACTGCTGGTCGCCCCGGTTTTTTTCAAAATCATATTCAAAACAGGTGGCATAGTGGTGCGTGTCTGTCACAAGGTGAAAGCGCAGGGTGTTGTTCATGATGAAGATCATCCTTTCGTGGGGCTGTATCGTCGGCTATATCAGTCCGAAGGGTTCGGCAATATGTTTTCTTCCAATTTATCACAGAAACGCAATGTTGTCAAACAGGTTTGCCGCGTTTGGCCTTGTGTTTCAAAAAAACATTTTTATGAAGATGAGGACGCATAAAGCAAAAAAACAGGCGGCTCGCGCCGCCCGTTTTTGATACAATTCAATTACAGTTCAGAGAACATCACGAAAACAAATCGCTGCCCTTGATCGTGCCGTCCTTGCCGGTTTTTTGGTCAGAAACCTGAATTCCGGAAGGTTGTGTGGGATTTGTGGGGTTTGTCGGATTGGTCGGATTCGTTGGATCTGTTGGATTTGTGGGACGAACCGGCGGGTTTTGCAGCTTCGCGGAAACCCTGAGGATCGTTCTTGCGTCAGACGCCGTCAGCGTGCCGTTAAAATCAACATCGGCAGCTTCTGTTTGCGCGGCCGTCAAAGTCTGCAGCTTTGCCGAAGCGCGCAAGGCCAGGCGGGCGTCTGCGGCGGTGATTTTGCCATCGCCGTCAACGTCGCACACGGTGACGGTTGCGGCACTGGCAAAATGAACGAAGAGAACAACCAAAACCGTCATAAGCGCAGCTATTGCCAGTTTGTTTTGTTTTTTCATGGATTGAATTCCTCCAATTTTCATGTAATCAAACTGCACTTTTACCTTTCACCCGAAAGGCGAGATAACTGTTCATGGTCATTATACCATAACCGCGCGGAAAATTACAAGAGTTGTTTTTACTTTTTTATTGAAGAAAAATTTAAAATTTTTACCAACGGTCCTGCGGTTGTTCTGAATCAATGGAATCAAGAAGCAAAATCTATTTGATTTCGGCGATTGTGACCCCGTTTTCGCCCTCGCCGAATACCCCGAGGCGGAAGGTTTTAATTTGCGGGTGTGATCGCAGATGCTTGTGCACCGCGGTGCGCAGCGCGCCCGTGCCCTTGCCGTGAATCACCGTGAATTCTGCCATGCCCGAAAGAATGGTCGTGTCAATAAAGCGGTCGAGCTCCATCAGCCCCTCCTCCACAGTCATGCCGCGCAGGTCGCAGCGGGTGCTGACCTCTTTTGTGGCGAGGCTTTCGGTTTGCCTGCGCACGTTGCCGGAGGTGACTTTTTGTTTTTGTTTTTCAAGCAATCGCAAATTAGACAGTGGCGTGCGCAGCTTCAGAATGCCGGCCTGCACCTCGACCTGATTGCTTTTGTTTGGCAGGGAGAGCACGGTTGCCTCTTTTGCGATGTCCGCAACCAGCACCGCGTCGCCCACAACCAGCGGGCGGGGGAGAGTGTAGTTTGCGTCGTCTATCGCGGCGCGGATGACGGGGCTTGCCGCATCGTCAAGCGCGTTCAGGCTTTGCTTGAGCTGCACGCGGGCGCGGCGGGCAAGCTCCGCCGGGTCGTTCGCCGCGTTTTTCGCCTTTCTGAGAACCTCGATTTCTTCAAGGAGCGCCGAGGCCTGGCGGCGGGCGTTCTCGACAATGCGCTTTGCCTCTCCCTCTGCGTTTTCAAACTCGCGCTGCCTCTGCTTTTCAGCCGTTTCGCGGAGCTGCTCGGCTTCTTTCTTTGCGCTTTGGGCCTCGGCCTTTAGTCGTTCGGCCTCGGCCTTTTGTTTTTCCATGTCAAGGCGGCTCTGTTCAAGGGAGTCCACAACATCCTCAAAGCGGATGCTCTCACCTGAAATAAATTCGCGCGCGCGGTCGACCAGCAGCTTTTCCATGCCCAGCCGCTCAGAAATTGCAAAGGCGTTTGACCGCCCCGGCACACCCACAAGCAAGCGGTAGGTGGGCCTGAGCGACTGCACGTCAAACTCACACGAGCCGTTTTCGACCCGATGGGTTTGCAGGGCATAGGCCTTGAGCTCTGAATAGTGTGTCGTGGCCGCGATTTTGCAGCCATTAATTTTTAAGCGCTCCAGAATCGCCATGGCGAGCGCTGCGCCCTCGACAGGATCTGTTCCCGCGCCGAGTTCGTCTATCAAAACAAGGGAGTCGTCGCCCGCTTCTTTGAGAATGCCCACAATATTCACCATGTGCGAAGAAAATGTGGAAAGGGATTGTTCGATGCTCTGTTCGTCGCCGATGTCTGCAAATACTTTTTTGAACACGCAGACGCGGCTGTTGTCGCCTGCGGGGATCATCAGGCCGCACATGGCCATGAGGGTCAGCAGGCCGATGGTTTTGATGGAGACGGTTTTGCCGCCGGTATTGGGGCCGGTGATCACAAGCGTGTCGAAATCAAAGCCCAGCGTGATGCTTGTCGGTACGACGGTGTCTTGATTCAAAAGGGGGTGGCGGGCTTTTTTGAGGTCTGTAATGCCCTTATCGTTGAGAATGGGCAGGGATGCCTTCATTTTGTATGCCAGCTGTGCTTTCGCGAAAATCAGGCAGAGCTCCACCGCGCATTCATAGCCCGCTTTGATTGTTTCTTGAAAGATGCCGGTTTCGGCCGAAAGGTTGGTGAGGATACGCTCGATTTCGGCGCGCTCCTTGCTTTTGAGCACATTGATTTCGTTGTTGGATTCAACGACCGCCATCGGCTCAATGAACACGGTTGCGCCGCTTGACGAGGTATCATGCACCAAACCGGGGATCTCACCGCGGTATTCGCTTTTGACCGGCACAACAAAGCGGCCGTTTCTCTGTGTTATGATCGCGTCCTGCAAAAACTTCTGATAGTGCGCCGAGTGGGTCAGCCTGTCAAGCTGGTTGCGCACATTCGCGGACTGCTGGCGGATTTTGCGGCGGATGTCGTAAAGCTCGGGCGAGGCGGAGTCCGCCATCTCCTCTTCTGAGAGAATCGCCGAGGTGATGATGTCCTCTAAATATTTGTTGGGTACGAGCGCGCCGAAGAATACGTCAATGCGGTTTTCCGCGCTTTGCTGGTTTGAGCGCCACTCCGAAATGGCGCGGATGGTTCGCAGCACCTCGGCCACATCGAGCAGCTCTTTCATTGAGAGCACGCTGCCCGCCGCGGCACGCGCCAATGCGTTGTTGATATTTTTCAGGCCGCCGAACGAAGGCCCGCCGTATTTGGCGAGCATGATGTATGCGTCTTCTGTTTGGTTCAGCAGGGCCTGCGCTTCAAAAAGGGTGGTTTGCGGCATAAGCTCCAGCGCCAGCTCGCGCGCGTCCGCGCAGCCTGCCTGCTCAGAGAGCCGCAGCAGGATTTTGTCTAGCTCCAGCGCTTTATAATGCCGGTTGGTTGATGCTTTTATCATTTTTATGTCCTTTCGTTTTCATGGAAAGGGCGCAACGGTGAAATCAGCTTTTAAGCTGTTTGACTTGCTTGATGCAGAAGTCGGGGATATCGGTAATCAAACCGTCGCAGCCCCAAAGAGTGAGTGTTTTAATGGATTCGGGCATGTTGACCGTCCATGCGTTGACAATTATGCCGTTTTCATGGGCGGATTGAATCAGCTCCTCGGTGATCATCAGAAACACCGGGTGAATGGCCTGCGCGTTGAGGCTTTTGGCATAGGCCACCGGGTCTTCGACGATTTCATCGATATGGGGACTTTTCATGTCATATAAAAAGCCGGTTTTACAGTTTTCGTCAATCTCTTTGGCCTTGATGAGCACCTGTTCGTCAAAGCTTGAGATGATCAGGTCATGGAACACATCCATGTTTTTCGCCATCTGGATGACGCCGCCCACAACATCGTAATTGCCGTTCAAGGGGCGCTTGATCTCCACATTGATGAGCGAAAGCCCCTTCGCCAGAGCGAAGAACTCGTTCAGCGTGGGGATTTTTGTGCCTGCGTATTCGGGCGAGAAATAAGACCCGAAGTCATATTGCCGCAGCTGTTCAAGCGTCATTTCAAGGATCAGCCCGCTGCCGTTCGAGGTTTCGTTAATCGAGTGGTTGTGGCAGATGACGATGTGGCCGTCGGAGGTGTAGTGGACGTCGTTCTCAAAGCCGTCCGCCCCCATTTCTTTTGCGAGTGTGAACGCGGGCATGGTGTTTTGCGGCGCGACTTTATTCGCGCCCCTGTGCGCAATAATTTTGATCATATGTAAATATCCCCCTCGATTGATTGCCTGACCCGATTCTCAAAGAGGCAGGGCCGGATTTTATTAATCGTAATTTCTTGGCTTCATTATACTATAAATATGCGCGTTTGTTAAGAGGAATTTTTCATTTTTCACGAAAAACCGCCGCAAAAGAAGCTCTTTTGCGGCGGTTTTTCAGAAAGTTCAGAAATTTATTTGTTGATGCGGGAAGAAATGTCGTTGACGATTTTCTCATAAAGCTCCACAATTTTAAAGCGGATTTCATATTTTGACGAGCTTTGCACGATTTTTTGCCCGCCGTCGCCGAACACCATTTGAATATCGTCTTCTGTCTGCGCCGGCTCGGCCGCGGGTAGGCACAACGGCGGGAACATGACGCACCACCAGTTTTTGCCGCCACCCTCGCCGATGATGACTTTCACGGCGTTATATTTTCCGGCGGGGAGGGTGACGGTTTCATAAACACGGGTGTCGAAATATTCTTCTGCGATTTGAATGCGCACGGGGTAATCGCAGCCGTAGGATTGAATGACTTGCTTTGCCGCCACGGTGAGGGTTTCGATTTGGGGGGATATCTTTTCTGCCGCGTCTGCTGCCGTGACGCTGCCGTCAAACACTTCGGCGCCGGCGGTGAGCACCGCGTCGCGCACGGCAAGCTTCATGCTCTGGTCGAATTCCGAGTCTGAGTTCGCAATCACATGCAGCCGCAGCACCTCTTGACGGATGTCCGCGCATTTTGCAGCAAAGCTGAATATGTTCACGAGAGCAAAAGTGATCACGCCGACGATCGCCGCCACGTCGCGGGCTTTGAGTTTTGATAACACCTTGGTGATGGGATTCTGTTTTTTTGTTTCTGACACGGTAAAACCGCCTTTCTGCTGTTTGGCAGACAAGAATGCTTGCCTGTTGACATTAGATTTGGCGGTTTTGAGGGGCTTTATACATCTTTTTCCAGTTTTTCGCAAACTCCTTGTTTGACAGGGGAGGTGAGAAAGGTTTGCGGATATGTTTTTTTCAGTTCGTCCATGCACCGCGCCGCATACTCCTCGTCTTCAGCCTCAAAAATTGCGCAGATCACCGAACCGCTGCCCGTCATGAAGGTGTCAAGCGCGCCGAAAGAGCGCATGCATGACTTAATTTCCACCCGCTCCACAACCTCGACCGCCTGCTCGAACACATTCCCGCTGTAACGGCAGAAAGCGTGCAGGTCCTGATTGACCGCGGCATGCAGGGCATATTCTTTGTTTGGGTGGCGGATCCACTCTTTTTCGTCGTAGGCGCGGTAGGCCTCAACGGTGGAAACACCGCTGTGGGGCTTGACGAGCAGAATGCGGCAGTCGGGCAAGCTGGGCAGGGGGGAGAGCACGTCGCCGATGTTTTGCGCGAGCATGGTGCCGCCGCGAAGGCAAAAGGGCACGTCCGCGCCGATTTTGATCCCGAGCGCGCATAACTCCTGTTTTGAAAGGTCCGCACCAAAGAGGTCATTCAATGCAGCGAGCACGCCCGCTGCGTCCGCGCTGCCGCCGGCAAGCCCGCCCTGCATGGGAATATGTTTTTCAATGTGAATGTTCACCCCTTGATTTTGCCGGCCTGTGCGGGCAAAAAAGAGCGCGGCGGCCTTATGCGCCGTGTTTTTGTCTGTCAGTGTCACAAGGGGGCTGCTGCACGAAAGGGCGATTTTGCTCGTATTGTTTTTTGAAACAGTGATTTTGTCATAAAGACTCACCGACTGCATGATAGAATAGATGCTGTGGTAGCCGTTTTCAAGCTTTGCTGTGATGTCCAGCAGCAAATTGATTTTTGCCGCGGCATATTTGGTGACAATCATGAAAGGCCTCCTTGCGCATGTGTTCGCGCGTTGAAAAAGTTGAATTTGCACTTTTATTTGGCAGGGGTTTGTGATATGATAATAGCGATCCGCAAAAGCTGCGGACAGAAAAGAATGTGCGTTTTAAAGAATTTGTTTCATAAGGGGCAGGGCAGAGAATGGACTATAAAAGGTTGATTGATCTTCACGTTCATACCGACAATTCGCCGGACGGGCACCATGCGGCAATGTTGATTTGCGAAACGGCGGTTGCAAAGGGGCTGCGCGCCGTGGCGTTCACAGACCACTGCGAGGTGGACGTGTATTTTGACGATAAATACGACCGCGTCGTGCGGCAGTCTTATTTTGAAGTGGCGCGGGCAAAAAGCGCCTATCGCGGCAATCTGCTGGTTTTGCAGGGTGTGGAGCTTGCCCAGCCGACCTATGACGAAGAGCTTGCGCTCAAAATCATTGACGCGCGCAATTATGATATGATCATCGGCTCGATTCACAACCTGCGGGGCGAAAGCGATTTTTATTACACCAGAGATTTTGAGGGGATGGACATTGATTCCATGCTCAAGGCCTATTTTCGCGAGCTCGCGGTGCTGGCCGACTGGGGGCAGTTTGACACGCTCGCCCACCTGACTTATCCTTTGCGGTATTTTTATGCGCGCAACAACATCAGCGTGGACATGGAGGAATATGCCTGCGAGGTGGATGAAATCCTCAAACTTCTCGCCGAGAACCACATTGCGCTTGAAATCAACACCGCCGGGCTGCGCCAGCCGATCAAGAAGCTTGCGCCGGAGTTCCCGATTGTGAAGCGCTTTCGCGAGCTTGGGGGCAAATATATCACAATCGGTTCGGATGCGCATTATGCCGAGCATCTTGCCGCCGGGTTTGACGACGCGTTGGAGGTTGCGCAGGAGGCGGGCTTTGATTGTGTGACGCTGTTTCAAAACCGCGACCCGGTTGAGATTCCCATTGGTTGAGTTAATTTGTCATATTATAAAAAATTAGAATGAATATAATCTTCAATTTGCCGCGAGAGCAGTTCAAAGTCTGCTGTCGCGGCAAATTTTTTGTTAAGTTCCGCAACCGTCGCTTCATCATAAGAAACGGCCTCGTTTTCGGCGTCGTACATAGAAAGCATGTCCCGAACAATCTGTGCGAGCGTGCTGCCCGCCGCCGCGAGGGCCTTCGGGGCGAGAGATGTGAGCGGCTCGCCGTTTTTTTTGAAAAATTCACTCAGCGCGTCGCGGGAATCCGCAAAAAAATAATTGAGCGCATAGCAAAACCGCTCATGCTCCGGCAGGTTGTTAAAGGCGGCGGTTAGGTCTGCCGTGTGTTCAATGCGCACCTGAATGCCGGCGGTGACGCCCTCCAACAGCTCTGGCATAGGCGTGGCCTGCAACAGTTCAGGCGTGAGCGTTTTGAATTTTTCGCGCAGGGCTTTTTCTTTTTCTATCGCTTCTATCTCTTTTTGCATGGCGGCGTGGCGCTTGTTTGAGGCTTTTGAGGCTTTGCCGCCCGCCACAAACAAAATCACGATCAACAGAACCAGAATCAGCCATAAATACCAATAGTCGGCCATAGTGTTCTCCTTTTTTATGTTTTGGGGATGCAAAGCAGCTCGCGGTAAATGTCGCTCTTTTTAAAACCGGTCTGTTTTGCCGCCTGCTTTGCCGCTTCGTTTTGCGGCAGGCCGCCCGCCTGCAGTTCTCGGGCAAGCCTCACCGCGTCGCCGAAGGTTTGCTCTTTTGCTTCTTGCTGCGGAGCAGGCTCGATAATAATCACAAATTCGCCCCTGGGTTTGTTTGCGGCATAATGCTTCGCGGCGGCGGCAAGGGTCGTGAGGCGCACGGTTTCATAAATTTTTGTCAGCTCTTTGATGACGGCGCAGGTCCGGTCGCCCAATGCACCATGCAAATCCGCCAGTGTGGCGGGGAGTTTGTGGGGCGCCTCATAAAAAATCATGGTCTTTTTTTCGGTTTTGATTTCTTCAAGGTGCGCGCGCCGCTGCTGCTTATTCACCGACAAAAAACCCTCGAATGAAAAGCGCGAAACATCAAGCCCGCTGATGGCGGCGGCGGTGATGATGGCGCTAGGGCCGGGAACGGACATGACCGGAATGCCCTCGTTGTGGCAAGCCCGCACGAGCTCTGTGCCCGGGTCTGAAATGGCCGGCATGCCCGCGTCTGTGACAAGCGTGCAGCTCTCGCCTGCGCGGATGCGGGCGACGATTTCATCCGCCTTGTCAAAACGGTTGTGCTCATGATAACTCACCATGGGCTTTTTTATATTAAAATGATTCAGCAGTTTGATGGTGACGCGCGTGTCCTCCGCCGCGATAAAGTCGCACGAGGAGAGCGCGTCGGCGGCGCGGGGCGAAAAATCGCCGAGGTTGCCGATGGGCGTGCCCACCACGAACAGTGTTCCGCTCATGCCCTGCCTCCTTTGCCGTCATAATAAGTTCCGATGATTTTGCGCATCTCTTCAGAATAGCCCTCGTGTTCCCCTTCAATATAAAGCTCGGGCAGCGCCTGCAGGCCGCTTTTGCCGCCGAGCCTGCCCTCCAAAAGCAGCAGCCACGGCGCCTTGTCCGGGCGCTGGGCAACAAAACGCAGGCGTTTCGGCTCGATGTTGTGCCGCTGCATTGCCTTGACCGCGTCGCACAGGCGCTCAGGGCGCAGGCAAATGGCCAAACGGCCGCCGAAGCGCAGCAGGCGGGAAGCCGCAAGAGAAACATCCTCCAATGTGCACACGGTGCCGTGGCGGGCGATTTTGTCGCTGCCCTCGGTTGAGAGGATGCCCGTGCCCTCGGGCTTGTAGGGCGGATTCATGGTGACGAGGTCAAAAGTGCCAAAGGGGAGAATGCCTTTGAACTCCCGAAGATCGGCATGGTAGATTTTTAATTGCTCCTCCGCGCGGTTCAGCTTTACAGAGCGCTCCAATTGATGAAAGGCCTGCTCCTGCAGCTCAAGAGCAGCAAGGTTTTCGCAGTCCTCGCGCAGCCAATAGAAGGGGACGATGCCGCAGCCTGTGCCCAAATCAATAGCGGCGTCCGTTCTTCTTGGCGCGGCGAACGAGGCCAGCAGCAGCGCGTCCGTGCCGAAGGTGTGCGTGGGCGACACGATGACGCCGATATCTTTGTTTAAATATTCTATGTGTTCGCCCTCAAATAACACGCGTTCCTCCAAAAAATGCAAAAATTTTTTCTTTTCAACAAGTTGTGTTCGATTATAGCATATCCTGCGCGCGGAATCTATATCTATTATGAATTTTCCCGCCGCAAACTATGGGTTTCTGTTGTATTTGATTATTTTACTTTTTCGGGCTTGACAAGGGGAAAAGAATTTAGTATAATTCATGCCTGTAAAGCGAAATATCTTTACAGATGTGGAGGCGTTTAGGTTGGCAAAAAATCTTGAGATTGCGGTATTGCTTGATTTTTATGGCGAAATGCTGACTGAAAAGCAGCGGGATTTTTTGGGGTATTATTATAATGATGACCTCACCCTGTCTGAAATTGCCGAAAATGAGGGCATCACACGGCAGGGCGTGCGCGACGCAATCAAGCGCGCGGAAAACCAGCTGGTTGAAATGGAAAACCGGCTTGGGCACGTGAAACGCTTTGATGAGCTGCGCGAGGGCATCGCACGCATGGTGCAATGCGCCACAGACATCCACGAGCACAACCTGCGCACCAGCCTTTCAAGAGAGATCAACGACTCAACGGTTGAAATTCAGTCCATTGCACTATCGCTGTTTGAATAGACCGCCCGCGCCGAACACGAACGGAGGTTGAAACCCCAACATGGCATTTGAAGGCTTATCTGATAAACTTGAATCCGCTTTTAAGAAGCTGAAAAGCAAGGGCAGCCTGACGGAGGCAGACGTCAAGGAGGCCATGCGCGAGGTGCGCCTTGCGCTTCTGGAGGCGGACGTCAGCTATAAAGTTGCGAAGGATTTTACGGCCACCGTTACCGAACGCGCCATCGGCGCGCAGGTGATGGAAAGCCTGACCCCGGCGCAGATGGTGATCAAAATCGTCAACGAGGAGCTCACAAGCCTCATGGGCGGCACGCAGTCGCGTCTGGCTTATGCCTCGCGCCCGCCCACAATCGTGATGATGTGCGGTCTCAACGGTGCCGGCAAAACCACCCACACGGCGAAAATCGCCCGCAAGCTCAAGAATGAGGGGCACCGCCCGCTGATGGTTGGGTGCGACATTTACCGTCCCTCGGCGATCAAGCAGCTGCAGGTGCTCGGCGAACAGATCGATGTGCCTGTGTTTGAAATGGGTACGGAGGTCGACGCTGTGACGATTTCACGCGAGGCGATCAAGCTCGCGAAAGACCACGGGTATGACTATGTGTTTTTGGATACCGCCGGCCGGCTGCAGATCGACGAAGTGCTCATGCAGGAGCTCAAGGATATCAAGACGGAGGTCCGCCCGCATGAGATTCTGTTGGTGATCGACGCCATGACCGGCCAGGACGCGGTGAATGTTGCGTCCTCGTTCAACGAGGCGCTCGGCGTGGACGGCCTTGTGCTGACGAAGCTGGACGGTGATACCCGCGGCGGCGCGGCGCTTTCCGCAAGGGCCGTGACGGGCAAGCCGATCAAATTCATCGGCATCGGCGAAAAACTGCAGGATCTTGACATTTTTTACCCCGACAGGATGGCTTCAAGGATTCTCGGCATGGGCGACGTACTTTCGCTGATTGAAAAAGCGGAGGTCGCGCTGGACGAGAAAAAGGCCATGCAACTGGAGGAAAAGCTGCGGCAGAACAAATTTGATTTGAATGATTTGCTGGTGCAGATGCAGGAGATGAGAAAGCTGGGCTCCATGAAGGATATGCTCTCCATGCTCCCGGGCATCGGCAAAAAAATCAAAGACGCGGATATCGATGACCGGCAGATCGACAAAACCCAGGCGATCATTCTTTCGATGACGCCGAAGGAGCGAGAAAAACCCGACATCATCAACCCCTCGCGCAAGCGGCGCATTGCCGCGGGCTGCGGCATGCAGGTTGAGGACGTAAACCGCCTTTTGAACCAGTTTAAGCAAATGCAGAAGATGTTCAAGCAGTTTAACGGCAAGGGCGGCAAGAAAAAAATGCGTCACATGGGCGGCATGGGTGGTATGGGCGGTTTTCCCATGTAGCGCTTGTGCGGCGGCCGGTATAACAGCATGTTTTGACACGGGGAGAAAAACTCTTCTGAAAACGTGGATGCAATAGATAAATTAAGTTTTGGAGGAAATACTAATGGCAGTTAAGATTCGTTTAAGGCGTATGGGCGCAAAAAAAGCACCGTTTTACCGTATTGTTGTGGCGGACTCAAGATATCCCCGCGACGGCAGATTCATTGAAGAGATCGGGTATTACAACCCCCTCACAGAGCCCGCCGACATTAAGGTGGATGCGGAAAAAGCAAAGCAGTGGATCAAAAACGGCGCGCAGCCCACAGACACCGTGAAGGGCCTGCTTAAGAAGTCCGGCGTGATTGAATAAAATGCGCTTTTGGCTTGGGGCGGTGGCAGCACTGTTTCTTGACGCAGTTTCGTTGCAGGTTTTTTTATTTAAACATGTTTTAAGTCGGAGTCCTGCAATTTGAAAGATATCTTTCAAGCCGAAGTCGTGCGTTTTGCTGCCCGGGGTTTGCTCAGAAGCAGGGCAGAAGCCAAGGCGCAGAGCCTTCGGCCCACAGAAAGGAATGACCGTTTAATGAAAGATTTGTTAGTAACACTTGCGCAGGGCCTTGTTGACGACCCGAGCGCGGTTCAGGTTACGGTTGACGAAGTGAATGAAGAGGGCATTGTTGTGTTTCATCTTCACGTCGCTCCCGACGACATGGGCCGCGTAATCGGCAAACAGGGGCGCATCGCAAAGGCGATCCGCACTGTGATGCGCGCTACCGCGAACCGCAAAGAAATGAAAATTCAAGTGGAAATTGATTAAGAATTTTTCTGAAAGCATAGTGTTTAGAAAAAGTATTCCCCGCTGGTTGGGGGAATACTTTTTTTGTGTTACAAAAGTCTTACATTGTGCTTCGCTCTATGGACTTTTGATGCTGCGAATGATAGAATAAAGTCGAACTGTAAGTTCAATTGTTTCACAAAAATCCAACGAAAAAAAAGAGGGTCGTCATGCTCAAACAGTTTCTTGAGGTCGGGCAGATCGTTTCCACGCACGGCGTACGCGGCGAGGTCCGTGTGAACCCGTGGTGCGATTCGCCCGCTTTTTTGCAAAATTTCAAAACCTTGTATTTTTCAGACGACGGGAAAGAGGCCGTGAAGGTGACCGCCTGCCGTCCGCATGGGAATATCGCGATTTTGAAGCTGAAGGGCGTTGATACTGTGGAACAGGCCGCGTCGCTGCGGAACCGCTTGCTGTATATGGACAGAAGCGACGTGAGCATGCCCGAGGGCTCATATTATATTCAGGATCTGATCGGCTGCGCGGTGCGGGACGCTGACACCGGCGCGGAATATGGGGTTTTGCATGATGTGAGCGAAACCGGGGCGAATGATGTCTGGCACATCAGGGCTCCGGGCGGCAGGGAATATCTGATTCCCGCTATTGCGGATGTGGTTGCCGAAACGGATGTAGAAGCGCGTTTGGTGAAAATCCGCCCGTTGAAAGGAATTTTTGACGATGAGGATTGACATTCTAACGCTCTTTCCCGAAATGTGTGAAACCGTGTTCATGGAAAGCATCACAGGGCGGGCCGTCAAGGCCGGCAAGCTCGAGGTGTTCGCGCACAATTTTCGGGATTTCAGCGACAACAGGCACCGTACCGTTGACGACACTCCTTACGGCGGGGGCGCCGGCATGCTGCTGCGCGCCCAGCCTATTTATGACTGCTTTGTGCATGTTTGTGAGCAGATCGGCAAAAGGCCGCATATGATATATATGTCACCCCAGGGAAAAACACTCACTCAGCGAAGGGTGCGCGAGCTTTCTCAATTGGAGAACATTGTGATTCTTTGCGGTCATTATGAGGGCGTGGACGAGCGGCTGATCGAAAAAATTGTGGATGAAGAGGTTTCCATCGGTGATTATGTGCTCACCGGCGGGGAACTGCCCGCGCTGGTTTTGACGGATGCGGTTGCAAGGATGCTGCCCGGTGTGCTTGCGAGTGAGGACGCGTTTGTGGAGGAAAGCCATTACGGCGGCCTTTTGGAATATCCGCAATACACCAAGCCCGCGGAGTGGATGGGGCGAACTGTGCCGGAGGTGCTGCTTTCGGGGCATCACGCAAACATTGCCGCGTGGCGGCACAAGCAGGCGCTTCTCCGCACGCGCGAAAAGCGGCCGGATCTGCTCGCAAAACGGGAGGAAAACGGCGATGAATGAGCGCGGCAATCAAAAGAAAATCAAATGATCAGGGGCTTTTCCACAAGTGTGGATGTGAGAAGTATGCGGAAGAATGATAAGACGGATCCCTCATGAAAACCGTGATAAATATAATTTCTATAATGAAAAAGCTTTGCTTGATATTTTGGGTTTTTTAATCGGGAATGGATTTATGGATTGGATTAGAGGTATTGAAACGGATGAGCAGGCAAAACAAGAAGAAGCTTTTGAGTGGGATTTGTTATGGAGTGATTGCGCTTTCAGCGATCGTTATTTGTGTTTTTTTTGTGAATGTCATTGAAAACCGCAGAAATGTGCATGCGGTTGATAATACCACGCTCCAAACGCCGGAGCAGGGTGGTTATGTGGGCGAGGACGGCGCCGTGACGCAATTGCCTGAAACCGAACAGGAAACCGAAGCGACAAAAAGCGAAACCGGCACAACAAAAAAAGAAAATGGAACAACAAAAAAAGAAACAACCTCCCGCGCGCCGGCGACCGAGCCGCCCAAGACAACAGAACAGGGGCAGGGCAATCAAGGCCATAACGGCAAGGGGAAAGTGATTTATCTGACCTTTGACGACGGTCCGACGGCGGTGACGGACGATGTGCTTACCGTGCTTGACCGTTATAAAGTTAAGGCCACCTTTTTTGTGATTTATCAAAAGGGCGGCGAAGAACGCCTGCGTGAGATCCAGCGCAGGGGGCATACGATCGGCCTGCATTCCTATTCGCATAAATACAATGAGGTTTATGCTTCTACCGATGCCTTTTTTGAGGATCTGCAAAAAGTTTCGGATTATGTCGAAGGCGCTACGGGTATAAAATCAAAGCTGATCCGCTTCCCGGGCGGCAGCAGCAATGAAGTGAGCAAAAAATATTCGCCGGGCATTATGACAAAGCTGGTTCCCATGGTGAAGGAAAAGGGCTATGTTTATTTTGACTGGAACTGTGAAAACGGCGACGCCAACGGCAACAACATTTCACCCCGGTCACTGGTTGAGAAAACGATCAAAACAGCCCCCAAAAGCGCGAATCATATCTGTGTGCTGATGCATGACGGGCCGGGTAAAAAAACCACGGCGCAGGCCCTGCCCGGCATTATTGAATATTTTCGCGACGCGGGCTATGCGTTTGAATCACTCAACATGAATTCATACGCTGTGCACCACGCCATCCACAACTGAGGATGTTTGCGGGACCCTTTGCGGAGCAATTTCGTTTTATGAAATTGCTCTGTTTTTTGAATGGCGATGCGCGCATATTTTTGGCAATGAAAAAACTGTCATAATTCACAAACATTCCGCTTAACTTTGAAAAGAGTTTAGTATTCCGACTGAAATATTCGTTCTTAATTATTTTATGCCCGACAAATCGTTGACTGAATAAAGAAGTGTGGTATAATAGATGTAAAAGTAAGGCTTTTGCATTCTTGAGACCGGTGGCAAAGGGGCGTGATTTCTTTTGCCCGTTCTCTTGTTCTGCGGTTTTCAGCGTGATACTGCAATAAAACGCAAAGATTGAATTTTTGTTTGGGAGATAATTAATATGTTTCATAAAGACGTTGTAGTGCAAAATCAGGTTGGCTTACATGCTCGCCCGGCAACATTTTTTATTCAAAAGGCAAACGAATACAAATCAACGATCTGGGTTGAAAAAGAAGAGCGTCGCGTGAACGCAAAGAGCCTTTTGGGCGTTCTTTCCCTCGGCATTATGGGCGGAACGGACATTCGCATTATCGCGGGCGGCGCTGACGAGGTCGAGGCGGTTGAGGGCCTTGCAAAGCTTGTGGAATCAGGTTTTGCTGAATAAACACAGATGAGCGAGATCGAGGTGTATCGGGGTGAATGATTCCGGTACGCCTTTTTTCATGGAATACTTTCTGGCTTTTTTACGAAAGGGGGGCGAGGCATGAGCGATAAAATCAAGCAGCTGCGGGAAAAGGCGATGAGTTTGCCTCTTTCCCCCGGCGTTTATATCATGAAAAACAAAAGCGGCGAAGTGATTTATATCGGCAAGGCCAAGTTTTTGAAAAACCGCGTCAGCTCCTATTTCGGCTCCGACAAGGCGCACGGTGAAAAGGTCAAAAGAATGGTTGAGAACGTGCACGATTTTGACTATATTCTGGTGGATTCCGAATATGAGGCCCTGGTGCTCGAATGCAGCCTGATCAAGCAGCACAAGCCGAAATATAACATTCTGCTCAAGGACGACAAGGGTTATCACTATATCAAGGTCACCCGGGGCGATTGGCGCATGATTTCGGCGTCTATGCAAAAGCCGCAGGACGGCAGCGAGGTGATCGGCCCGTTCACAGGTTATCGCCACGTCGCGGACGCTGTGGAGCAGGCCTGCCGGATTTATAAGCTGCCAACCTGCGGCAAGGTGTTTCCGCGCGACCTGAATAAGGGGCGGCCGTGCCTGAAGTTTCACATCGGTCACTGTTCGGCGCCCTGCGCGGGCAAAATCCGTCAGAAGGACTATGCCGAGGCTGTGGACTCAGCCCTCAAATTTATTTTGAACGGCAGCGCCGAAACGGTGCGCGCCATGCGCGAAGAGATGGAAGACGCTGCCGAACGGCTGGATTTTGAGCGGGCTGCGAAGCTGCGCGACCGTATCGCGGCGATTGAAAAGATCGGCCGGAAGCAAAAGGTCGTTTCACAGCGGGTGAAGGATCAGGACATTTTCGCTATTGCAGAGGATAAGAGCAGCGCCTGCCTGATGGTCCTGCGCTTTGCCGGCGGCAATTTATTTGACAGCGAGTATTTTTTTGTGAACGGCATCGACAGCCTGCCGAACGCGCGCATGCAGCTGATTTTGAGCTATTATTCCATGCGTGACCATGTGCCGCCGCGTGTGACTGTGGACGGCGAGGTGGAAGACGCGCCGCTGATTTCCGAGCATCTTTCCAAAAAGGCGGGTCGGCGGGTGGCGCTTGCCGTGCCCGAGCGGGGCGAGCAGGCGGCGCTTGTTGCCATGTGCAGAAGCAACGCCTTTGAAAAACTTGCCCAGCAGACGGGGCGCGAGGGCAAACGGCTCGCCGCTTTGGACGAGCTTGCGGAGCTTTTGGGGCTTGCGAAGGCGCCGGCATATATTGAGTCATATGACATTTCGCACACCGCAGGCAGCGACAACGTGGCGGGCATGGTTGTTTTTCTGGACGGCAAGCCCTATAAAAAGGCCTATAAGCGTTTTATGATCAAAGGCTTTGACGGGCAGGACGATTATGCCTCCATGAACGAGGTGCTCTCAAGGCGGTTGGAGGAATATAAACAGCACAAAGACTCCGGCGAGGGGTTCGGCAGGCTGCCGGATTTGATTTTGCTTGACGGCGGCATCGGCCAGGTGAACGCGGTGCGGCCGCTGCTGTCGCAATATCAGCTCGACATTCCGCTGTTCGGCATGGTGAAGGATTCCAAGCACAAAACCCGTGCCGTTACCTCTGACGGGGGCGAGATCGCCATCACTTCAAAGCGCAAGGCTTTCACGCTGATTTCAGAGATTCAGGAAGAGGTGCACCGTTTTGCCGTGAGTTATCACCGCAAAAAGCACGCGTCAAAAAGCTTGCGTCTTTCTTTGCGCGACATCGAGGGCGTGGGCGAGAGCCGCTCGAAGGCCCTGCTTGCACATTTTAAAACCATCAAGGCCGTTTCCTGCGCGAGCGTGGACGAATTGGCGGCGGTGAAGGGTATCAGCCGGAAAACGGCGGAGAATATACACAGATATTATCAGGGAGAAGCAATGAAAAACACGATTATTTTTGACATGGACGGCACACTGCTCAACACGCTTGAGGATTTGACGGACAGTGTAAATTATTGCCTTGAGAAACGCGGCTTTGCGCCGCGCACGCTGGACGAGATCCGTGCGTTCGTGGGCAACGGCATCGCGGTGCTGATGGAACGCGCTGTTCCCGAGGGAACGTCAAAAGAAGCGCTTGAGGACTGCACGCGGGAGATGCTGTTATATTACAAAGATCATTCGGCGATCAAAACCGCGCCCTATCCGGGCGTGCTTGACCTGCTCAAAACCCTCAATGAGCGTGGTGTCAAAACAGCCGTGGTGACGAACAAAGAGCAGGGCATCGCCGAAACGCTCTGTGCAGACACCTTTTTGGGGCTGTTCAACGTGGTTGTGGGCGCGCGCGATGATTTGCCCGCGAAGCCCGCGCCGGACGGTGTGCTGGAGGCGATGAACGCACTGAAGGCCTCCCCCGAAGACTGCTTTTTTGTGGGCGACTCAGAGGTTGACATGGAAACCGCAAGGAACGCGGGTTTGACAAGCGTGGGTGTTTTGTGGGGCTTTCGTGACAAGGCGGTGCTTGAAGAAGCCGGCGCCGGGCATCTCATTTCTTCCGCCGATGAATTATTAGCGCTGGTTTCAGTTGAATCATAATGTTTTTAATTCCAGTTATTATATTATAATGACTGAAATGGCATATTTTTTAATGAAAATATTGACAAACCCCATCAAAAAATGGGATAATATAAAATATATATGGTGCTGCGGCCTGTTTTTGAAGGTGCAAAAGCGGCGGTTGCGGTCGCATGCCGCTGCGGCGGCAAAGCAAAAAAGTCCCAAGAGGAATGTGGAGAGTAACGTGAGAGTCATTACGGGAACCGCCCGGGGCAGAAAGCTGATTTCACCGCCGGGAAAGGATGTCCGCCCGACGACAGACAGGGTGAAGGAAGCTGTTTTCAGCATTGTGCAATTTGAAATAGAGGGCCGGCGGGTGCTGGATCTGTTCGCGGGCAGCGGGCAGCTCGGCATTGAGGCTTTGAGCCGCGGCGCAGCAGAGGCGGTGTTTGTTGAGCAGAGCAGGGCTGTCGCCGAAATTGTGCGCCAAAACCTCAAGGTCACCGCTTTTTTTGACAGGGCGAGGGTCGTGAACGCAGACGCGCTTTCATTTTTGGGCACATCGTCCGATGTGTTTGATTTGGCGTTTTTAGACCCGCCGTACAGCCGCGGGCTGGTTGCAAAAGCGCTGCCTGTGCTTTGCGGGCGCATGGCGCCGGGGGCCGCGGTCGTTTGTGAAACGCTTGCGGACGAAATTCTTCCCCGACAGGTGGGGGAGTTTTCTGTTCACAAGGCCTATCGGTATGCGGGCACTTTGATTACGGTTTATAGAAATACACAATGACAAAGATTGGGAGAAACGAATGGAAAGAACTGCGGTTTGCCCCGGGAGCTTTGACCCTGTGACGGTGGGGCATATTGATATTATTACGCGCACGGCAGAGATGTTTGACCATGTGGTTGTGGTTGTGATGAGCAACTATCACAAAATGAATTCCTATAGCTTCACAGTGGAGGAGCGCATTGACCTTTTGCGCCGCTGCACAACGGATTTACCCAATGTTGAAATTGCGCAATACAGCGGATTGCTTGCCGACTATGTGAAAACAATCGGCGCAAAGGCCATAGTGAAAGGGTTGCGCGCGGTTTCAGACTTTGAAAACGAATTCCAGCAGGCGTTGACCAACAAGCGTTTGGCGCCTGAGGTTGAAACCCTGTTTATGACCACGAGGGCTGAAAACATGTTTTTGAGCTCCAGCATGGTCAAACAGGTTTGCATGTTCGGCGGCGACATCACCCCCTTTGTGCCCGCCGAAATTCAGGACGATATTATTAAACGGCTTACGATTCAACATAAATGACCGGCGGCGGGAGGATCCGCCCCAAAGAAAGGATGGAAAACCATGAGCGTGGAAAGTGCATTGGATCTAATCGGTGAAATTTTAGATGAAGGCAAATCTTCCCTGATGGGGGGGAAAACGAAGGTCGACGCGGACGCGATTCGTCAGGCGGTTGAAGAAATTCGTTTGCAGATGCCCGAGGAAGTGATCCAGGCAAGAAAAATCGCTTCTGAACGCAAGGATATTCTTGTGAAGGCACAGAGCGCCGCCGAGGACATCATCGCGGACGCGGAGCGGCAGGCCGCAAGGCTTGTGGAGGGACACGAAATCACCAAGACCGCGAAAGAGGTCGGGGCTGAAATTGTCGCCACGGCAAAGCAGCAGGCGAATGAGATCATCACCAAGGCAAAGGCGGATGCGGACGAGGTTGCCGAGAATGCCCAGAAATGGTCGCGTGATATGCGCAACAGTGCCAGCGAGTTTGTTGACACGATCATGCGCGAGAGCGACGAGATTCTCTCAGAGAGTGTGGATGCGTTCAACAAGTCGCTTGACAATGTGCGCCGCGCGCGCCAGCAGTTGAAAAACGCAACGCAGAAAATGACAAATTCATAAGCCGCAGACCTGACCGCCGGGGCAGCCGCCCCGGCGGTTTTTCATTTTTGAGGAAAAATATTTTGTGCGTTTGGGACATGAACGGGGCTTGCCTCGCATATAGTTGTACAAAATGCTCAAGTGGGCCCTGACACGCTCTTCGGCGCCCTGAGAGCATTCGCCCGCCCCGGGTTTTTTATGCTGACTCCCGATTAAAAAAGCTCTAAAAAATCAAACAAGAATCTCAAATCCTGCTTTGCAGGATTATATATGTGATTTTGCGCAGATTTTTCAGCAAGCTTTTTATGAGGGATCAGTATTATGCCGGGCCGGCATAAACTATATTTGAGGTGTGGTTATGTTTGTATTTTCTTTTAAATCCACAAAATTAAAGCTGGGCTTGCTGGTTGCGCTGGTTGTGATCGCCGCGCTAGTGCTGTTTTGGGTTGCGGGGAGGGACAGCAACGTGCTCTCTGACCCGACGGTCAACTACTCCGCCAAAAACGCGGAGGAGCGCCTTGCGTTTCTGGCGCAGTTCGGCTGGGAAGTGGGGGAGGACCCGATCGAGGTTGCCGAGGTTGTGATTCCTGCCGAGTTTGACAATGTATACAGCCAATACAACGAGATTCAAACGGAGCAAAATCTTGACCTCAAGCCCTATGCGAACGCGCGCGTAAAGCGCTGGACCTATTCGGTGAAGAATTATCCGGGCGTGGATGACAATGCGGGCATCCGTGCAAACCTGCTTGTGTATGAGGGGCGGGTCATCGGCGGCGACATCTGCTCGGTTGCCCTTGACGGGTTTATGCACGGCTTTTTGAACGAGGACGTTGCGCCGGCCAAGAACACCAAGGCCGAAACGACCAAGGCCGAGGCGACCAAAGAAAAGCCGCAGACAACAAAGGAAGCCGCAACGAAACAAGAGGCCACAAAGCAAGAGACTACGAAAGCCCCCGCAACAAAGGAAGCGACGACGCTCGCGCCTGAAACCACGACGCAAAAGGGCAAAAGCACAAAGGAAGCAACCACCGCAAAGAGCAACAAAATCAAGAGCAATAAACAGGAAGAAAAGCAAAAAGAAGTGCAGACAACAAAGTGGTAATTCCATTGAAAAACAAGCGGTTTTGTATTGCAAAAAGGGTATGGGTAATCTATAACCTTTTTTTGCCGTCCAAAGCAGTTTTTTTGGCATTTTACCAAATCTTGTATAATCAAAGGAAAAAATGACAAAATTGCTTGCATAGATTCCATTTTGGTTATACTATATAAGTATCAAGAAATTGGAGGAATGATTATGTCAGTTAAAGTTGCTATTAATGGTTTCGGCAGAATCGGCCGTCTTGCGTTCCGCCAGATGTTCGGCGCCGAAGGCTATGAAATTGTGGCGATCAATGACCTTACTGATGCAAAAATGCTTGCGCATCTTCTCAAATATGACTCTGCGCAGGGTAAATATGAAAAGGCCGACACTGTGAAGGCCACTGAGAATTCCATCATTGTTGACGGCAAAGAGATCATCATTTATGCCAAGAAAAACGCTGCCGAGCTGCCTTGGGGTGAAATCGGTGTTGACGTTGTTCTGGAGTGCACAGGTTTCTATTGCTCAAAGGCAAAGTCTCAGGCGCACATCGACGCAGGCGCGAAGAAGGTCGTTATTTCCGCGCCCGCGGGCGACGACCTGCCCACGGTTGTGTTCGGTGTGAACGAGGGCATTTTGACCGCCGACGACACGATCATCTCCGCCGCTTCGTGCACAACAAACTGTCTTGCCCCCATGGCGAAGGCGCTCAACGACTATGCCCCCATCCAGAGCGGCATCATGGCCACCATCCACGCTTACACAGGCGACCAGATGACGCTGGACGGCCCTCACCCGAAGGGTGACCTCAGAAGGGCCCGCGCCGCCGCTGTCAATATTGTTCCCAACTCCACAGGCGCCGCGAAAGCAATCGGCCTCGTTATCCCCGAGCTCAACGGCAAGCTCATCGGCTCCGCACAGCGCGTTCCCGTGCCGACAGGTTCCACAACGATTCTGACCGCTGTCGTCAAGGGCTCAGACGTCACAAAGGCAGGCATCAACGCCGCTATGAAAGCAGCCGCCAATGCTTCTTATGGCTATAATGAAGACGAAATCGTTTCTTCTGACATCATCGGCATCACCTATGGCTCGCTGTTTGATTCAACGCAGACAATGGTTGCGAAGATCGCCGACGACCTCTATCAGGTGCAGGTTGTTTCATGGTATGACAACGAGAACTCCTACACAAGCCAGATGGTGAGAACCATTAAGTATTTCGCCGAGCTTGCTTAATCTTTGATTAAAACAAAGGCTGCTGTTTCTTTTTTGGAATGGCGGCCTTTTTTTTAAGGGGTGAAAAACATGAAAAAGAAGCTATGGATCGTGAGCATCATTGCTGTTGCGGAGTTTGCGCTCTGCGCCGTGCTGCTGCTCGGAAACATATTTTTCATGAAGGCGGGCGAGCAGACTATTGAGCCTGCTTTTACAGAGATCAGCGCGGACGGCAGATTTGAGCTGACGGGGGAGTATCTTTATTCTGGGTTAGGCGTATTCGCACTGTTTGGGCCGCGAACGCTGTCTGTCAGCGTGCGGGACTCTGCCGTTGAAGGGCAGCGTTCAAGCGTGCGGCATCTTATGACCGTGCGTGTTTCTGACGATGGCGGCGGCGGAACCTCCGCCGTCACGTGGACGAATGACGGATTTTCTCTCAGGCTTGAGGGCAGCGAGCAGGATCCGATCACCTATACGTTTTATTGGAAGGATATCTTTCCGTATTATGAAAATTGATAAAGAAAACGGCAAGCGCGGGCTTGCCGTTTTCTTTATCAATAAGGCTTGTTTTATGTGATATTAAGGCCTTTTTCTTTTAAAGTGCGTTTGACCTTAAAGCTGTTTTTTGTTTGATTAAAAAAGAAGGGTTTTGCGAACAGGGGCACGGCGGCATAATGCACCTTTTGCAGCACGCGCGGGTCAATCGGCTTGCCGTCACGCAAATTGATGGAGACCCTTGAACGCGCTTCGCTTCGGGCGAGGTTGTGAAAGCCCTCGTCAGGCAGCACATGAAGATTCGGGACCGTTTTCCAACGTTCCGGGAAAAACAGGCTGTCATATTGGCTTTGGCGCGCGAACACTTCAAAGAAGGGGAAGGTTTGCATATAAAGGGAGTTGAGCAACGGGGGAAGCTCTTCGTTGTCCGCGATGTCAAGCAGCATGGAGAACGCCGGATTTTCAGCGGCTTGCTGCAAATTGCCGACCAGGTTTGGCAGCGGAATGTCAGGGTGCGCATCTTTGAGCTTTTTGAAGCGTTCGGGAATCAGAAGCTGCACATGCGTTTCGAAGGCTTCTGTCACAAAGGTGAGGGTTTCTTGATCCATATGCCAGAAATAGCGGTAAAAGCGGTTGAGCAGCACAGAGACGGTGCGGTAAACGGCCTCCTGCAAAAAGGCCTCGTCGCCGTCGAGCGAGCCGGTATCTTTTTTGATCTCTGCCTCAATGATAGAGAATACTTCCTGCATTCTTGCGACCCAAACCTTTGCGTTTTCAAGCGAGGGCACAAGGTGGGGCGAAAACCCCTCGAGCCCGCGCTGCTCGCGCCGCTGATAAACCGCCGCGGGGCAGCCTGTGAAACTCAGCCCGCCAAGCAGTGCCCTGAGGTTGAGAATGCCGCCCGCCTCATAAAGATTTTCAGGAACGGTGAGGTTTCTTGCCACAAGAATGTGACGGCGAAAGATTTTGTTGGATAGCTCGCTGTCCCACAAAATGCTGCGCTCATATTTGTCAAACTTGGGGAGCACCGTCGTGGTGTCCGCATAAATGTCATAATAGGGCTCAAAGTCGCCGAAATACCAAATGCGGCCCGCAACGACGTCAGCATCTTTGGCTTCGGCCGTTTCAAGAAAGGCCCCGACGGTTTGGTCTGTCACCCTGCCGTCCGGCGCATAAAACCACACATAGTCGCCCTTGGCAAGCTCCAGCCCTTTGTTCATCGCGGCATTGGTGTTCTCAGAAGGAAAGTCCACGCGGCGAAAGTCCACATATTCCTCACAGAACTCGTCGATGATGGCCGTTGTGCCGTCTGTTGACATGCAGTCAAGCAGAATGACCTCAAAGTCGTCGTTCGACTGGGTGATAAGGCATTCAAGCGCCTCATGCAAATGCTCCTCTGCGTTGCGCGTGGGGATGATGAGGGAAAGTTTGGGCATAGAATCGAATCCTTTCCTTTTTGTGCCGCCGGCGGCCGGAATCATGGCTTTTTCAGGGTCTGAGCGTATTTTTCGGCAAAAATCATATCTTGCGGGTAGGTAATTTTGATATTCTCCGGTCTGCCTCGCACCAGCTTGACCGGCTGGCCGCGCAGGGTGAAGATGGAGCAGGCGTCGGTGACGGTTTTGCTTTCTGTTTCTGTCAGGCTTTCTGTCAGAATGAACAGCTTCTGCGCCTGAAAGGTCTGGGGAGTCTGCCCGTGAAAGATAGTGTCACGGGGCGGGCAGGCGTTGATGAATTCGCCGTCATCGCTTGCAACAATGGTGTCTGTCGCGGGCACGACGGTGTCGCAAGCGCCGTATCGCTCTGCCGCAGCAATGTTTTCGGTGATAATGCGGCTGTCAAGAAAGGGGCGCACGGCGTCGTGAGTGATGAGGATCGTGTCTTCTGCGACGGCGTTCTTCAGCCTGAGATGCCGCAAAATATTTTTCAGCGTTGCCAATCGGTCTTCGCCCCCGTTGATGAGGGTCAGGGAAACCTTCGGGCAATATTTGTCGAGCAGCTTTTTCGCATAGTCGTAATAACGGTCGTTCACCGCGAGAAGAATGCTGTCCACCCCCGGGTGCGCGGCAAAGGCCTCGACACTATAAATAAATATCGGTTTTTTGTTAATTAACAAGTATTGCTTGGGAAGGTCGGACTGCATGCGCGAACCGCACCCTCCGGCCAAAATGGCTGCGTAAACCACGCACACTCACCTCTTTTGCATCAAATCAGTCTTTGGGCTTCATCGTCGGAAAGAGCAGCACATCGCGGATGGACGGACTGTCTGTCAGCAGCATCACAAGCCGGTCAAGGCCGATGCCAAGGCCGCCCGTGGGGGGCAGGCCGTATTCAAGCGCGGTGATAAAATCTTCATCTACCTCCGCGTTCGCACCCTGCGCGCGTTTTTCGGCCACCTGTTTTTCAAAGCGGCCGCGTTGGTCAACGGGGTCATTGAGCTCTGAGAAAGCGTTGCCCATCTCACGCGCATAAATAAAGAACTCAAAACGCTCGGTGATGTCCGGATTTGAGGACTTTCTTTTCGCGAGGGGCGAAATATCGACAGGGTAGTCATAGATGAAGGTGGGCTGAATGAGCTTATCCTCCACATATTCGTCAAAGAAGGCCGCGAGCACCTCGCCCCTTGACAGGGTCTTGTTTTCAAGATGAAGGCCTTTCGCCTTTGCGGCCTCGCGTGCGTCTTCGTCTGTTTTCCAGTCGTTATAATCAACGCCCGCATATTTCTGCACGGATTCGGCCATGGTCATTTTCGCCCACGGGGCGGCCATGTTGATTTCTGTTCCCTGATAGTTTATGGTGTGTGAGCCGCAAATATCCAACGTGAGGGTGGAATACAGCTCTTCCACAAGGTTCATCATTGTTTTATAGTCGCCATAGGCCTCATAAAGCTCAATGGAGGTGAATTCGGGGTTGTGCTTGACGCTCATGCCCTCGTTGCGGAAGATGCGCCCCACTTCATAGACCTTTTCAAAGCCGCCCACGATCAGGCGTTTCAAGTATAGCTCGGTTTCAATGCGCAGATACATGTCGAGGTCCAGCGTGTTGTGGTGGGTGATGAACGGGCGCGCGGCGGCGCCGATCTCAAGGGTGTGCAAGACGGGCGTGTCCACCTCAAGATAGCCCCTGTTGTCAAGAAATTCGCGGATCTTTGCCGTGATTTTGCTGCGCTTGACGAAGGTGTCTTTCACCTCGGGGTTGACGATCAGGTCAATGTAGCGCTGGCGGTAGCGTGTGTCTGTGTCTTTGAGGCCGTGGAACTTGTCCGGCAGCGGCAGGAGGGATTTTGAAAGCAGGCGGATGCTTTTCGCATGCACCGAAATTTCGCCCTTGCGGGTTTTGAACACGAAGCCCTTGACCTCAACAAGGTCACCCACATCCCACTTTTTGAACCCGGCGAACTCTTCTTCGCCGATGTCGTCGCGGCGGACATAGATTTGCATGCGGCCGTCCCTGTCATGGATGTCTATGAAGTTCGCCTTGCCCATATCGCGCCATGTCATGATGCGGCCGCAGATGGCGACATCGGTGTTCTCAAGTTCCTCAAAACGCGCAACGATCCCCGCCGACGTGACGGTGTGTTCGGCGGTTGTGATGTCGAAGGGGTTTTTACCCGCGTCCTGCAGGGCTTTCAGCTTGTCTATGCGAATTTGTCTTAATTCGTTGATGGATTGCTCTGAAAGAGCCTCATTTTCCGCACAGGGAGTGGTGGTTGGGATTTGTTCGTCTGCCATGTTTTGATACATCCTTTCCGCTGGGTCATTGCCGCCAAATAAAAAAGGGCGGAAACCCGCCCAAAAATTCTTTGTACCGGGCTTTATGCGCTGACTCAAAGCCTGCATGTTTTGTGTTTTTTGAATTGAGGCCGAATAAGCAAACAGGGCAGTGACTGCCCGTTGCCCTGTTTTTAGTATTCACTTGAAATTCCGCTTTATTTTGAAATTTCAAGAATCTCAAACTGCGAAACGCCCGCGGGGGTTTCAATGTCAACAACATCGCCCACCTTGTTGCCCACAAGAGCCTTGCCGATGGGGGATTCGTCAGAAATCATGCGGCGGACAGGGTCTGCCTGCGGAAAGCCGACGATTTGATAGTCGACGACCGCTCCGCTTGCCTGCACCTTGACTTTGACCTTTGAGCCGATGTGAACCATTTCGGTTGAGAGGGCTTCTTCATCTAGAACGGTTGCGTGCTGAAGCATGTATTCAATTTCGTTGATGCGCGCTTCAAGCTTGCCCTGTTCAGACTTTGCTTCATCATATTCGCTGTTTTCTGAAAGGTCGCCAAAGGACTTCGCCTCTTTGATTTTTTCGGCAACCTCGCTGCGGCCTGTGGTGCGCAAAATCTTCAGCTCGGCTTTGAGCTCATCAAGGCCCGCTTTGGTTAAAATGAATTCATTCGCCATGGTGTACATCCTCTCGTATAAACGCCGCCCAAAAGAAAGCGGCGGGTTACTTGTTGATATGATTTGACGGTTATTGATCATAATTATGCAAAAAAAAAGACAATCATGTATGTCATGAACAGGTCTGTAGCATAAACAGACTGGATTGTTGGCGCCAAGCCTTGGTTTTTTGCAGGAACGGGGTGCTGATCGCTTTTGTGCGCAAGAACCTGACCAATAGAAAATTAGAAAACTGCAAGACAGTTTTCTAATAGGCTCTATTATAAATAAATAAAAGGGGAATGTCAAGCAAAATTTTATGAATTTCCACATTCTTCGTTTTGCCGCAAGTGGAATGTGGCGCGGATGAGTTCGCCGATGGTTTCGATCGCCATTTCTCTTTCTGCATAAAACAAAGTTTCGCAGGAGAGATTTTTGATGGATTCCACAGAACAGAGCTCATAGAGCGCGCACAAAAAATCAAAGCGTGAAATGCCTTCAATCGGCGGCAAATAAAAGGCCTCGGGAACCTGGATTTTGCCCAAAGAGAGCGCTTTGGGGTGGCTATGCTTTTTGTAGGTCAATGTAAAGCCCTTGCCTGAAAACAAGTCTTTGTCGCCGGAGAGTGAAACGGTGAACAGGTTTTTTTGCGCGGCCCGCATGTCGTCAGACACAATAATGCTCACACCGAATTCATCAAACAGCTCGGCTGCGGTTTTGATGTATTGGTTTGTGTTTTGGGTACAGACGGTGATGGTTTGGGCAAACGGAATAAGCTTGTGGATGTGGGAGGCCGCCGCGGCTTGATTGTCGATAACCGCGCAGGTGAAGTTTGAGGGAGAAACGTTCAGGCAGCGCAAGACGCTGACAGCCGTGTTGAAGAGCAGCATGGCGGGAAATTTTGTGGGTACAAACGGTGTGAGACCCGTTTCGGGGGGAAAGGTGACATGCGCTTGCGGCAGCATGCGCGTTTTGCACCGGCCGGCCATTGCCGCGATCTCATCCCATGGAATGCCGGTGCGCCGTTCCTGCGCGCGGATGATGTAATAGGGCAGGCGGGTGGTGGTTTTGACCTCTTCCAAATAAAGGGGGGGCGGGTGTATGCGTTCGCGCAGGCGCGCAAAACGCCCCGTTTCTTTTGGCAAAATTTCAAGAATAGCGAACATAAGGCAGCGGCCCCCTTTCTCTTTCTAAGGAAGGCCACGGTGTCAGCGAAACACACAAAGGCAAAAAACCTCCCCATGCAATTTTATGCCGGGGAGGGAGTTCATATGCAATTTGCTGTGAGTCAGCGACGGGGAGGAAGCGGTATGTAATTGCCCGGATTCACACGGCTGCCGTTAATGTAAACTTCAAAATGCAGGTGAGGACCGGTGGAATTGCCCGTGCTGCCAATGTAAGCGATGACCTGACCCTGAGAAACCGTCTGCCCGTTGGAGACCGCGAGGCGGCTGCAGTGCGCATAGAGGGTTTGCACACCGTCGCCGTGGTCAATCATTACATAATTACCGTAGCTGCTATGATAGGTGGCCTGAATGACTTTGCCGTTTTTCACCGCATAAATGGGTGTTCCTGTCGCGCCGGGGCGGGTGAGGTCAACGCCCTTGTGATAGCCGCTGGAGCGTTCGCCGAAAGGACTTGACATATATACGCTGCTGTCATATTTGATGGGGGTGATGAAACCGGCCGCCGTGGTGCCAGAGCCGGTTGAGCCGCGTTCGCGTATGATTTCTTGGATCTGCGCGTCGAAAGCCTCCTGATCCCTTTTATATTTTGCAACCAGAGACTTGTTTTGATTTTCCAGCGATTCCAGGTTGCCGATAATGGCCTGCACTTCTTTCCAGCCGGCGTTGATTTCGTCCTGCACCGCCTGCGCCTGGTTGCGCTTGCTTTTGACTTCGTCTTCTTTTGACTGGACGTCGGCTTTTTCACTTTCGATCAAGGCCTGCGCCTGTTTGACTTCGTCGATTTTTTCATTTATGACTTTTTGGTCGTTTTCTAGCTGTGTGACGATTTCACGGATTTCGCTGATGAGTTCGGTGTCGTGCTCGGTGATGTTTTCCATCAGCTCAATACGCGTGAGGAAGTTTGAAAGGCTGTCCGACGAGAGCAAAAGCTCCAGATAAGAGGATTCGCCCTGCATATAAAGCGTGACCAGCCGCTCTTTTAATAAATCTTTTGTGGCGTCGATTTTTACCTGTTGTTCCTCAATGTCTTTTTCTAACTTTTCAATGTCCTTTTCTAATGTTGCGATGTGATCTTCTTTTTCTTGTATCTGCTTGTTCAGCGCGGATATCTGACCCTCATAAATGTCAATTTCGCTGTTGAAGCTGTCAATCACTTCCTGCTGGGCGCTCATTTTATCATAGAGCTCTTCAGCATATTCCTCTTGCTCGCCAATGCTGTCTTTGATTGCCGCGATCTCTTCGTTTGCTGAGGCAATCTTTGCATCCAGCGCCTTTTGCTGCTGGCGGATTTGCTCGATTTTCTCTTCGTCTGTCGCGGCCGCCGCCGGGGGCACGGGAAGGGAGGAGAGAAGAAAAACGGTTGCGCCCAACACGCACAAAGCTCTTTTAAAATGGTTGCGTTGCATGAAAAAACCATCCTTTCGCTACGGGAGCAATTGTTCTGAATATTTTGAAAAGCGGTGCGGCAAAAAGCGCAGGCCTTTCGGGGCGCTCCCGTTTTGTTTGGGTTTTTAGTGAATTTTCAGATTTGCAGAGAGAGTTCCCCGAATATATCACAGGGTCGCGTTTTCATTGTAAACAACGCTGCCGTGCTCTTTGAGGTATTTGCCCATGGAAATGAGGCTGCCGAAAGAGCCGGTGAACACCCCGATGAACAAGAAAATGCCCGCAAGCGGAACAACTAAATCATTAAAGGGCACAAAGGTGCTGTTCAAAGCAAGAAGCGCGCCCGCAAACTGGTCAACCGCAAGCGTATAAAGTGCGTGGACAAGCCCCAGGGACAACAGGGCGGCCAGAATGCCGAGGATGATGCCCTCAATCAAAAATGGAAGGCGGATGAACCATTTTGTTGCGCCCACGGCCTTCATGATGTTGATTTCAAGGCGGCGGGAGAACATGGTGATCTTCACGGTGTTGGCAATGATGAACACCGTCACAAGAAACAAAATCAAAATGACGCCGACGCTGACATATGTAATGGAGTTGCGCAGGGTCAGCAGCCGTTGGGCAAGGTCATCGCTCTCGCGGATGGATTTGACGTTGGAGAACGTATTGATTTGTTGAACCGTTTCGCTTTGCAGGGAAATATCTTTCAACGTGAGCCGGTAGGAATCCGGCAGGAATTCGGTGCCGATATAGCTTCTGATCAGCTCCAGATCCTGTTGGTTCAGATTGCCGGAAATGTCGTTGAACCCTTCCTCAGAGCTGACGAATTCGCAGGAATTTACATTGTCAATCTGCACAATGCGCTCTTTCATGGCCAGCATATCCTCCTGCGAGGTGCCCTCCTGAATAAAGACGGCGATGACATTTTGCTCCATCATGCCCGAAACAATTGCATTGATGTTTGCGAAAATTAACAGCGCGGAGCCGATAATCAAAAGGCATGATGTGAACACAGCCACGGAGGCCAGGGACATCAAACTGTTTTTTATAATACTATGAAATCCCTCTTTTGTCAAATAACGTAAGCTGTTGAGCTTCATCTATTGATCACCCTCCTGTTCCTTTTCTTCTGAGGGCTCAAAATAAACCGAATAATCCGCATCTTTTTTCTGGGCGACAGCACGAAGATTGCGAATGTCGAAAGAGGGCTTTTCTTCAGTTTTCGGCGTTTCTGCGGCATGGCGGCGCTCTTTTTTTGAGCCGTGCTTCACAGATGCTTTTTCTTCATCTGTTCCGTAGGTTTTTAAAAACTCCTCGATGTCGGCGTGTTCGTTCGGCGCGTCATAATAGCAGGGAACCGTGCCGGGCTCGCCGCCCACGGCGCAGGGCTGCATATTCAGCGCGTTCATATCGGTCGTGTCTGAAACCACGTTGCCGCCCTGAATGGTGATGACGCGCTTGTCAAACTGCTTCACAAGATTATGTTCGTGCGTGACCATGATGACGGTCGTGCCGTTTGCGTTGATGTGGTTGAGCAGGTCGACAATTTCATAGGACATCTCAGGGTCGACGTTGCCCGTGGGTTCGTCGGCTATGATGATGTCCGCATTGTTGACAAGCGCGCGCGCCATGGCGACACGCTGCTGCTCGCCGCCCGAAAGCTGGGTGGGATACATGCGCGCTTTCGACGAAAGCCCCACGAGGCTCAAGGTGTATGCCACACGCTTGCTGATGTCTTTTTCTTTCGCGCCGATCACGCGCATGGCAAATGCGACATTGTCAAAAACTTTCATGCTGGGAATCAGGCGGAAATCTTGAAAAACGACGCCGAGCGTTCTGCGAAAATGGGGAACCTCGCGCTTTTTCATGTTGTTCAGGTTGATTCCGTTGACGATAATTTCGCCGGAGGAAGGAGTTTCCTCCCGCATCATGAGCTTCAGGAATGTGCTTTTTCCGGCGCCCGAGGAGCCGACGACGAAAACAAACTCACCCTTGTTGATTTTGATGTTCATATCCCTGAGCGCTTTCGTTCCGTTCGGATAAATTTTCGAAACGTTGTTAAACTCTATCATGGTAATGGCTGATCCTTTCTTGCCGGGGCGGAAGACTGCCTTGGTCGTCGTGGACGCTCCACTTAAAAACCCTTGCCGCAAGCCAGGCGGCCGGGCGAACCTTCCCGTTTAAAAACGGCTGTTTTTAAACGCTGAACCTCTGCTTCAATCAGAATTTTGTGGGGTTTGAGTCCATATATTTTTTAACCATCAGGGCAACTTTAAACACGATGGCGTCGTCAAACTCCCTTAAATCGAGGCCTGTCAGTTTTCTGATTTTTTCAAGGCGGTATACGAGTGTGTTTCTGTGCACAAACAGCTTTCGCGATGTTTCAGAAACGTTGAGGTTGTTCTCAAAGAAGCGCTGGATGGTGAAGAGGGTTTCGTGGTCAAGCGTTTCGATGGAGCCGCGTTTGAAAACCTCTTTGAGGAACATGTCGCAAAGCTTGTTGGGCAGCTGGTAAATGAGCCTTGCGATGCCGAGGTTGTCATAGCTGACAATGGTCTTTTCTGTGTCGAATACCTTGCCCACTTCAAGCGCCACCTGCGCTTCTTTGAAGGATCGAGCCAGGTCTTTGATGCCGGTCACGGCCGTGCCGATGCCCACAAGGGTGCGGGTGTAGAACTCTGTGCCCAAAGAGTCTGCGATGGAGCGGGCGAGCTTTTCAAGGTCTTTCGGTTCAATGTTCGCGCGGACCTCTTTGACAAGGGCAATGTCTGTTTCATTGACATTGATGACAAAATCCTTGTTTTTGTCGGGGAACAGGTTTTGAATGATCTCAAAAATCGAAACGTCGCCCTGCTGCGTGATGCGGATGAGCAAAACCGCGCGGGTGATGTCGTTGTTGAAGTGCAATTCCTTCGCTTTCAAATAAATATCACCGGGAAGGATATTGTCTAAAATCACGTTTTTGATAAAATTCCCTTTGTCGAATTTCTCATCATAATATTGCTTGACACTATTGAGTGAAACTGCGAGAATCGAAGAATATTTTTCAGCCGCCGCGTCCGTATTCTCGACAAAAATGGCATATTCCGGCTGAATGGGCGAGCCAAACGCGCGGAAAATATAGCCGTCTGCATTCACGGCGTTATTTGAGGTGAATATTTCAACCGTTTGGTTTGTGAGCACCTCGCCGATTTTGCCAAGCTCGCTGCAGGAGATGACCGTACCCGTTTCATCGATGACACCCACGGTACAGTTCACGGTGTCTTTCATTTGGTGAATGATGCTTTGAAAAAGCCTGTTTGACATAATACAACCCCCGAATAAAATAGTCCCAATAATAAAATCCCAAAAGTGATATTTATGCATTTTGCCTATTTCCCAAATGCTATTTTACACAAAAACACTTCATATTGCAAGCAAATGGGCCAAAAAACTTTTAAATTTTTTGTAAAAAACTTTTAAACGACAACCTCTGGGGTGGTTTTTTGTTGGTTCTATACAACATTATGATTTTTTATTTATCTGATATGCATATGTGGATTTTAACGAAAAAAGTTTACGCAAAAGCATAAAACACAGAAAAAGGGCTTCACGGCAGAGGCTGTTCTTGTTGCAAGAGGGCTGTTTCCGCTTGCGAAAGCGGTCTGCATTCGCCGGGCGCGAGGGATGCGTCCAGCGGCAGCGCGCCGATCTTGGTTCTGTGCAGCGCGATTACCTCTTTTTTGAACCGGGCAAACATGCGCTTGATTTGATGGTATTTGCCCTCGTGCAGGACGATTTCATAGGTCTGCCCTTCGCCGCCTGCATGCAGAAAGCGAAGCTCCGCAGGGCGGAATCGCGTCGCCCCGACGGTGAGCCCTTCTTTGATTTCCTGGATTTCAGCTTGCGTCAGAGGTTCCGGGACGGTGACCTCATAGGTTTTCGGCACATGGCGTTTGGGGGAAAGAATGCTGTGGGCAAACGCGCCGTCGTCTGTGATGAGAACGAAGCCTGTGGTGTCTTTGTCAAGCCGGCCGGCAGGGAACAGCCCACCCCGAAAAAACTCCTCCGGCACGAGGTCCATCACGGTGGCTTGGCCGCCGGTTTCTGTTGAGCTAACGACATTTTTCGGCTTGTTGAGCATAAGATAGATATGGGACGAAAGCGTGAGCGGCTTGCCGCCCAAAGCAAGCGAATCGTTCTGCGGGTCTATTTTTTGCGCGCCCGAAGACACGGCCGCGCCGTTGCAGGTGACGAGGCCCTCTCTGATAAGTTTTTTGACGTCGTTGCGCGACAGCGTGCCCTGAGAAGCAATGAGCTTGTCAATGCGTTCCATACGGATGTTCCTTTCTCAAAAGAGAAATTATGGGTTGACAACGTGAATAGGGCCGCCCTCTGTGAACGCTTTGATGTTGTCAAGGAAAATCGACATCAGCCGCGCGCGCGTTTCTTTGCCCGCCCAGGCGATGTGGGGCGTGATCAGGCAGTTCGGCGCGCCGAAGAGAGGGTTGTCTTTTTCGGGCGGCTCTGATGAGAGCACGTCAAGCCCCGCGCCCGCGATGGTTTTGCCGCATAGCGCCTTTGCCAGCGCGGCTTCGTCGACGAGCGGGCCGCGCGCGGTGTTGATGAGCAGGGCCGTGGGCTTCATTTTTGCGAGGAATTCCTCATTGACCATGCCCTGCGTCTGGGGTGTGAGGGGGCAGTGCAATGACACAACGTCCGCGTTTTTCAGCAGGGTGCCCTGATCTGTAAATGTGACATACTCGGGCAGCTGTGCGGGCTTTGTACGCGAGGTGACTATGACACGCATGCCGAACGCGTCCGCGATTTTTGCCGCGCGGCGGCCGATTTCGCCGTAGCCGATGACGCCGAAGGTTTTGTGGGCGAGCTCAAAAAGGTCCGCTTTCCAGAAGCAGAAGTCCGGGCTTGCGCTCCATTCGCCCGCGTGCACCGCCTCGGAATGCAGGGCGACATGATTATAGTGCCCGAGAATGAACGCGAACACAAGCTGTGCCACCGCGTGGGTGGAATAGGACGGGATGTTTGAAACGGGGATGCCGCGCTCTTTTGCATAGGCGATGTCCACAACATTGTAGCCTGTTGAAAGCAGGGCGATGAATTTGAGGTTCGGCAGTCGGGCAAGCGTTTCTTTGGGCAACGGGGTTTTGTTTGTGACCACGATATCCGCGCCGGCGCTGCGCTCAATAACCTTCTCTTTCGGCGTGCGGTCATAGACGGAATATTCGCCGAAAGCGCGAAGCGGCTCCCATGAAAGGTCGCCGGGGTTTTCGGCATATCCGTCCAAAATTACGATTTTCATGCAGCAATTCCTCCCGGTTGTGATTTGTTTGTGCGCTTGCGTGTGTTCAGCGCATAGTGGCGCAGTTGATGGAAATGATTATAGTGACATATTTGTCATTTTATAGAAAACATTAATGCTGCGGGTATTATGGCATGGCCGTACCCATTGCGGCGGATCACAGGGCCGGCGCCCGCGGCATGTGTTGCAGATATTATAGCATATAAGTCAACTGTCTGCGAAATGCCGCAGAAAGAAAAAAGTTTTTATTTTTAACATTGACCTGCCGGTAATATTTGCTATAATAAATTAGTTAATTTGATTTGCGGTGATTATTTTGATTGACAGAGAAAGCTTTCTCAAAAAGGTCATTCGGCTGTCGGCATACGGCTTGCTGCTGGCTGCTGCTGCGCTGTTGGCGTGGAGCATTTTCACGCGTATCGACTGGGTGGAGGAGCTGCCGTGGTATAAAAACTATCTTGTGTTTTTGGAGGATTTGCGCTTGCGGGTGGAAGGCCTGCCGAACCGCTGGATCGTCTTTATTATTATTGAGTCGCTGTTCTTGCTCAAATGCATTGTTCCGGTCGCGCCGGTTTCACTGGTGTGCTTGATTTCATCGGCGGTGTTCCCTTTTTATACCGCGCTGCTGATCAATCTTTCGGGCCTTGCGCTGATGTTTTCGGTGCGCTATGTGTTCGGGTATTCGCTCGGAACCGACAAGGTCGTGAAGCTGCTGGAGCGCTATGAAAACACGAGAAAAGCGCTTGAGCACGACGGGGTGGAAAACCCGTGGCTGTTATTTGTCTTTCGGTTCGTTCCGGTGTTTCCCACAAACCGCATCAGCGGGTTTTACGGCTCGCGCAAATATGATTATAAAAAGTTTTTGCTCTTTTCACTGTTGGGTTATGTGCCGCGGCTTCTTTCTTACGGCGCGGCGGGCCGCAACATGTTTCAATCGTTTTCATTCAGCTTTTTGTCGCCGCTGATTGTGATTTTCACGATTTCGGGCATTTCAATGCTCGCGGTGAACGAAATTTTAATTTATACGGCAGAAAAGAGTCAGGTGAAGAAAAACCAGCAATCCGCACAGTTCAGAAAGGAATCAAAAAAAGATGGCTGACACGCACAATTTTCGGCAGGAGATTTCGGCGGGGCGGTTTGACGCCGCGCTGAAAAAAATTTATGTTTCAAACGACGCCGTTTTGCGGCAGCGTGAGCGTTATGCTGATTTGCTGCATGACTTTGACAACTATTATAACGGCGCACGGGATATCCGCTTTTTCTCCGCCCCGGGCAGAACAGAGGTCGGCGGCAACCATACGGATCACAACAACGGCAAGGTGCTTGCGGCGGCGATCAATCTCGACGTTGTGGGCGCGGCGGCGAAAAACGATGAAAATATTATCCGTGTGAAGTCGAAGAAATACAGGAATATGGACGTTGTGGATCTGAGCGTTCTGGATGTTGTGCCGAACGAGGCTGAGCATTCCTCCGCGCTGATTCGCGGCACCTGCGCGAAATTCCGCGCGCTGGGCTATCAAATCGGCGGTTTTGACGCCGTGACGGTGTCCGACGTGCTGCGCGGCTCGGGGCTTTCGTCTTCCGCCGCGTTTGAGGTGCTCATCGGCACGATTTTGAATTATCTGTACAATGACGGAAAAATCAGCCCTGTTGTGATCGCGCAGACCGCGCAGTATGCGGAGAATGAGTATTATAAAAAGCCCTGCGGACTGATGGACCAGACTGCAAGCTCCGTGGGTGGCTTTGTGACGATCGATTTCAAAGACAACGCAAGCCCGGTGATCACGCCCGTGGATTTTGACTTCAACGCCTGCGGACATGCCCTGTGCATCGTGGACACGCGCGCCGACCACGCGGATCTGTCTGAGGATTACGCTGCCATCCGTTATGAAATGAACGCGGTGGCGGGCGAGTTCGGGCAAACGGTGCTGCGGTTTGTGGACGAAGCGGCGTTTTATAAAAATATTGGAGCGGTTAAAAAGCAAACGGGCGAACGCGCCGTACTGCGCGCGATGCACTTTTTTGAGGACAACAAGCGTGTCGACAGGGAAGTGGACGCGCTGCGCCGGGGCGATTTTGAGGCGTTCAAGCAGAATATCATTGAGAGCGGCTACTCGTCTTATATGTATAACCAGAATGTTTACACAACCAAAAAGCCCGCGAGCCAGCCTGTCGCTTTGGCGCTTGCGTTGAGCGAGCAGGTGTTGAGGGGGAAGGGTGCGTGGCGCGTGCACGGCGGAGGTTTTGCGGGCACGATTCAGGCCTTTGTGCCGCTTTCTCTGCTGGATACATACAAGGCCGCGATGGAGGGCCTGTTTGGCGAGGGCGCGTGCCATGTGCTGCAGATCCGCGCTTTCGGGGGCACGGAAGTCGTTTGATTTTTTCGGAAAGGGTGAGGCGCGGTGCGCACGACAACCAGCAGGGCGAGGGTGCTTTTGTTGCTTGGGGCAATATTTGCCGCGGGCTTGGTTGTGCTGCTCGTTTCATTTTATAGAAACGCCGAAACCTATGTGATGAAGCCCGTCAACGGGCATCTGTACAGTTCCGGCGTGCTGACCGGCGGCGGCAATGTGGTCGACCGCAACGGCGTGATCCTTTCAAAAAGCGGCGACGGCGAGCGTGTCTATAATTCCGCGTCCGCGATCCGCAAGGCGCTGCTGCACACGATCGGCGACGACCACGGTTTTATTGCCACCGGCGTGCAGAAGACCTTCAGCTCGGAGCTTGTGGGCTACAGTGTTTTTTGGGGTGTGAACACCTCAAAGACCGGCAAGGGCAACAGCCTCAAGCTGACGCTTGACGCAAACGTCTGCGCGGCCGCGTATGAGGCCCTCACGGGGCGTAAGGGCACGGTTGGTGTTTATAATTATAAAACAGGTGAAATGATCTGCATGGTTTCGACTCCCTCGTTTGACGTGAACAGCAAGCCGGCGGATATTGCGGCGGACACCTCGGGGAAATATGACGGCGTCTATGTGAATAAGCTGCTGAACGGGCTGTATGTGCCCGGCTCTGTGTTCAAAGTGGTGACGGCGGTTTGCGCACTTGAAAATATTCCGAACATCCGCTCGCGCGCCTTTGAGTGCACAGGCGAGCTGAAAACCCGCGGCGGCACCGTGATTTGCAGCGAGGTGCACGGAACCGTCACGTTTGACCAGGCGCTGAAATATTCCTGCAACAGCGCGTTTGCCCAGATTGCCATTGAGCTTGGCGCAAGCCGCCTGAACAGCACCGCCAAACGTTTGGGTTTGACAAGCTCGTTCACCGTTGACCGCGTGAATACCGCAACGGGCATTTTTGATGTGAGCGGCACCACCGACGCAGACCTCGGCTGGGCGGGCATCGGGCAATATACCACAATGGCGAACCCGTTCGCAATCATGACGATGATGGGCGCCGTCGCCAACGGCGGGACGCCCGTGCAGCCCTATTTTGTGGAGAGTGTGACGAATTCGGCGGGCATGCGCACCTATCGCGGCGGCGGCGACAAGCTGAGCAACTATATGGGCCTGACCACGGCAAACGCGCTGCAGTCTATTTTGCGTGACACCGTGAAAACCTATTATGGCGAATCCGGCCTTGAGGGGCTTGAAATCTGCGCGAAGACGGGCACCGCCGAGGTGGGCAAAGACAAAACTCCCCATGCGTGGTTTGCGGGCTTTTCGCAAAAAAGCGATTTTCCTTATGCGTTTGTGGTTGTGGTTGAAAACGGCGGGGGCGGCTACCGCGCGGCGGCGCCCGTGGCCGCAAAAGTGCTGCGGGCAATCAGCAAATGAGCGCGATCACCCCGGAATTTTGCAAGAAAATGGATATAATGAATTTTCGGTTAACAGTCTGTAAAACAAGGGTTTGGCCTGTTGACGGAATGTGTTATTATTTTATATAATTATTAATAGAATATCCTGTGATACTATCTATTTTTGCCCAAACATGTCAGAAAGGATTGAAAAACCGCATGAGTTTTATTGAGCTTGACTCGGTTTATAAAAGATACAAAATGGGGGAAGTGACCATCAGCGCCGCCGACGGCGTTACGTTTGCCATTGAGCAGGGCGAGCTGTGCATGGTGGTCGGCCCCAGCGGCGCCGGTAAAACAACGATTCTGAACATCCTTGGCGGCATGGACGACTGTGACGACGGCAAGGTGCGCGTGGGCGGCGAGCTGATCAACGCCTACACGAGAAAACGCCTGACGGAATACCGCCGTTTTGAAGTGGGCTTTGTGTTTCAGTTTTATAATTTGATCCCGAACCTGACCGCGCTTGAAAATGTGGAGATTGCCACGCAAATCGGCAACAAGCCGCTGGACGCGAGAAAGGTGCTTGAACGCGTGGGGCTTGGGGACAGGCTCAACAACTTCCCCTCGCAGCTTTCGGGCGGCGAGCAGCAGAGGGTTTCGATTGCGCGGGCGCTGGCGAAGAATCCGCGGCTGCTGCTTTGCGACGAGCCCACCGGCGCGCTTGACTATAACACCGGCCGGCAGATTTTGAAGCTGCTGCAGGAAACCAGCCATGAAACCGGCATGACCGTTGTGATTATCACGCACAATCAGGCTATCACACCCATGGCGAACAGGGTCGTGACGATGCGCAGCGGCAGGGTGCAGAGAATTACCGAAAGCGATAACCCGCTCGGCGTTGAGCAGATCGAATGGTGATCACGCTTGGCTTTTTTGATGCATGGCCGGGCGGTGAAACCTGTTTTTCGCCCGAGTTGAAGGAGGCTTTTTCGTTGTGAGCAAGGCATTATTCAAAAGCACGCTGCGCGCAATCAAATACAGTTTCAGCCGTTTTGTTTCCATTGTGATCATCGTCGCCGTGGGAATCAGCTTTTTTGTGGGCTTTAAGTCCGGCGGGCCGGACATGCGTGCCACGGCCAACCAATATTTTTTGGATAATAATTTGATGGATATCCGGGTGCAGTCCTCCTTGGGGTTGACGCCCTTTGATCTGCGCGAGCTTGCGAAAATCGAGGGCGTGGACTATTTAATGCCCGCAAAATTTGTGGACGCGCTTGTGTGGGTCAACGGGAATGTTGAATCGGACATTGACGGTTCGCAGATCAGCGCCCGGGCATACGGCCTGAACCTTCAGAAATTCGCGGATTTTTGCAACGGCACGAACGACGGGAATTTCATCAACCGCCCCACGCTGGTGGAGGGCAGATACCCGACCGCGAAAAATGAATGCCTGGTCGACCGCAGCAAGCTTTCAACGCCTGACAGCTATCAGATCGGCAGCACCGTCAGGCTGGACGGCGGAGCCGACGGCGACAGCATCTTCGCCTCGCTTGACACCAACGAGTTTGTGATTGTGGGTGTTATCGAATCGCCCTATTACCTCTCGTTTGAGCGCGGCAACACGCTTGTGGGCAGCGGCAAGGTCGGCACGTTTATTTATGTTCCCGAGGACGCGTTTGTGACGGATTATTACACCGAGGTTTATATCACGGTGAAGGACGCGGACAGGTTTGACGCGTTTTCACAGGAATATTTTAACCATCTTGTTCTTGTGATGAATGAGATTGAAAAGCTTTCGCAGGAGCGTTTGGCGGTTCGCGCGAATGATTTAAACGCGAAGCTGCCGGCGCAGATCGTTGAGGCTGAGCTGCAGCTCACCTCTGTGCAGGCCGAAATTGACGCGCGCTTTGGCGACGCGAAAACCCAGCTTGACGAGCTCAAACAGCTTGTTGACAACGGCAGCGCGATTTATGCGCAGAAGAAGCGGGAGTTTGACGAGAAGTTCGGCACGCTTCAAACCGAAATCAACAAGGGCGGCGCAGATTTGCAGGCGCAAATCAATAACTATAATTATGAAAGCAACCGTGTGGCACAGGCGCGTTTGGAGTGGAACACGGCGGACGCCGCGTTGAAGGAGATTCAGCGCAGAACCGCTTCTTCCTTCAGTGATTTCGAAAAAATAGAGTCGCAGCTGGCTATGGCGCAAACCTCTGTGGATACAACAAGGACACTTTTGAATACGACGCAGGGAGTTTTTGAATCCCTTGCGAAACAGCAGCAGGAGCAGCTGAATAATCCCGACATTCAGAATATTCTCGGCCTCATTAATGATTTTAACCCCGAGCTGTTTGCAAGCATCCAGAGTCTTGGCGCGGGCGCGCTTGCTTTGAGCGCCATGCAGCTGGTGAATCAAGAAGCTGAACGGATCAAGCTGGATCTCACGGCAAAAGAGCAGGAGTTGAATATTCAAAAAAGCAAATATGATGCCGCAAAGCCCCAGGTTGATAAGCTGAAAACGCAGATTGCGACGGCTGAGAACGAGCTTGCGAGCAAACGCACGCTTTTGGACGCGGCGGAGGCAAAGCTCACCTCTGTGAAGAATGTGATCGAATCCTATTCCTCCCAGCTTTCATCAGCCAGCACAGACCTGCTGATGAATTACACGACGGCGCAGGGCGAGCTGATTCTGCTGAAAAATACTGTCGACACGGCCCCCGAAACATATGAGAAAATGAAGCAGAGCTATGACGAGTCGGTTGCCGAGGCTGAGAAGGAAATCAAGCTGGCCGAAACAAAAATTGCCGGGGCAAAAAGCCTGCTTGGCAAGGTTGGCGGCGCGAAGTGGCATGTGTATGACAGAAACGACACGCCGGGCTATGAAAGCTACAGCAACGCAATCGACACCGTGCAGATGGTTTCGAACGTTTTCCCCGTCTTTTTTGTTTTGATCGCCGCGCTGATCAGCCTGACGACAATCACAAGAATGGTTGAGGAGGATCGCACGCAGTTCGGCACGCTGTTTGCATTGGGCTACCAGCCGCGCAGTGTTGCGATGAAATATATATATTATGCTTTGTTTGCCAGCATTGTGGGCAGCGCGCTGGGGCTCGGGCTCGGTTTTTATGTGATTCCCAAAATTATTTTCTATACATGGAGCATCATGTTCGAGATGCCCGAATTAATCATTACCTTCCCCGTGCAGTATGTTGCGATCGGGCTTCTTGTCGCGATGCTCTCGACGGTTGCCGCGGCGGTGTTCGCCTGCCGCAAGGATATTCGCGTGAATCCCGCGGTGCTCATGCGCCCCAAAGCGCCCGAGCCGGGCAAACGTGTTTTTTTGGAACGCGTCGGCTTTGTCTGGAAGCGTCTGGGCTTCACCTCAAAGGTGACGGTGCGCAACCTGTTCAGGAATCCGAAGCGGTTTTTTATGACGCTGGTCGGCATGTCCGGCTGTACGGCGCTGCTTTTGGCCGCCACGGGCTTCTATGGCTCGGTGGCGGATATTATGACAAAGCAGTATGGCAGCGGCGGCATTGCGAAATATGACATGCAGTTTGTTTTTTCAGAGGCGCAGACCTCAGGCGGCTCTGATGTGCTGGGCGCCATCACGCGCGACAGCAGGGTTGCGTCCGCCATGCTGGTTTCGATGCAGTCTTTCGAAGGCGGCTCAGACAGGATCGACGAGATGCACGATGTTTATGTTTATATTCCTGAAGATGCGGCGATGCTTGGAGAATATGTGAACTTGCAGAACCGCAAAGACAAAATATCCCTTACGTTGGGTGACGGCGATGTGTTTGTGACGGAAAAATTCGCCCGCTCGACAGACACCCGTGTGGGCGATACCGTTTTTGTTTTGGACACGGAGGGCAACAAAACGGAGCTGACGGTTTCGGGGATCGTTGAAAACTACACATTCAGTTATATTTATATTTCGCCCTCGGTTTATCAAGGCGCCTTTGGCGAAGACGCAAAATACACCTATGCCGTCGGCAAGCTTGCTGAACAGGTGAAAGCCGACGCGGCAACCGCACCTTCCGGCGTTTCAACAGATAAGAGCCAGCTTGCCGTGGACTTGATGGCGCATGAAGGCATCAACGCCGTCGCTTTCACGACAGATACAATGAACATGTTCTCTGAGATTGTCAGAACGATCTCTCTTCTGGTTATGCTCTTTATCGCCGCCGCCATTATTCTGGCGTTTGTGGTGCTTTATAATCTTTCAAACATCAACATCAACGAGCGCACGAGGGAGCTTGCGACGCTCAAGGTCGTGGGGTTCTATGACAACGAGGTTTCTGACTATATTCATAGGGAAAATTATTTTATGACGGCGATCAGCACGGTTCTGGGCTTGGTTTTTGGGATTGGTCTGCACCGGATGATCGTTAACTTTACGGAAGTGGATATGGTCATGTTCGGCCGTACGGTCCACTGGTTCGCCTTTGTAATCGCCGCGGCGCTCTCGATTCTGTTTTCAATTTTAGTCAATCTGATCATGCGTCGAAAAATTCGGAAGGTGAGCATGGTGGAATCTTTCCAGTCTGTTGAATAATACAAATTTTATTGAGGGGAAGTTTGAAAATAGTCATATTTCAAACTGAATATGAATCTCTTATCTATAGTGGTAAAGTCAATCTTTTCCCGAAGGGGTTCATATACGAAAGGAAAATCATAGAGCATGAACATCGAAATCGCCAATCAATTATTGCAATTGCGGAAGAAACACGGGTTTTCACAAGAACAGCTTGCGGAAAAGCTGGGCATATCCAGGCAGGCAGTGTCAAAATGGGAGCGGGCAGAAGCCTCGCCCGACACTGACAATCTTGTATCTCTTGCGAAGATTTATCAGGTTTCATTGGATGAATTGCTGCTGCTTGTTCCAGTCGATAAAGAGCCCGAAGGCTCTGAACAGGAAGAAAGCGCGCCGGCAACGGAGCCGAACGCGCAAAATGGGCAGGAAAGCGTTGTTATTGATATCACCAGCGTCACCGGGTTTGTGAAAGCCGCTCTCGCCTGGGCAAGGCACAGCAGGTGGTTTAACTTTCCCTATGCCATTATCGCGTTGATTCTGTTTATTACTTTGGGATCTCTTTTTAAAGAAGACGGCTGGCGTTTTTCGTGGTTGTTTGTTGTGTCGATTCCCGTTTATTATTCGGCGGGGCTTGCCATCGAACGCAAAAACGGGTATTTCTTTTTATACCCGGTGCTGATCACGATGATTTATGTGGGCACTTGTTTGTATTTGGAATTTTATGTGATACCCGCTATTCATTTGTGGAATCGGCTATGGGTGCTTTATCCGACAAGCTTTATATATTATTATTTTGTTTATAATACAAGAAGAAAAAGACGCTTAAAGGCAGAGGCTGCAAAAACAGAAAAAGCCGGAGAATGACATGGAACTTTATATGACACGTCACGGGGAATCCGAGGGCAATGTGCGCGCGGCGAACAATGTTTCGGCCGCGGCGCTGAGCGAAGAGGAACGCGAGAATCCGCGTTTGACGCCGCTTGGGCGGCGGCAGGCTTTTTTGCTTGGGGAGCGCATGGCCCCCTGTGATTTGGATGTTGTGATTGCAAGCCCGCTGCTGCGCGCGGTGGAAACCGCTTATGAAATTGTGCGGCAGCAAACAGGTAAATCTGCGTTTCGCATGGAGCTTATGCCCGAGCTGATGGAGGTCGGCGCGCCCGAAGGGTACAGGGGCACGCCCGAAAAACGGCTACGCGAGCTGTTTCCCGATGCGGCGTTTTCTTTTGTTTTTACAGAAAGTCCGGTTTATCCTTCAAGCCTTGAGGTGGACCATGCGCAGCGTCTTCTGCGAGCGCGGAACGTGATTGATTACATAAGAAAAAGGTTCACGCAGGGCGAGCGCGTGATGCTCGTTGCCCACGGAACCTTTATGCATTCTTTGACCACCGCCGCGACGGGTCTGCCGCTGGTGGAAGGCTTTAATTTCTGCAGTGAAAACACTGCGCTGACGAAGGTGCGGTATTTTGAAAACGGGCGGATCAGGCTTTCGTTTTCAGATGATCTGTCGCATCTGATTCCTGAATTTCCCCATCACACGTTTTCTCTGTAGGGTGTTTTTTGTTGAAGCGCTGGGATATGCCGCGTACCTCCAGAACGATATCGCCGTCCGGCTCAAAAACACTGCTGTTTTTGAGCTGTTTCTTATATGCGAGCTCCTTCAAAAAAATCATGACAACCGCGCCCGCAAGCGCGCCGACCGCGCCGCACACGGGCAGCAGCAGGCCCTTTGAAGTGGCGGTGATGGAGCGCATGGGCTGCAAAAAGGACACATAAATTTCGTTTGACAGGAATTTTTCAATGAATTCATTGGTGATATAGTTTTTGTTGCCGAGGGCAAACGCCCCGGCGAGCACGCCAGTGAGCGCGCCCGAGGTGATGAAAGAAAGAATGACGCGCACCGGGTCGCGCATAGCGAAGGTCATTGAGAAGTTGACCGTGAGCTTCATATTGTCAAAAAATGCGTTGATGGGGCCGGACACGGCGATGTTCATGTCGTCTGTGTCCATTTTTCCGCCTTTTTTCGTGACCTTTGAGAGCAAATATCCAGCCATCGGCACCCAACCCATAACCGCGAAGCAAAGGGCATAAACCGTCATCGGCACTGCATTGCCTGTGCTTGCGAGCGTGCCGGCTGCGCGAAATGCGGCTTTTGAGAGCGGGCCGATGAGGTCAAAGCCCACAAGCGCGCCGGATAGGATGCCGCCGAGGGTGTTGCTTGATTGATACAAGTTCACAATAACAGGCTCGAGTGCTTCGCCCAGGGCATTGAACGGAACGGCAATCAGGTATTGCACGGCGCAATAGGTGATGATTGCCGAAACGATGGGGAGAATCAAGAAAAGAACGATCAGGTCAATACCCTCAAGGAGTGTGACGCCGTCAAGCGAGAGGTCTTGCAGGGGCTTGATCTTTTTTTGAACAGCGGCAATCGGCCGGTTGAGCTTTGGGCCGGCTGTGAGCTTGATTTTGTCCCACAAAGCGAAAAGGTTTTTGATTAAGTAGCCCAGCAGCAGGGCCATGATCAGATAGCCCATATAACCGATATTCACGCCGCCAGCGTCGGAACGCGGGGTCGCGAAAAACGCGCCGTAGAGCGGCGTGTCAAAACCCGAACCGGCGTATTGCCCGGCAAAATGGGCGAAATAAACGCCCAGCGTCAGCGCCGGGGCAAGGGCCGGCAGGCCCGCGATGAGATAAGAAAGAATCATAACCAGCGCAATAAAAAAGAAGTCTGTCGCCCAGAAAAACAGATGCCAAAGCACCTCGCTGAACGCATGCCCGGGTTTTAATATTTCGATGCCCAGAATATTGCCGACAACAAACAAAAAGCCCGCTCCCAATGCCCCGAACAGCTGGAACAAAAAGAGCACGGCCGTTGTGCGGTAGATGTGTTTTTTTGTTTCAAGTAATGATTTTCTCATGCGTTGTAATTCCCCTCATGTTTTTGTTTTGTTCCCCGATCCCCTGTTTTCCCTGTTGCACAATAGATGGATAAGTGCATCTATTATTTAGAAATCATAGCATTTTTGCCGGATAAGGTCAAGATTTTTTTGGTGAATATGACAATTTTTGCATATGAAGTTTGTGGGCTTTTTTTAATGGTCAGACTTTACAATGCGGGCAATTTCAGGTATAATAGCAAAGACTATTAGGCTTTAACGCGTTAAAATAGTATATGATTGGGAGATGAGGGATTTTTTGTGCTGGTCGCTGACGTATTGAGAAAAAACGCAGCCGAATTCGCGGATGAGATCGCATTGGTTGAAATCAATCCTGAAAAGGATGCAAAAAGCGGTTGGAAAGAGTTCGAGCTTGTGGAAGCGAAACCTTCGGTTCGGTTTCGCCGCGAGATCACATGGCAGGAATTTGACCGCCGTGCGAACCGCTTCGCGAATCTTTTGCTCGCGAAGGGTTACAAAAAGGGCGACAAAATCGCCATTTTGCTGATGAACAGCATTGAATGGCTGCCGATTTATTTTGGCGTTTTAAAAATGGGCGGCATCGCCGTGCCGTTTAATTTCAGATATTCCGCCGATGAAATCCTGTATTGCCTGAAGCTTTCAGAAGCCACGGCTTTGATTATCGGCACCGAGTTCATTGACCGCGTGGCGCAAATCAAGGATCAGGCGGTGAACCTGAAAACCCTGCTGTATTTCGGCCATACCAAGCCGGATTTTGCCGAGGATTACAGGGAACTGACCGCCGCAATGAGCGATGAGGATCCGATGATTCCCGTGGTTGAAGAGGATGACGCCGCAATTTATTTCTCCTCGGGCACGACGGGCTTTCCAAAAGCGATTTTACATACGCACAGCAGCGTGTTTTCCGCCTGCGTCACAGAGAACAAGCACCATTCGCAGACGCATGACGATATTTTCCTGTGCATCCCGCCGCTTTACCACACCGGCGCGAAAATGCACTGGTTCGGCAGTTTTCTTGTGGGCGGCCGCGGCGTGATTCTCAAGGGCATCAAGCCCGAATGGATTTTGCGCGCGGTGTCGGAGGAGAACTGCACGATCGTCTGGTTGCTTGTGCCGTGGGCGCAGGATATTCTTGACGCGATCGACGGCGGTGAGCTGAATCCCGCGGACTATCAGCTTGACCAGTGGCGGCTCATGCACATCGGCGCCCAGCCCGTTCCCCCCAGCCTGATCAAACGCTGGAAGGAGCATTTTCCGAAGCATGACTATGACACGAACTACGGCCTGAGCGAGTCCATCGGCCCCGGCTGCGTGCACCTTGGGGTTGAGAACATCCACAAGGTCGGCGCCATCGGCGTGCCCGGCTACGGTTGGGAGATTATGATTGCAGACGAGCAGGGAAATCCAGTCAAACAGGGCGATGTGGGCGAGCTTTATATCAAAGGCCCGGGTGTGATGAAGTGCTATTATAATGACGAGAAGGCAACCGCCGCAACCTTGAAAAACGGCTGGCTGCTCAGCGGCGACATGGCGAAGCAGGACGAGGACGGCTTTATTTATCTTGTTGACCGTAAAAAAGACGTTATTATCACCGGCGGCGAGAATATTTACCCGGTGCAGATCGAGGATTTTTTGCGCGCCAACCAGAAAATCAAGGACGTGGCCGTGATCGGCCTGCCCGAAAAGCGCCTCGGCGAAATTACGGCGGCAATTATCGAGGTCAAGCCCGGCATGGAGCTGATGGAGGAAGAGGTCAACGAGTTCTGCCTGGACTTGCCGCGCTACAAACGGCCGCGCAAGGTGATTTTTGATTCTGTTCCGCGCAACCCCACGGGCAAGATTGAAAAACCGAAGCTGCGCGAGCGGTATTGTGCTGAAACCTTGGTTGAGGCGCAGATGCACTCATAGCAGCATACTTTCATATAATATAAATCCCATAAGAAAAATCCATTCGCAAGGCGCAGAAGGCCGGGCGAATGGATTTTTTTGTTGATGATAAAAGCTTTTGTGTGTTATATAAAACACCGATAAAAAGGGGTAAACTTATAGGGTAAACACATAAACGCCGACTCCGACGGCCACAGATAGATTCAGCGAATCAACCAGCGCCGACTGCGGGATTTTGACGCTTGTGCCAAAGTTCCGAAAGCAAGGGGGAAGCCCCGTTGCCTCGTTGCCGAAAACAAGGGAGTAGCACGGCTGCTTCTGAATATTTTCCGGCCGGAG
>JAISXG010000095.1 GCA_031270605.1 Oscillospiraceae bacterium | reverse complement strand
TCCGCAACTCTGCATTTGGCTTCACCCCAAATCCGGAATTACTTTCGTAAGTTTTCTAACTTACCAAAAAAATCTCAGGGTTCCTTTGCTTCGTCGTTGTTTAATTTTCAAGGTCCAGTTGAGCTAATCCTCTTGATTTTAAAGGTGTAAAAGTTATTATAACATCTACACATTCACTTGTCAAGAAGGAGTTTTTTCGTTTGCCCCCTGTTTAGGCGGCTTGCATATAATATCACAACCCTCACCCGAATGTCAACACCTTTTTTCACTTTTTTTCGAGTATTTGTCAACGCTTCCGCGCGTTTGCAGATTTAGCGAAAAAAGCCTTTAAAATCAGGGAATGTTCGTTTCTATCTTTCGTTTTCAACCCTATATTTCCTCTTAAAACGCAAAAACGGTAAAATATTCTTGCAAAAAACCGCCGTCCATTATATTATAAATGTAGTCCGTATTTTTAGTATATATATTATAATCATAATAAAAGCAAAAGGAGAAGCTGAATATGCCTGACTACTTTTTGGGCCTTGACGGGGGAGGCACCAAAACATCCGCCGCGCTTGCGGACGAAACCGGGCGCGTTGTCTGCACCCATGTGGGAGATTCGATCAATTATTATTCCGAGGGGCTCGAGCAGGCACGCCAAAACTTTGCAAAAATTCTTTCTGATATAAAAAACAAATCCGGCGTGCCTGAAATTCACTCGGTATTTATCGGTTCTTCCGCCCTTTTTGGAAAAGCAAACGGGCAGGAGCTTGCGGCGTTCACCGCAGGCGTGTGTGATGCGCCTTATGTGACGATGGATAGCGACCTTGCCATTGCTCTTGAGGGCATGATGCAGAAAGGCGAGTGTGGCGTTGTCATCAGCGGCACCGGTTCCATGGCAGCGGGGCGCAGGGCAGACGGCACGATTTTTTCAAAGGGCGGCTACGGTTACATTCTGGGCGACGAGGGCAGCGGCTACAAAATCGGCCTTGCGGGCATTCAGAAGGCCGTGACCGCGTTTGAGGGCGCGACAGAAAAAACCCTGCTGACCGGAGCGCTGCAGAAAAAATATCAGGTGAACGATTTGCATGACCTGACTCACATATTCTATGACCCGCCGATTGAGCGCAAAGCGATTGCAGACTTTGCAAAACAAGTATTCGATTGCGCGCACGCGGGTGACAGCGCGGCAAGCGCCATTATAAAAAGCGCGGCGCGCGAGCTCGCGGCAACTGCGGCGGCGCTGCTGAGAGAGTTTGAAAAACCCGTGCCCCTTGGCGTCTTCGGCGGCATTTTTATGCATCACGCAATTTATTTCGACGCGTTTTGCAAAGAGCTGCAAAGGCTCGTTGCCAACGTTTCGGTATGTCGCCTGCCCCTCGTACCTGTTTTAGGCGCGGTGCTGGGCGCGATGAAAGCCGCAGGCAAAAAAATAACCGAAGAAATCAAACAAAACATTATGAAAGCAGAAATATAAACGCCATAACCGTATACAGGAAGGGATTGATAAAATGATTTTTCCGAAACCGCAGAAAGTTGAATCCGCGCAAACCATCGCGTTAAAAACAACGCCCTCGCTTACGCTGCACATTGCCGACATTTCGCTTAAGGCCGAGCGCAGCCGCCTGTTCGGCACCGTGTTCGCAGAAAACGGCAACGTGACAATCCATGCAGAGCAGGACACAACCGAGCGATTGTGTTATATCGAAAAATGCTCCCGTTTGACAGACGAAAAGTATATCCTTGATATTATGGGTGATGAAACCGGCATAGAAGTCGCCCTCACCTATTCCGGCCGCCGCAGCCTGTGGTATGCGCTCAACACAGTGGAAAAAATGGCCGCGGCAAACTTTTTTCCGATCGGGCGCGTGGAGGATTACCCCCTGTTTGAAAAACGCGGCTTCATTGAGGGCTTTTACGGCAAAACGTGGCAGCCCGGGCAACGGCTCCAAATGCTGCGCCTCGCCGCTCAAAACGGCATAAACACCTTTTATTACGCACCGAAGGACGACCCCTATCACCGCCGGTTGTGGCGCGAGCTATACCCCGAACAGGAATTGCGGGACTTAAAAACGCTTGTTGACACGGCCGCAGACCTTTGCATTGACTTTCATTACTGCATCGCACCCGGCCTTTCCATGCGATACACAAGCGAAGCGGACTTTTCGGATTTAATGAACAAAACAAAGCAGCTTTATGACATCGGCGTGCGCGGTTTCGGCTTGCTGCTTGATGATATTCCCCACGAGCTTGCCTTTGAAGAGGACAAGGCGCGCTACGGAGAAACCGTCAACGCCCACATCGACCTCATCAATCGTTACCACGCGGCTCTGTGTGAGATCGATAAGCGCAACCGCCTAACCGTCTGCCCCATGCAGTATCACGGTAAGGGCACCGAATATCAAATTTCAAAATTCGGCCGCGGCATTGTGCCCGAGGCGGAGGTTTTTTGGACGGGCAACGAAATCTGCTCGCGTGAAATCACGGTGCCGGAAGCCGTTCGATTCATCGACGCTACCAATCACCGCCCGCTGTATTGGGACAACTACCCCGTCAATGACGCCGAAATGCACAACGAAATGCACCTCGGGCCGATCATGGGGCGTGATGAAGACCTTTACCGCTATTCGAAGGGCATTATTGCAAATTGCATGGAATATTTCGAATGCACAAAGGTGCCGCTGCTTACGATTGCGGACTACCTCTGGAACCCGCTGCAATATGATAAAGACGCGTCCTATCAAAACGCGCTCAACCTGATGATCGGTAAAGAGAATGTGGAACTTTTTTTGCTGTTTGCAGACCACCTGAAAACCAGCTGCCTGCACGACAGCAACTCCCGGCTCATGAGCGACGTGCTCGGCACCGCGGGCGCCATGATCCTCAAGGGCGAGGGTGAAGCGGCTTTCACACAGCTCGGGGAATATCTTGAAAAAATGAAAGAATGCGTGAACCTGCTGGGCACCGCCGAAGCGCCGATTTTCAAAGAACTGCGCCGCTGGAGCGACAAGTTCGCCCTGTGCACCACACTGCTTGAACTGGGCATGGAATATCTGCTTGAGGGCGAGGATGAAGTGCATGAAAAAATTCTGCGGCTTTCGTCACAGTACAACAACGACGCCACGGTGCTCACGGGTTTCTGTTTCCGCGAATTTTTAGAATTTGTGACCGACCGGTAACCTCTGATTTTGATTGAGGAGATGCATAAACATGAGTATCACCACCAATGAAAAAGCCGAACTCCAAGAAATTATCACCACCTTTGCGAATTCTTATTGGGATTTGATTGACGCACCGGCAAAGGCGTGGCTTGAAAGAGGCGGCGCGCCGGAAACGCGCGGGGCGCTGATTGCGGCCATCGAACAGGCAGACAAGGAATGCGGCTCCTGCGGCTGCGACTTTGACCCGCTGTATAAACGGGCGCTGGAATTAAAAAAATTGATCTGACTTTACGGCTCAAACAGAACATATATAGTCAAACCACTTAAAAACAAATGCGTCTTTGCAACCCTTTTTCCGCCTGTTGTCGTTAGGCTCATCTTCATACGCAAGTATGCCTTCGTCCCCGGCCTAAACAGACGAAAAAATTCCTCGCAAATAACCACATCGCTTTTAAAATGGTTTGACTATACTAAAAAGCAGAAGGCTTCAAAGAATGTCTTCTGTTTTTTTGCTGACACATCCACAAAAGATTGATAAAATCAGAAATCGGTAGTAAAATAATTTAAAACCTAACAAATAAGGAGCGGTTCTGTGGACTTTATCCCCTATAATTCCTATAATACAAACGACAAATCCGTGTTTGGCAGCGTTGCGGCAGGGCAAAGCGTGCGCTTTTCCGCCTCCCTGCCCGCGCATTATCAATGCCTGTGGATGAACCTCGTGCTGTGCATAGACGGCGGCACGCCCGTGCATTACCCTATGGAGCCGGTGAGCGACAAACACAACCGCAGAAGCACGGAAATCCGCATTGAGGAACCGGGGCTTTACTGGTATTATTTTGAATATGAAACCGACCTCTCCCATGAGAAAATCACCCGAAGCGACCTCTCGCGCGGGCAGCTCGGCGAGCGCGGTGCCATGTGGCAGTTGACGGTGTATTCCCGCGCCTTCCAAACACCCGCACAGCTCAAAGGCGGCGTGATGTATCAGATTTTTCCCGACCGCTTCCGCTTTTCAAAAACGCCCAAAGAGGGCATCCCCTACGGCAGGATCCTGCGATCCGACTGGGGCAGCACGCCCGAATGGCGCAGAACCGTTGATGGAAAAATTCTCAACAACGACTATTTCTGCGGCGACTTTTCGGGTATCACGCAATCCCTGTCTTACATCGCATCCCTGGGCGTCACCTGCATCTATCTCAACCCGATTTTTGAGGCGCACTCAAACCACCGCTACGACACGGCGGATTACATGAGCACCGACCCGCTGCTTGGCACAGAAGAAGACTTTAAAACGCTCTGCAAAACCGCAAAGACGCACGACATTTCCATCATTCTTGACGGCGTATTCAGTCACACGGGAGCGGACAGCATCTATTTCAATAAGTATAACCGCTACCCGAGCGTAGGCGCCTATAACTCCAAAGACTCAAAATACTATCAATGGTATCGCTTTCGCAGCTATCCCGACGATTATGCCTGCTGGTGGAATGTAAAAATCCTGCCTGAAATCGACGAAGAAAACGAGGAGTTCATCGACTTTATCACCGCTCCCGGGGGCGTTGTTTCAAAATGGATGCGGCTTGGCGCTGCAGGCTTTCGCATTGATGTTGCAGACGAGCTGCCCGACAAATTTCTCGACGCGCTGCGGCGCGCGGTCAAACGTGAGAATCCCGAGGGGCTGCTGCTCGGCGAAGTGTGGGAAGACGCCAGCAACAAAATCAGCCACGGCGGGCGCAGGCGCTATTTGCTTGGCGAGCAGCTTGACAGCGTGATGAACTACCCCTTTCGCGAGGCAATCATCGCCTTTGCGAAAGAGGGCGGCGCAGAACTGTTTTTGGAAAGCATCTCTTCCATCATTGAAAACTATCCGCCGCCCGCGCTGCACCTGCTCATGAACCACCTCGGCACCCACGACACCGAGCGTGTCCTCACCGTGCTTTCCGGCGCCGACCTGCGCAATGAATCGCGGGAATGGCAGTCAACACTGCGGCTGACAAAGAGCCAAAAACAGCGGGCGAAACAAATATTAAAACTTGCGTCTGTTCTGCAATACACTCTGCCCGGCATCCCCTCGCTCTATTACGGCGACGAGGCGGGCATGGAGGGCGGGCGTGACCCTTTCAACCGCGGCTGCTTTCCCTGGGAAAATGAAGACAAAGAGCTGACAGAACATTTTGCGGCTCTGGGCGCTCTGCGCACCGCGCACACTGTGTTTCGTGAGGGCATGTTCGCGCCCCTTTCGGCAACGGCCGGCTGCGTTGCTTTTTGCCGGCGGGGCGAGAGCGAAACCATCCTCGTGATCGCAAACAAAAATGAGCACGAAATCACCTATTACCTGCCCCCGGCATATCCCCTTGACACTGTTTCCTGCATCTTCGGCGGCAAGAAACAGGACGGCGGCATCCTTGCCCCTGCGAACACAGCCCTGATTCTTGCCTGCACAAACGACGCATCCGGTTCTGTTGCTCCGTAAATAATTTCAATCGACATTGCAGCAATGGCCTCACGAAGAGTATTTTTTCGTGCGTCTTTGCTTAAAATCAATATAAAAATTTTTATAATTCTTTAATAAATCGACAAAATCTATTCACCAAATGTGTTAAGATGATTCATACTTATGTGGTATAGTCAGCATAGCCACTTATTTTCAGTTCACACCGCCATTTTTTGTCATTTCATCTAAGCATCTCTGTTTCTTTCTCGTTTTTCAGCATTTTAACTCGAGAAAAAGCGGCAAGCTGAAAGCAAGCGGCGAAAGACTAACCGGAAAGGTATATTTACCATGACCAATACAAACGGCTTTATCAGGCAGGGGCTTGACCCCTCGCTCGAAGAAATTATTTTCACAGAAGACTGGCAGCACGTCGTCTATGACATTTCGGCACTGTCCACCCTTTATAACGCGGGCATGAAAGAGGTCATTACAAAGCTTGAGATCTTAGATACGGAATTCAGTTCCCTTTATAACCACAATCCCATCCATCACATTGAGCACCGACTCAAGTCACCCCTGAGCATCATCGAAAAAATGCAAAAAAAAGGCATTGAATCCACGCAAGACATGATTGACGCGATCACAGACATTGCCGGCGTGCGCGTCGTGTGCAATTATATTGAGGATGTTTACAGCCTGGCCGAAACCCTTGCGGGGCAAAATGACATCACGCTCATGGAGCAGCGCGACTACATAAAAACCCCAAAAGACAACGGCTACCGCAGCTTGCATTTGATCGTGAAAGTGCCTGTTTTTCTATCTTCCTCCACCGAGCATATTTTTGTTGAAATTCAGCTGCGTACCATCGCGATGGATATGTGGGCGAGCCTTGAACACGAGATTCGCTACAAACGCCACAGGAAAATTTCAGACAGAAGCATCGCCGAGCTGAAAATCTGCTCAGAAATGCTGCACTCTGTCGACAACACCATGCAAAACATATATAAGCACACAGACGACACCTATGATGCTTTTTGCCTGTGAGGCCTGTTGAATGAAGAAAAACAACACAAAAGCGGGCAAGGCATGCAGTATGCCATTGCCCGTTTTTTGCACATGAAACATTTTGAATCACGCTTTTCTTTTCTGCGCTTTTCACAAAGCTCTTTTGTTAGCCGCCTAACGCTTCGCTAACTTTTTCGCTGGCGTTTGTCATGCCGCTGCTGATATCTTCGCTCAAATCAGTTAAGCCCTCGCGAATGGTGCTGTTCGCATCGCTGAGCCCTTCGCTGATGTCTGTCAACCCTTCTTGGATCGCCCCTTCTTTTGTTGTGGTCACTTTGTTGGTCGTTGTAAGGTTCTCTTCTTTCTTACAGCTGGCAAACAAAAGAGCCACAGCCAAAAGAATTGCGAAAACAAGGATTATTTTTTTGTTCATTGGCTATTTCCTCCCATATCAAAAGATAGCCTGCATTCGTTATTTTAAAAGCTTTTGAAACAAAGCCTAGCCTATCTTCGCGGCCGCCGCGCCACAAAAACAACGAAGCGCGACGGCTGCTTTAAAAAGTTTTCCCCAAAAAACCTGTGCTATTCATTTTTGAGCCTTCAGGTTATTGTATGCCTGCTGAACAAAGCGAAAACCTATCCTTATCAACCTTTGAACTGTTTTTTGCTTTGCTCAGTGAACATTATTTTGTCAAAATGCCCCCGTCGGCATACATCAACAGCAAAATCTCCGCTTCGTCGCCGTTTTTCGGGTCGATATAAATCAGCACTTCCTGCCCTGCCGCGTCCTTGCAGTGGAATTCATAGGTGAACCGCTCATCCCCGTTGTCTTTCGGAATGACCGCCTGACTGGTCTTTAAAATCTGCAAGCCGGTTGCGAGCTTTGCGGCGCAGTCATTGATTGAAAGCGGCGCCTGATCGATCGAGCGCTTGTGGTGGTTCATGATATATCCCCGCGCGTCAACAGACACGACCCGCCCCGTGTCAAGCGCCACGCTCACCTTAATCAAGTCAGGATAATAAATAATTTCATTTTCTGTATAGGCAAAATTGATCGTGCAAATGCCGTCGGCTGTGGAATAGTAACTTTCTTTCATGTTTTCAAAGCCGTGTTTTTTCAAATATTCCTTTGCTTTTGCGGCGGCTTCCTTCTCATCCATTTTGGCCTCGCCCGCATAAGCATTGCCCAGCATATAGTTGAGCAGACCGCCGTTTTTCGTGACGCTGATTGTGAAATCCTTTCCCCCAAAGATATAACAGGGCATTTTGCCCTCTTCATCATCTACTTCCGCCAAGGTGTTGATGTCCACATCCGCAAAACCGGCCGCCTTCGCCTTCGCCTCGTCTTTTGAAATTTCGGCATGCTCTTTCAAAAGGCAGGACTCTTTTTGGTCAAGATTGTCCGCAAACGGCCCGTCATATAAAAGCGTGGGGTAATCCGTCAGGGCCTGCTCGGCATTGTTCATTGTGTCAATAAAGTTGGCCGGCGCATCTTCCTTGTCCGCGGTTTGGCTCAGGGTGCTCTCAATGCGCTCAAAATCGAGGTTGCCGTTTTCCACCATGAGCTCCATATAGTGCAGTTGCTCACACAAGCCCTGCGCATAATTTTGAAAAGATTCCAGCTGTTTTTTCTCTTCTTCTGTGATACGCCCGCCGTCGGCCACCTTGCGGTTGAGCGCCATGGTGAACTCACCCACCTGCGACAAAAACTTATAGGTGTTCGCGAGCGGCGTTTCACCCGCGCCAAGCTGCGAAAGGCTTGTTTTTGCGCCTGTGGAATCCCGCCAGAGCGTGGACGCCAAATTTGAAATCATGGGAGCCGAAGCCGCATATTTTCCTTTTTTTAAGGACAGCTCGATATTGTCAAGATAAGTCCCCAGCTCACTCAAGGCCCGTTGCTGCGAAATCGAAATCAACCTCTCATAGCTTTTGCGCTTCGCGCTTTCAGAAACGCCAAACGCGCCCAATGCGATGATTACCGCTCCTAAAAAGCTGAAAACGCGGATTTTACCTCTTCTGGTTCTTTTTTTTTCTTTTTTGTTTTCCATATGATAAAGGGCACATCGCGAAACGACAAAACCTTCAAAGCTGCCGCCTGCCGTGTCGCTGCCCCGCTTTCGCCACCTTTCAAAAAATAATCTTGTTGCTACTTTTGAACTATTTTTGCCGAAAGCTTGCTGTCTATGCACTTTTTGCCTGCATCACAAATAATACCAACAGCATTTTAAAAATTATAATTTATTCTAAAAAGCTATTGATTTTGCTATAATTTTCAATTAAAATTATAATATAAAGGTTTTTTTGAAAAAAGTGCGTTAAACACTGTATTATTAATTTCTCTTTCTTGAAAAATCAAACAGAACCAGAAAAATTCGCTAAAAACAAGAATTTTTTGTAATGCCAAACTGAATAACGCTAACTATCTAAGGAGATTTATTTATTATGAAAAAAACACATCAAAAAGCATTTGTGGCTGTGATGGCTATTATTCTGCTTGCCGCACTCATAGCACCAAGCGCCAGTGCATGTATGGTCAGGCTGTATAATTTTGACACATGGACTGGCGAAGGGGATGCCACTGTGAGCCTTGACCAACCTTCTGCGCTTTTCATCAAACTTACTTATGGTGAATCAGACGTTGCCAGCTCAAATTATACTGTGATGGAAACAAATAACAATACTATCATAACTTTAAAAGAAGAATATATTAAAACATTGAAAGCAAGCGGCTCCGGATATTCATTTTGGGCAACTATATCCGCAGAAGGACTCTCCCCATCTATGGCAGACGGGTTTTTCTCTTCTCAATCAAACACGGTGACATTCATGGGATTGGATCCATTTCTTAACACTCTCGTAAAAATGACCTATGGCGGTGACATAATTGACAGCGTAAATTATACTGTAACAGCAAACGGCTGTAACGCCGTAGTCACAATAAAAGAGGAATATTTAAAAACACTGACAGGAAATAAGCAATTTGTCGGATATTTTGAAGGCGAGTATTTTAAGGTTGTTCTTCAATTAAAAGATGCAACGGGAGATCTGAACGGCGACGGGCAAATCACTGCCGCAGACGCACGCATGTGCCTGCGGGCTTCCGCCAAGCTGATAACGCTGACGGAACAGCAGAAAAAAGTGGCCGACATCTTTGGAGATGGCAATGTTTCGGCTGCCTGCGCAAGAAAAATCCTGCGGGTTTCTGCAAAGCTTGAGAGCTTTAATTAATAAAGCAGCTATAGTTACAGAAAGAAAATATAAAACTCTCTAAAATCATCACAAAAAAACAAACAGGAGCCATTCCTCACGGAATGCTCCTGTTTTTCACTGCATAAACAGCTTTGGTTTTATTACACCAGCTCGATGATGCACATCTCCGCTGCGTCGCCGCGGCGGGGGCCGGTTTTCACGATGCGGCAATAACCGCCGTTGGTTTCCCGATACTTGGGGCCGATTTCGTCAAACAGCTTTTTGACTACGTCCTCTTTTGTGACATAGGCCAAAGCCTGCCTCTTATTATGAAGAGAGTCCGCTTTGCCGAGGGTAATCATCTTCTCGGCCATGGCGCGAACTTCTTTCGCCCTTGTAACGGTGGTTTCTATTCTGCCGTTTTCTAAAAGAAAAGTTACCATTGCCCTGAGCATGGCCTTGCGGTGATCGGTAGGCCTGCCAAGTTTTCTGGTTCCTGGCATAAAAATCACTCCTTTACGTGTTGCGCGCACCCCACACCGGGCGCACGCTTACTCTGACACTTGCAAAACAAACGCTTATTCGTCCTCGCTTCTCAAATCCAGGCCGAGGGAATGCAGCTTCGCGATCACCTCGTCGAGGGATTTGCGGCCGAGGTTGCGCACGCGCATCATTTCGTCCTCTGTTCTGCTGATCAGGTCTTCTACCTTGTGGATGTTCGCTCTCTTCAAGCAGTTGAAAGAGCGCACTGAAAGGTCAAGCTCCTCAACGGTCATCTCGAGAATCTGCTCTTTACCGCTGTCGTCCTTGACGACCATGATCTCCGTATTGCCCACTTCGTCTGAAAGGTCAATGAAGAGATTGAGGTGTTCGTTGAGAATCTTGGCGGCAAACGAAACCGCGTCCTTCGCGGTGATGGTTCCGTTTGTCAACACTTCAAGACTGAGCTTGTCGTAGTCGGTGATGTTGCCGACACGGGTGTTCTCTACAGTATAATTTACTTTCAGCACAGGCGTATAAATGGAGTCAACGGCGATCACACCGATTTCGGGAGCCATTTCCTGTTTATTGCGCTCTGCTGATTTATAGCCCCTGCCCGCGTTCGCCGTGAGTTCCATTTTCATGTGGGCGTCCGCGTTCAGTGTGGCAATGTGCTGGTCGGGGTTGATAATTTCAACGTCCGAATCAGCCTGAATGTCGCCTGCGGTCAGTTCGCCTTCACCGCTGAAATCAACATACATCTTTTTGGGGCCCTGGCCGTGAATTTTCAGAATCACGCTCTTCAAATTCAGAACGATCTCCGTCACATCCTCCTTGACCCCTTCTATCGTCGTGAACTCATGCAGCACGCCGTCAATTTTCACGGCCGTGATCGCATAACCCTGCAATGAAGATAAGAGAACTCTGCGCAGACTGTTTCCAAGCGTTGTGCCGTAGCCGCGCTCCAGCGGTTCCAGAGTAAACAGGCCATGCACGCCGTCGGGAGTTAAGTCAACTGCTCCTATACTGGGCTTCTCGATTCCTATCATTTCAAAACCCTCCTTGGAAAGTAATGCGGCTTTTATGCGGCAGCATATGCTGTGCGCAACCCTTGCCGCTTCGGGAAAATCCTGTCTTTCTATTCAGTGATTATTTCGAATAGAACTCAACGATCAGATGCTCTTCAACGGGGGCTTCAATCTGATCTCTTTCTGGCAGGCTGATGATTTTGCCCTCTGCCGTGTCGCGCTTCAAATCAAGCCACGGAGAAACGGCACGTTTTTCGTTTGTTTCAATGAGTGCTTTGAACTTATCGGAATCCAGGCTCTTTTTTTTGACGGCAACCAGGTCGCCCTCTTTGCAAAGGTAGGAAGGAATGTCGACCTTCGCGCCGTTTACAAGGAAATGGCCGTGATTCACAAGCTGTCTTGCCTCCGCGCGGGAGCCCGCAAAACCCAACAGATAAACAATATTGTCAAGGCGGCTTTCGCAGATGCGAAGCAGGTTGAAACCCGTCACGCCCTGTTTGCGCTCAGCCATCAAAAAATATTTATGGAACTGGCTTTCGCTGATGCCGTAAAAACGTCTTGCCTGCTGTTTTGCGCGCAGCTGAAGGCCGTATTCGGAAGCTTTTTTGCGCCCTTGCCCATGCTGGCCGGGAGCGTAATTGCGGCGATCAATGGAACATTTATTTGTGTAGCATCTGTCACCTTTCAGAAAAAGCTTTTTTCCCTCGCGGCGGCACATTTTGCATACTGCACCGGTATATCTTGCCATGTGTGAATTACACCTCCTAAAAATTCGGCTATACGCGCCTTCTCTTGGGCGGGCGGCAGCCATTGTGCGGGATGGGAGTCACGTCTTTGATCATGTTGACTTCCAGGCCGGCTGTCTGCAATGCTCTGATCGCGGCCTCGCGCCCGGCGCCGGGACCTTTCACATATACCTCAACCGTTTTCATGCCGTGGTCAATCGCTGTTTTCGCGGCTGTTTCGGCAGCTGTCTGCGCGGCATAGGGCGTGGATTTTCTTGAGCCGCGAAAGCCCATTTCGCCCGCGCTTGCCCATGAAATCGTGTTGCCCTGGGTGTCGGTAATCGTGATGATGGTATTATTGAAGGTGGATTGAATATGGACTGCGCCGCGTTCCACATTTTTACGCTCACGGCGCTTGCGAATCGCACCTTTTTTGGGTGTTGCTTTAGCCATAATCTAACCTCCTTACTTTTTCTTGTTGGCGATTGTCTTCTTCGGGCCTTTGCGCGTGCGCGCATTGGTCTTTGAACGCTGGCCGCGCACGGGGAGCCCCTTACGGTGGCGGATGCCGCGATAGCTGCCGATTTCAATCAGCCTTTTAATGTCAAACGCGATATCTCTTCTGAGGTCACCTTCCACTTTCACGCTGTGGTCGATATACTCACGAAGCCTGGAAACGTCGTCCTCCGACAGATCCTTCACGCGTGTGTCGGGATTTACGCCTGTTGCTTTGAGAATGTCAGTTGCGGTTTTACGGCCGATTCCGAAGATATAAGTGAGACCGATTTCAATCCTCTTATCTCTCGGAAGGTCGACACCGGATATACGTGCCATTTGTCAATGCACCTCCATTAACGGTCTATCAGAGCCTTAGCCCTGACGCTGCTTATGCTTGGGATTTTCACAGATGACCATGACTCTCCCTTTGCGTTTAATAATTTTGCACTTCTCGCAAATTTTCTTTACAGAAGGTCTGACTTTCATTCTGCTACCTCCTAAGATAGATGTCGATGTCAAACATTAGATGTCAGATGCGCCGGTTTGGGGCAAAATCCAATATCTAAAATCCACATCTTTATATAGAGAAACCCCGAAAGGTCATCTCACTTTGTTCGCCAAGTTATGCGCCCTCTGGTGAGGTCATATGGCGAAACCTCAACCGTCACCTTGTCGCCGGGAAGAATGCGGATGTAATTCATGCGCAACTTTCCCGAGATTGTAGCCAGTATCTGAGCACCGTTTTCAAGTTCAACCTTGAAGTTGGCGTTGGGCAGCGCTTCAACTACAGTACCCTCAACTTCGATCATATCCTGTTTGGACATTCTTATGACCACCCTTTCGCTACGAGACGGAACCCTCTGTGCACCATAATACCGCACAGGTGCGGCACACGAAAAAGTTCCTTTTTTAAAACAGAGGCTGAAATAGCCACGCCTCGTTTTCAACATGCCCCACGTTGTTCAAAGCTATTCCGCTCGCCTTGCAAGCATGTCAGCGCTTTTCGCAAAGCGCGGTTGCCCGCCATTGCGGTTTCATCAAGGCAAATGTTTGTAAGCGCAATGTGCTTCGGGTTTTTCCGCTTGGGTTTTTGGAGCGGCCTTTCCCTTCCGTCACAAACAAACACTGCTTCGCCGCGAACAGAGACAATCACGAGAAGATAGCCCTTATCCCGCCCGGCCTTGCTGATTACAACCTGACCAACGTGCATACGCCTTCACCGCTTTCCTCACCCCATCAGTCCGGCAACGTGAGAATAATACATTCCCCGTCCTTCGTGATGGCGATTGTGTGCTCAAAATGCGCGGAAAGCTTTCTGTCTGCCGTAACAACCGTCCAGCCGTCCGGCAAATGGTCAATCCCGGCAGAGCCTTCATTGACCATCGGTTCAATAGCAAGCGTCATGCCCGGCAGCAGCCGCACGCCCCGTCCGGGCGCGCCGTAATTGGGAACCGAAGGATCTTCATGTAGTTGTTTGCCCACACCGTGGCCGGTGTACTGCCGCACGACCGAAAAGCCTCTCGACTCGCAATGCTTCTGCACAGCATGGCCGATATCGCCCAGCCGGTTGCCCGCAACCGCCGCCTGCAAACCCGCAACCAGCGATTCCTGCGTTGTTTTGCACAGCTTTTCAGCCTGTTCGCTAACCTTACCGGCCATAAAGGTCGCGGCATTGTCGCCAACGAAGCCACCGAGCGTGGCGCCAAGGTCAATGCTGACCAGGTCGCCTTCCGCAATCACGCGGTTTCGGGAGGGGATTCCATGAATTACCTCATGATTTATGGATATACATGCCGCCGCGGGAAAACCGTTATAATTTAGGAATGAGGGCACAGCGCCCTGTTTTTCAATATACCTCCGGGCCAGCGCATCAATCTCTGCGGTGGTCACCCCCGGAGCAACAGCCTCCCCGGCAAGCTTTAATGCTCGGGCCGCAATGCGGCCTGCTTCACGCATGAGATCAATCTCGCGGCGTGTTTTGAGCACAATCATGCGTTATCCTCCAAAATGTTCAGTGTCAGGGCGGTGGTGTCCTCCACCTTTTCCTGACCCTGCACCACAAGAAGCTTGCCTTTCTTCCCGTAGTAATCCTCAAGGGGCTGGGTTTCTTCGTGATAGACGCGCAAACGCTCCGAAACCGTTTCGGGCGCGTCGTCCTTCCTCTGCACAAGCGCACTGCCGCAGGCGTCGCAAACACCCTCAACCTTGGGCCTTTTATAGTCAAGGTGATAGGAGTTGCCGCAAGCGGAGCAAACCCGCCTGCCGGACATCCGCTTGACGATCCGGTCGTCCGCAACAAAAATGTTGACGACCTTGTCGATCGGAACGCCCATTTCGTCAAGCGCCTCGGCCTGAGGAATGGTGCGCGGGAATCCGTCGAGAATGAAACCGTTTTTGCAGTCATCCGCGGCAAGGCGCTCCTTGATGATGGCGATCACCACATCGTCGGGAACAAGCTTGCCCGCGTCGATGTAGGCTTTTGCCTGCAGGCCCGTGGGCGTGCCGTTTTTCAGGGCCTCGCGGATGATGTTGCCCGTGGACACCGCCGGAATGCGATATTTTTCACTCACAATCTCGGCCTGCGTACCCTTGCCGGCGCCCGGGGCGCCAAGAAAAATCAAATTCAAATATGACACTCCATTCATGATTGAGGCATTCAGCAGGATTCATGCTTTAGTCTAAGAATCCTGAAGGATCCATTTTAATCTAAGAATCCTTTGTAGTGCCGCATCATCATCTGGCTTTCCAGCTGACGGACCGTCTCAAGCGCAACACCGACCATAATGATGATGGAGGTGCCGCCGATAGACAAGCCGCCCACCGGTCTTTCGAGTGCGTTTGCGATCAAGCCGAAAATAATGGGGAACAGGGCGATAACGCTCAGCAAAAGCGCGCCGAGCAGCGTGATTTTTGACATGACCTTCATGATATAATCACTGGTGGGCTTGCCGGGGCGGATGCCCGGGATCGCGCCGCTGTTTTTGCGGATGTTGTTCGCCATCTCAATCGGGTTGTATTGAATCGCCGAATAGAAATAAGCAAAGAAAATGATTAAAATGAAGTAGATAATTGCATATACCCAATGTGTAGACTGGAACCAACCGAAGAACATACCCCAGAAAGAGTCGGCCGGCCAATCAGTTGCCGGTTTCACAAACATCTCAATCGTGGGGGGAAGCGAAAGAATCGAGCCTGCAAAAATAACGGGGAGCACACCGGACATATTCACCTTCAGCGGAATATGAGAGCTTTGCCCGCCATACATCTTGCGGCCGACAACGCGTTTTGCGTACTGCACCGGAATGCGGTGCTCGGCATTGTCCATCCACACAATAAACACGACCATCAACAGCAAAGAAACAGCCGCAATCGGAACAAGCACAAAATACGCGCCGCCCTGATTCATGTTTTCATAAAGCGCACTAACCGTTGCGGGAATCCTCGAAAGAATGCCGGCAAACAGAATCATTGAGATACCGTTGCCGATGCCCTTATCGTTGATCTGCTCACCCAGCCACATCACAAGCGCCGTGCCGGCAGTTAACACGAAGATAACAACCACGGCCTGGAAGACCAGCCAAAAACCGGTATATGCGGTGCCGTCCGCGCTCAACGTCAGGAAATCCCTGCTGCGCAAATACACGAAGTATGCCGTGCTCTGCAATGCCGCGAGCGCAAGGGAAAAATACCGCGTGATCTTGTTGATCTTCTTGCGGCCTTCCTCGCCCTCTTTTGAAAGGCGTTCCAATGCGGGAATCGCGACCGTCAGGAGCTGAATGATGATGGAGGCGTTAATGTAGGGAGTAACGGACATCGCAAACAAGGTTCCGTAGTTGAACGCTTCACCGGCCATCAGGGCCAGATAGTTCAAAAACGAGGCGCTTGATTCGCTTGCGGAAATGATGCCGTCAGTAATATTGATGAACGGAACAGGAATCGCAGAGCCGATTCTGAAGATTAAAAGAATCAGCGCGGTGAAAAGAATTTTTTTGCGCAAATCAGCAACTTTCCATGCATTGATAATTGTTTGAAACATTTTGACTCACACGCTCCTTCCAAATTTCGGCAGCACCGAAACAGATAGATGTGATTTTTTGCACACGCTACGCGTGTGTTCCTTGCGCTTAGACAATTTCTGCGGTGCCGCCGGCGGACTCAATTTTTGCTTTCGCCGCATCAGAATAAGCATTTACCCGAACAGTGAGCTTTTTTGTTAATTCACCGTGAGCCAAAACCTTAACGCCGTCAAGAGTTTTCTTGATCAGGCCTTTTTCAATCAGAGCGGTTGCGTCAACCACGTCGCCGTCGCTGAAGCGCTCTTCCAACCCCGCAATATTCACGATTGCGATCTCTTTCGCAAAGATATTGTTGAAACCTCTTTTCGGCACACGCCTCTGGAGAGGCATCTGGCCGCCTTCGAAGCCGATGCGCGGGCCGCGGCCCGCACGCGCCTTTTGACCCTTGTGGCCCTTGCCGGCGGTTTTGCCCTGGCCGGAGGCGGGGCCGCGGCCGATGCGCTTGACATCTTTTTTGGAGCCGGCGGCGGGGGATAAGTCGTGCAATTTCATTCTGCCATCCTCCTTCTTAAGCTTCTTCGACACAAAGCAGGTGACCGACTTTGTTCACCTTGCCGCGTGTCTGCGGGTTGTCAGGCTGGATAGCACTGTCCCCAATTTTGTGAAGACCGAGCGAATAGACTGTAGCGATTTGGTCTTTTTTGCTGCCGATCAGGCTTTTTTTGAGAGTGACCTTAATATCTGCCATGTTACCCGACCTCCTTATCCTAAAATTTCTTTCTCTGATTTGCCCCTTGTTGCGGCAACTTCCTGCACATTGCGAAGCTGTGAAAGCCCGTTTAAGGTCGCGCGGACAACATTGCAGGGGTTATTGGAGCGAAGCGCCTTTGTACGAATATCTTTGATGCCGACAGTTTCAACAACCGCGCGCACCGCGCCGCCGGCGATAACGCCGGTACCGGGGGCGGCGGGCTTCAAAAGCACGACGCCGGCGCCGTATTTGCCGATCACTTCGTGGGGAATGGTCGTTCCTTTTAAAGCGACCTTGGTTAAATTCTTCTTAGCATCCTCAATGCCTTTGCGAATGGCGTCCGGAACCTCGCCGGATTTGCCGAGGCCGAAACCGATGGTTCCCTCACCGTCGCCGACGACGACGATTGCGGAAAATTTAAAGATACGGCCGCCCTTAACGGTTTTTGCAACGCGGTTGATGGATACTACTCTTTCCTGAAATTCCTGCTTTTCCTGTGGTGTTTCATACCTAGCCAAAAGTATATCCTCCCTTTCCTTAGAACTTGAGGCCGCCCTCGCGGGCGCCTTCGGCCAAGCTCTGCACACGGCCGTGATAGATATAACCGCCGCGGTCAAACACTACGGTTGTAATGCTCTTTTCCGCCGCGCGTTCTGCCAACAGTTTGCCCACCGTATGGGCTGCGTCTTTGTTTCCGCCGTACTCCGTAAACTCTTTTTCGACTGTGGAAGCCGAAGCAAGCGTCACACCCGCGACATCGTCAATGATCTGCGCATAGATGTGTTTTGCGGAGCGGAAAACATTCAGGCGGGGGCATTCGGCGGTGCCGGAGATCTTGCCGCGAACGCGTTTATGGCGGTGAAGCCTTGCCTTATTGCTGTCTGGTTTATTTACCATCTACATTCACTCCTTACTTGCCCTTACCGGACTTCTTGCCTTCCTTGCGGCGGATAACCTCTTGTGCGTATTTGATTCCCTTGCCCTTATAGGGTTCCGGCGGGCGCACGCCGCGGACTTCCGCCGCGAACTGGCCGACCTGCTGCTTGTCGGGGCCTGAGATGGTGATTCTGTTGGGGGCGGGAACTTCGATAACGATGCCCTCGGGCGGATCCATCAAAACCGGGTGGGAATACCCCACGGTGAGGTTCAAGGCCTTGCCTGAAAGCGCGGCACGGTAACCGACGCCGTTGATTTCAAGGCTCTTTTTAAAGCCGATGCTGACGCCTTCCACCATATTGGCGATCAGGGAACGGGTCAGGCCGTGCAGGGATCTGTTCTCTTTTTTATCGTCGGGGCGGGCAACGGTGATGACACCGTCACTCAGCTCGACGCTCATGTTGCTGTGATACGTTCCGGTAAGCGTGCCTTTGGCGCCTTTTACGGTAATTTCAGTGCCATTGATGCTCACATCAACGCCTGCCGGAACGGCGATGGGCTTTCTGCCGATTCGTGACATTCCTTTTTACCTCCTTACCAGACAAAGGCAAGGACTTCGCCGCCGATGTTCTGCTTGCGTGCGTCCTTATCCGTCATGATACCCTTGGATGTGGAGAGGATCGCGATGCCGAGGCCTTTCATGACGCGGGGCATATCCTCACAGTTTGTATAAATACGCAGGCCGGGTTTTGAAACTCTGCGCAATCCCATAATAACCGGGCTCTTGTTCGCACCGTATTTGAGCGCGACTTCAATCATTCCCTGCTTGCCGTCGTCAATGACTTTGAAGTTCTTCACATATCCTTCATCGACCAAAATCTGGGCAATAGCCTTCTTGATGTTAGAAGCGGGAATGCTCACTGTGTCATGCTTAGCGGAACTGGCGTTACGAATTCTTGTAAGCATATCAGCGATGGCATCTGTAATTTGCATTTCGTCAACCTCCTTAGTGTCTGCGGCGCATTACGCCGCTTATGACACAAGCTATTTACCAGCTTGATTTCTTTACGCCGGGAATCTGGCCCGCATGGGCAAGCTCACGGAAGCATATGCGGCAAACTCCGTATTTGCGCAGATAGGCATGGGGCCTTCCGCAGATTTTGCAGCGGTTATATGCTCTCGTTGAATATTTGGCGGGGCGTGCCTGCCGAACCTTCATTGATGTTTTTGCCATAATCTGCCTCCTATCCTGCAAACGGAGCGCCCATCAAAGCCAACAGCTCTCGGGCCTCTTCGTCGTTTTGTGCGGTGGTCACGATACAGATGTCCATACCGCGCACCTTGTCGATCTTATCATAATCAATTTCCGGAAAAATCAGCTGCTCTTTCACGCCCAGAGAATAGTTGCCTCTGCCGTCGAAAGAGTTGGGGTTGATGCCGCGGAAGTCACGCACGCGGGGCAATGCCAAATTGAAGAAACGGTCAAGGAATTCATACATCCTCTCGCCGCGCAGTGTGACCTTTACGCCGTTGGGCATGCCCTCACGGAGTTTGAAGTTCGCAACGGATTTTTTCGCGTTGCAGATGATGGGCTTCTGCCCTGTGATTTGCGAGACGTCGGACACGACCGCGTCCAACACCTTTGCGTTATCTCTCGCTTCGCCGCAGCCGACATTGACAACAATCTTCTCAATCTTCGGAATCTGCATGACGCTCTTATAATTGAATTTCTTCATAAGTGCGGGAGCAACGTCATTCTTATATAAGTCTTTCAGCCTTGCCATTTATCGTTGTCTCCTTCCTTATTCAAACTCATGGCCGCAGCCGGCCTTTTTGCAAACACGCACGTTTCTGCCCTTGCCGTTCACGGCGTGGCCCACTCTCGTGGCCTTGCCGCACTTCGGGCAGACAAGCTGGACCTTGGAAGCATACAAAGCGCTCTCCGCTTTGATGATGCCGCCGGGCTCACCCATTTTTTTGGGCTTGACGTGTTTGGTAACGATGTTTACGCCTTCTACGATGACCTTATCTTCGGCGGGGCTGACCTGAACAACCTTGCCCTTCTTGCCGCGGTCCTTGCCGTTGATCACCATAACGGTGTCGCCGGTTTTTACATGCACTTTATTACTCATTCTCGCTACCCCCTCACAGCACTTCGGGAGCAAGACTGAGGATCTTGAGATAATCTTTCTCGCGAAGCTCTCTTGCCACCGGCCCAAAAATACGTGTGCCTCTGGGATTTTTATCTTCTTTAATTATGACTGCTGCATTTTCATCGAAACGGATGTATGTGCCGTCGTCACGGTGAACACCTTTGGCGGTGCGAACGACAACCGCCTTCACAACGTCGCCCTTTTTCACAACGCCGCCGGGTGTAGCCTTTTTGACTGAGGCAACGATAACATCGCCGATATTAGCATACTTTCTGCCTGAGCCGCCGAGCACGCGGATGCACATAATTTCTTTGGCACCGGTGTTGTCAGCCACCTTCAGCAAAGTTTGTTGCTGTACCACGGTTTTCTGCCTCCTTACTTAGCTTTTTCTATAATTTCAACTACACGCCATCTCTTGTCTTTTGAAATGGGGCGGGTTTCCATCACAAGCACGCGGTCGCCGATTCCACACTCGTTCTTTTCGTCATGCGCCTTGAGCTTGATGGTTCTGTTGATGATCTTTTTATAAAGCGGGTGTTTGACCTTATCTTTCACCGACACGACGACGGTTTTATCCATTTTGTCGCTCGTAACAACGCCCACGCGCTCTTTTCTAAGGTTTCTGTCACTCATCTCGTGCTGCCTCCCTTTCCTTAGCTTTCGGCGCCGTGGAGTTCAATATCGCGCTGAACGGTTTTGATTCTGGCGATATCTTTTTTAACGGCACTGATTCGCATTGGGTTGTCGAGCTGGTTGATGGTCTGTTGGAAGCGCAGCTTGAAAAGCTCGTCCTTCAACTCAGAGAGGCGCTTATCCAACTCTTCTTTGGACATTTTTCTGATTTCAATGGCTTTCATGACTGCTCACCACCCTGTTCATCCTTCGTTACAAACTTGCACTTAATGGGCAATTTGTTCGCGGCAAGACGCATGGCTTCGCGGGCTGTCTCTTCATCGACACCCTTGATTTCAAACATCACCCTGCCGGGCTTCACAACCGCAACCCAATATTCCGGTGAACCTTTACCGGAACCCATGCGGGTTTCAGCAGGTTTTTCGGTGATGGGCTTGTCGGGGAAAATTTTGATCCAAACCTGACCGCCGCGCTTGATGTAACGGGTCATCGCGATACGGGCAGCCTCTATCTGGTTTGATGTAATCCAAGCGGGCTCAAGGGCTACCAGACCAAAGTCACCATAGGAAACCTTGTTGCCGCGCGTGGCCTTGCCTGTCAGGCGGCCTCTGTGCACTCTGCGGTATTTCACGCGCTTTGGTAATAACATTATTTAGCCCTCTCCCTTCTCCTGCTGCTGCCGCTGTTCCTTGCTTCATGCAGAACCTCGCCCCTGTAGATCCAGACCTTGACGCCGATGCGGCCGTAGGTCGTTTTTGCCTCGGCAAAACCGTAGTCGATGTCGGCGCGGATGGTCTGCAACGGGATGGTGCCCTCATGATAATGCTCGGTGCGGGCGATCTCAGCGCCGCCCAGACGGCCGCTGACCTGTGTTTTGATGCCCTTCGCGCCAAGACGCATCGTCCTGCCGATGGACTGCTTGAGCGCCCTCCTGAAAGAAATACGGCGCTCGAGCTGTGCCGCGATGTTCTGCGCAACCAGCTGCGCGTTCAAATCGGGCTGCTTGATCTCAATAATATTGATAAATACGTCCTTGTCGCCGCCGAGCATATCCTTGCATGTTTTCTTCAGCTTTTCAATCTCCGAACCGCCGCGGCCGATAACCATGCCGGGCTTTTCGCAGTGAATATTGATGCGCACCCTTTTGGGGTCGCGTTCAATTTCAATTTTCGGCACGCCCGCGGACGCCAAAGTTTCAAGAAGATATTCACGGACTTTATAGTCTGCCACAAGGTTCTCACCGAAGCTGCCTTTGTCTGCATACCAGCGGGACTCCCAGTCTTTGATAACACCAATTCTTAAACCGGTTGGATTAATTTTTTGACCCATTTGATTATTCCTCCTTCCCGCTTACTCAGTTTCTTCGAGCGCAATGTTGATGTGCGAGGTTTTCTTGTTGATCCTGTACGCACGGCCCTTTGCGGTCGGTCTGATTCGTTTTAATGTGGGCCCCTGGCTGACGGTGCATTCCGCAACATAAAGCCGGGAGGTGTCCATATCGTTATTGTTTTCCGCGTTTGCGATCGCGGATTTCAAAAGCTTTTGAAGCGGCTCACACGCGGCCTTGGGCGTGAATTTGAGAATCGCCATAGCTTCATCGACAGGTTTATTGCGAATAAGGTCCAGCACGATGCCGACCTTACGGGGAGCGATCCTAACAAAGGTCGCTTTTGCCGTTGCTCTCATAAATTACACTCCTTTCGACCGGTTATTTTTTCGAGTTGGATGTTTTGGAACCCGCATGGCCTCTGAACGTCCTTGTGGGGGCAAACTCACCCAGTTTATGGCCAACCATATCCTCCGTCACATAAACGGGAACATGCTTTTTCCCGTCATGCACGGCGAAGGTGTGGCCGACAAAGTCCGGAAAGATCGTTGAAGCACGGCTCCAGGTTTTGAGAACTTGCTTTTTGCCGGCGTCGTTCATCTCTTGCACCCTTTTGAGAAGCTTAGGCTGTACAAACGGACCTTTTTTAACACTTCTGCCCATTTCAATTACTCCTTTCCTGACTTACTTGTCGTTACGGCGTTTTACGATAAGCTTATCGGAACGCTTGTGGTGTTTTCTGGTTTTCAGGCCGAGGGCCGGTTTGCCCCAAGGGGTAACAGGGCCGGGACGGCCGATGGGGGACTTGCCCTCGCCGCCGCCGTGGGGGTGGTCGCAGGGGTTCATGACAGAGCCGCGGACCGTGGGACGGATGCCCATGTGGCGGGTTCTGCCCGCTTTACCGATTTTCACGTTTTCATGGTCGACGTTGCCGACCTGGCCGACTGTCGCCATGCAGCTGGCGGAAACGTTGCGCAGCTCGCCCGAGGGCAGGCGCAGAAGGGCAAAAGAGCCTTCCTTCGCCATCAGCTGTGCGGCGTTGCCTGCCGCGCGCGCCATCTGGCCGCCTCTGCCGGGATAAAGCTCCACGTTGTGGATAAACGTACCCGTGGGGATATTCACAAGCGGCAGCGCGTTGCCGGGCTTGATGTCCGCAGCGGGGCCGGCAACAACCGTGTCGCCCACCTTCAAGCCTGCGGGAGCGAGGATGTAGCTCTTCACGCCGTCCGAATATTCGACCAGAGCGATGTTTGCGGTGCGGTTGGGGTCATACTCGATCGTTTTGACCTCCGCCGGAACGTCAAACTTGTTTCTCTTAAAATCAATAACGCGGTATTTTCTTCTGTTGCCGCCGCCGCGGTGGCGAACGGTGATCCTGCCATAGCTGTTGCGCCCGGAGTTCTTGTTCATGGGTTCAAGAAGGCTTCTTTCCGGGGCGACCTTTGACAGGTTGGAATAATCCGTGACCGACATGTTTCTTCTCGCGTTTGTCGTCGGCTTGTAGATCTTAATAGCCATTATTAATCCATTCCTTCCTTTTACCCGGCTTAGCGGATGGATTGCGTCCTTACATCACCGGATAAAGTCTGATGTTATTGTGTTTTGTTTACCATATCCCAAGACTGTGACGGATCGAAAGCTTCGCTTACAGCAATCCGTCGAAGAACTCGATGGTCTTTGAGCCGTCTGTCAGCGTCACGACCGCTTTTTTCCATGAGGGCAGATAGCCCTCGTGACGGCCGTAGCGGCGCAGGTGCCCGCGCACGTTCATGGTGTTGACTTTTGCGACACGCACGCCGAACAGCTTCTCAACCGCTCTCGCGATTTCGATCTTGTTTGCGTCCTTGGCAACCTCAAAGGTGTATTTCTTGAAAGCGGAACCGAGCATGGACTCCTCGGAGATGATGGGACGGAGGACGATATCCTGCGCTGCCTTACTCATGATGCATAAACCTCCTCGATCTTCGCCACCGCATCCTGCAGAACCACAAGGGTGTCACAGTTTAGAATGTCATAAACATTCAGCGTGTTTACCGTGGCTGTTTTCACGCCTGCGATATTGCGGGCGCTGCGGAGCACAACGTCATCTTTTTCGGGAAGTACGATCAAAGCTTTTTTGCCGGCCTTGAGCGCGGCAAGAACCCTCACGACTTCCTTCGTTTTAATCTCAGAAAGGGTCAGCGCGTCAAGCACCACCAACTCGTCGCCCTGCGCCTTCGCGGAAAGGGCGGACTTCATGGCGAGCCTTCTGACCTTTTTATTAATCGAAAAACCGTATTCACGGGGCTTGGGGCCGTGCGAAATGCCGCCGTGATACCACTGGGGTGAACGGGTCGAGCCTTGTCTTGCCCGGCCGGTTCCCTTTTGCCGCCACGGCTTTTTGCCGCCGCCGCTTACTTCAGCGCGTGTGAGGGTAGACTGGGTTCCCTGACGCTGGTTTGCAAGATAATTTACGACCACGAGATGCATTGCCGATTTATGGGGCTCAATCGCGAAGATATCGTCGTTGAGCGCGATCTCAGAAACCTTCTCGCCTGTCATATTGAATACTGCTACGTTAGGCATTCATCTTTCCTCCTTACGCTTTTTTTACGGTATCGGCGAGAACAACGATGCCGCCCTTGGGGCCGGGAATGGCGCCCTTAATGGCTATCAGGTTGTTTTCAACGTCAACTTTTACAATGTCAAGATTCTGAACGGTCACACGCTCAGCGCCCAGACGGCCGGACATCTTCTTGCCCTTAAAGACCTTTGAAGGGTCGGAACAGGCGCCGATAGAACCGCCGTGCCTTGCGACAGGGCCGGAACCGTGTGTTTCTTTCAGGCGTGAGAAGTTCCACCTTTTGATAACGCCCGCAGTGCCTTTACCCTTGCTTGTGCCGACGACGTCCACCCTGTCGCCGACCGCGAACACGTCCGCCTTGAGAATGTCGCCCACGCTGTGCGCGTCAGTATCCTCAAGCCTGAATTCGCGAAGAACCTTTTTCGGCGCGGCCTGCGCCTTGTCGAAGTGACCCTTCAGAGGCTTGCCGACTCTCTGAATTTTCACATCGCCGAAACCGACCTGAATGGATGCGTAGCCGTCGGTTTCAACCGTCTTTTTCTGAATGACCGAGCAGGGCCCGGCTTCAACGACGGTGACGGGAATCATTTTTCCCTTTTCATCGAAAATCTGCGTCATACCGATTTTCTTTCCGATGATTGCTTTTTGCATGCTGTTTTCCTCCTGTCAGATTATTGGTTGGCCGCAGCCTTGAGGGTGCGCCAACATGACCTGCGATGCATACATATATTGGATTATATATATGAAAGATATCAAAAATCAGATCTTGATTTCGATATCAACACCGGCGGGCAATTCAAGGCCTGTCAGGGCCTCAACGGTTTTGTTCGAGGGCCTGAGAATGTCGATCAGCCTTTTGTGCGTTCTCTGCTCAAACTGCTCACGGGAATCCTTGTACTTGTGAACAGCACGAAGCACCGTAACGACTTCCTTTTCTGTGGGAAGCGGCACGGGGCCGGAAACCTGTGCGCCTGTGCGCTTTGCCGTTTCAACGATCTTTTCGGCCGCTTTGTCGACCAGGCTGTGATCATAACCCTTGATCCTGATTCTGATTTTGTCTTTAACTGCCATACGATAGGCCATCCTTTCTCTGTGAGGCAGGAGTTTTTTGCTTCGGCGGGCGAAAACACCACAGCCGTCACAAGATGAACCCCTCTCTTGAAAACTCTTTTTCAAGCACACCTCTTAAAAATGGCGGGCACACAAAATATGCTGTTTTTTCAAATTTTCTACACACACGCCCGGGTGTTTTCAGCTTTTCATTAAAAAAGCGGGAAGCAGGCATTCACCCCGCACACCCCGGCACGCAAAACAGCACAGAACATGGACGTTGCGCGCGCAAAAACCATCTTTTTTGCGCAAATCCCATCATGTTCTCTTTTTTTCGCCCGGTTTCTGAATCGGACATACTCCGCGAAAATTCCCCAAACCCCGCTCGATGAACGGGTTTGGCCACCTTTCGCATCAACGCCATGCAACACCTGAAAAACAGCATGTTTTGCCTGCTTTCTTTCTAAAAAAGCGCAAAAACACCCCTTTTTCAAACGTGCTCGAAAATAATACCATAGAAACAATGGCATTGCAAGCATTTTTTACAAATTGAACACTGCAAATTCACAAAAAATCAAAAATTCTATGTTTTAACCAATAAGTACAAAATATTCACAAAAATTCATAGGGATACTGTACAATAAAAGTTGTCCAAATCATGCTTTTGGCTGAAAAAATCGCCGTCAAGCCCGTGAATAAAAATCACTGTCCACCAAAAAACAAACAAAAAAGGAGCCGCAAAGTCTTCGCGGCTCCGCAGGTGCTCTTTTTATCCCTCAATTTTCGAATCGACCCAAGCCTCGATATCCTTGCGGATGGATTCCAGCCCGTTTGCGTCAAGCTCTTTGAACTCCAGCCGCCGCACAAAAATCTGCAGATATTCCGGGTAATAAGCGGAGATGTCCGCCGCCGAGCCTTCGCCGTTGTGCTTGCTTTGATAGCTCTGCTCCATCATAGCATAAATCTTGCCCGAAAAGCGGGCGTTCAGAAGCGACTGCACCTCGCCGATTGCGGCAAAATCCATGAACTCCTGTTTTGTCAGCCCAAGCTTTTCGCAATAAAATTCATTATCCTCTTTGTTTGCGGCAAAATCCGCCTCCTGCTCGTCCAAAAGGGCCTGCACCGTTTCCTTTGTCAGCGCCTGGTCTGTTCCCGCAAGGCCTCTTTCGGCATAATACAGCGCGGCAATCTCATAAGCGGCCGCCCGCTCAGTGATAGTAGCCCCATTATGAATGATATACCATTTGAGATAGGTTTTGATGAATTCAGCGCTGATTTTGAAGGGGCCGACTTCAACAAGGGGCGTTGCCCCACGGTCAAGCAGAGCAACGGGGGACTCCCCGTCCAAATCCACCTCCGGACCCTGTTCGAGCGTTGTACTTTCACCCTCGCCGCCTGTGCCGTCGCCCTCAGTCAGTTTACCGCAGGCGCTTAAAACCGGCAGCAAAAACAAAAAAGCACACACAAGCGCAAGAAATTTCCTCATTTTTATATTTTCTTTCATAAGCAGAAGCACCTCAAGCCACGGTGCCGAACACCGCCCTTTCATTTTAAGTTTATTTCATTGTAATACACACAAACAAAATTGTCAATTCGCAGATTCCGAATGAGAAGTCGCGGGCTGCGCCGCGCGGACAGTTTCCCGCCTTCTGTTTCTGAGAAATAAAACAATATCCGTTATGACAAAAACAAGATTGATGCAATACACAACAATCACCGGACTCGGGCGAAACAGAATTTTGCCCGCAAGCCCGGCCACATAGCCAAAATCGATCAACAGCAAAAACAACAGGCTTTTTCCGCCCGTGCTGCCCGACTTCCATGATTTATAAACCGAAACGGGCCAAGACACGCCAAAGCAAATGAGCATTACCGCTTCAAGCACTTCCGGCACAACCATCATCCTCCCGCGGCGCTGCCAAATACCCGCACCGCCACCGTTAATACTCTTTTTTCAGCTCACCCAGAATCTTCATTCCCTTGACCATCGCCTCGTCTGTGGGTGTTGAAAAATTCAGGCGAATACAGTTTGTCCGGTCGTCCGCATTGATCATGAACGCGATCCCGGGCACCACGGCCACCTTGCGCGCCGCCGCCTCTTTCACGAACTCGAGCATGGGAACGCTTTCAGGCAATTCGCCCCAGATGAACAGCCCGCCCTCCGGCTTTTTGTAGTTGAAAAAGCCGCCAAGCTCGCTGTCGATCATATCGCACATCAGGTTAAGCCTGCTGCGGTAGACGTCCTGGATTTTTTTGATGTGGGCGAGAAAATCATAATTCGTCATCCACTCATACACAAGCAGCTGGTTAAAAATCGGCGTGTGCACATCCGAGCCCTGCTTGCCCACGGTCATTTTCGCAACAATCTCCCGCGGCGCAATCGCGAACCCGACGCGCAGACCCGGCGCGAGGATTTTTGAGAACGAGCCGGCATAGATCACAATGCCGTCCTCGTCAAAGCTTTTGATCGCGGGCACATTCTCGCCCGCCACGCGCGTTTCGCCATAGGGGTTGTCCTCCACGATCAGCACACCGTACCGCTTTGCCAGCGCATACAGTTTTTTGCGCTTTTCGAGCGACATTGTGACGCCCGACGGGTTTTGAAAGTTTGGAATCGTATAAATGAAGCGCACGTTCTTCTCTGTTTTCAGCGTTTCCTCAAGCTTTTCAAGGTTCATGCCGTCGCTTTCCATCTCAACGCCTTTCAGGATGGCCTTGTATGCGCGGAATGAATTCAGTGAACCAATGAATGAGGGAGACTCGCAAACGATCACATCCCCTTCGTTGCACAGCACCTTTGCGGCCAAGTCCATCACTTGCTGCGCGCCTGATGTAATGATGATCTCATCAAACTCCCTGCCGATAGTATAACGCCGCTTCATGTCGGCAAGCACAGCCTGTTTCAACGGGGCATACCCCTCGGTGACGGAATATTGCAGCGCGAGAATCGGGTTTTCAGCCAGCAGCTTTTGCGATATTTCACGCACCGCGTCCAGCGGAAAGGCCTCGGGTGCTGGGTTTCCCGCGGCAAAGGGAATCACATCCGGGTTTGAGGTGACCTTCAGAATCTCTCTGATGGCAGAGGGCTTGAGGGCCGATATTCTGTCAGAAAATTGGTATTCCATAGCATTCGCTTCCTTTTCGTTAATTGTTGCCAAAGACAAGGGCGTGGTCTTTGGGCAGGATGTCTTCACAGGGCCGGCGGTTCTCATCCAGACATTTTATCGCCGGCAGTCCGTAATCGAACGCAAGCTGCTCAAACTTCACACGATAAGACGGGTGGTTCATAACCGGCAAAAAGCCCAAGTCCAAATACAGCTTCACGGCCGCGGTGCGGTATTCCTGCGTGAAGAGATAACAGCCGTCGCGCCCCTCCTCCATGTGCCGCCGCAGCACCGCCGCGACCAGAGGCTTGGCAAGCTTTTTGCCCCGTTCTGTGGGCTTCACGGAAACCATGTGCAGCCACGGGTCATTCTCACCCTTGATCTGCGCGGTGGCCGTCGCCACAGGCTCGTCCCGCTCATTTGCGACCATATAAATATATCCTTCGCGCACACTTTCATTACCCATTTTTTTTATAAACTGCTCACAGGAGAGTTCTTCCACCCCCATATCATGCAGCATGCAGGCGCACCATGCAGACTCTTCGCCCCGGCGCATCGCACGGATTTGATACCCGTTCGGCAGAGTGTACTCTTCAACCGCCGCGTTCGGTCGCCACATCAGCAGGCTCGGATTATCATTCGCCATTATCTTTCCCCCGTTTTTAAGCAAAGCGGACCCTGTCCGCATTGTCTTTCGTCGTTTACTTCTTTTTATAGCAATCGAATCTATTGTACTGATTTTGCTCAAAAATAGCAACATGAAATTTTGCCGATTTCTCATTGCTTTTCGTTTCCATATATATTACAATGGAAGCGAAAAAGAAAAGACCCCTTCACATTTTGCATAAAGGAGCAATGATTATGGCCAATCTTGCAGAGATTACAAAAAGTGTTGAAACCGGTAACGCGAACGGCGCGGCGGCGCTGACGACCGCCGCGGTGGAAGAGGGCGCGGACGTGAACGAGGTTTTGTCCGCCTTGCTTTCAGGCATGGAATCCGTGGGGGAACGGTTTTCAAAAAATGAGATTTATATTCCGCAGGTTCTTATTTCGGCGCGGGCGCTGAACCGCGGGCTGGATATCGTCAAGCCATTGATCGAAGCCTCCGGCGCGGACAAAGAGCAGGCGAGGGCCATCATCTGCACCGTTGAGGGCGACTTGCACGACATCGGCAAAAACCTTGTGAAAATGATGTTCATCGGCGCGGGCTTTAACGTGATTGACCTGGGCGTCGACGTCCCCGCGGCCAAAATTGTGGAAACGGCAATTTCAGAAAACGTGCAGGTGATCGCGCTTTCGGCCCTGCTCACCACAACCATGGGCAAAATGAAGAACGTCATTGACCTGCTTTCAGAGAAGGGCGTGCGCGGCAGTGTGAAGGTGATGGTGGGGGGCGCTCCCATCACGCAGGCGTTCGCCGACGAAATCGGCGCGGACGCATACAGCGCGGACGCGGCCACGGCGGCGAGAGTTGCGAAAGCCTTTGTCGGTTAGTATCCACAAACAATTGAATTTTGAATCTACGAACCCCCTGTGAAAATTTCGCGGGGGGTTCGTTGTTTGCAAAAAAGAACCACCCGTTTCCGGGTGGTTCCTGCGGTAATTGTTTCAGGTTGCTTAGTTTGCAAGGATGTCTTTCAAAGAAGAAATAAAGATATCTTTTGCAGCCTCTTTGTCAATTGTTGAAATTTTATTAACAAGGAAAGCCTCGACGTCGTCAATATTGCTTGCATACTGCCCCGCAAGATAATCAATTTTTTCAAGAAGCTCGTCATAGGCCGCACCATAGTCCTCGAATGTCAAAGCGTCGGGCAAAGCAGCATATGCATCATAAACAGCCTCAAGAATACCTGCCTGGTCAAGAATAGCGAGCACGGTTTTCACTGTCGCGACGATATCGCCGTTTGCTAACTCATCAAGAACAATGTCAAGCACTTCGTCAGTAAGAAGCATGTCGATCACAACATTAAGAATCTCACCAGAAGATTTCTCGCCGACCATGGCGGCGATAGCATCCACGTCTTCGTCCGCAGCCCAATCAAGAATTGCGGGCAGAACGGTCTCAATGATATTGTTCACATTGACCCAGTCAATCTCACCAAGTTGATTCGCGGTATCTTTCAAAAAACCGGAAATAAGGGCAAGCGTTTCTGCGTCAAGATAGTTTCTCGAAGAAATATATTCTTCTACGCTGCCGATGACATCAACCAAATAGAGGTTTTTCTGCGCCACAGTATAACCGGCAAGGCCATCAGTGATACCGGCAATAATAATTTCAGCAGATGTGAGTTCGGGTTCTTCAGGCTCTTCGGGTTCTTCCACGACAGGCTCATTGGCAAGAAGCGCAACGATGAAGTCCCTGATCTGGGCCGCTGTCACGTTGTCGATTTCTTCAGCAATCCATGCATCCAAATTCGCGATTTCATCGGCAAACTTCACAGTCTCAAGATAATCAAGCTCTTCAACAAGGGCGTCATAAGCATCTTCATAAGAATCAAACTCAAGCGCATCCGGGAGAGCTGCGTATGCTTCATAAACGGCTTCCAGAATGTTTGCCTTGTCAAGCAGATCAAGGCCAAGTTTCAGGCTGCCGATAAAGCCCTCTTCTTTCAGAGCGCCGAGCACCGCGTCAATGGCTTCGTCCGTGAGAAGCATCGGGGCAACGGCGGCAAGCACTTCGTTAGAAGATTTGCCTTCTTTGATCAAGGCGGCAACGTCGGCCACATCAGAGGCGGCGGCCCATTTCAAAACGGGGGGAAGCATCTGGCCGATGGCGGCTTCAACGTTTGTCCAGTCAGCGTCGCCCAGCGTCGCAACGGCGTCTGAGAGGAACGCGGTGATGATGGCAAGCGTGTCTTCTTCAACAAAGTCCGCTGCAAACGCGGCAAGGGCAGTCACAACGTCGGTAAGATATGTATTCTTTTCATCTGTTGTGTAGCCGCTCAGGCCGGTCGTAATCGCGTCGATGATGACTTTTGCATCATAATAGGAAGTCAGCTCGTCAAAGCTGTCAATACGCGCGGAAACGCGCAGGATGGTGCGGGCGTCATTCGCCGTAATTTTGTTGTCGGCTTCAACGTCTGCGACCCAGAGCTGAATCGCGTCAAGGTCACCCTCCAATTGAGCGGCGACTCTCAGGGCAAGACGGGCGTCGGCAGCTGTGAGTTTGCCGTCTTTGTTGACATCACCCGCGGCAATGATGACGTCTTCCTCATCATCAGCCGCAAAAGCAACGGTCGTCATGCCAAGCAGCAGGCAAACTGAAAGCATGAGGGCAAAAATCTTTTTGAAATTTTTACTCATAAGTAATTTCCTCCATTTTATTTTTGAGTAACAAGATGCGTTACTTCACGTGTTATTCTATAACAAAATAATCTTTTTGTCAATAGAAACCGATAAGTATTTTTGACCATAATACACATAAATAAAGGAAAGCTGTCAAAAAAATGGTTAATTTAAACTATGGCGAAGCCAATCAAAACCATTGCTTTTGCTTGATATACAATGGTTTTGACCGGCTTTTCGCAGAAAGCAAAATTCAACAAATATTATTTTATAAGGCTGTGCCCCGTCATCTGCGCCGGTTTTTCAAGCTTCATGATGGCAAGCATTGTGGGCGCAATGTCGCAAAGCCGGCCACCCTCTAGCAGCTCGCAGGCATAGCGGTAAACACAAAACGGCACGGGATTCGTGGTGTGCGCGGTGAAAGGGGAGCCGTCCGGCTCATACATTTTGTCCGCATTGCCGTGGTCCGCCGTGATGAGCATGACGCCGTCCATCCCGGCCACCGCGTCGGCAAGCCGCCCCACGCAGGCGTCCACCGCCTCAACCGCGACGACGGCCGCCTCAAACACGCCCGTGTGGCCCACCATATCGCAGTTGGCATAGTTGATGACAATCGCGTCATAATAACCGCTTTTGACCTTTTCCACCACGATGTCCGTCACTTCATAAGCGCTCATTTCGGGCTTGAGGTCATAAGTCGCCACGTTCGGCGAATCAATCAAAACGCGATCTTCACCATCATAGACCGTCTCCTCGCCGCCGTTGAGGAAGAAGGTGACGTGGGCGTATTTCGTATATTCCGCAATGCGCAGCTGCATCATGCCGTGGGCGCTCAACACAGCGCCGAGTGGCATGGCAAGCGATTGCGGCAGATATGCCACGCGTACATTCGGCATGGTCGCGTCATATTGCGTCATGCAGACATAATACAGGTCTTTCAGCGGCTCGCGCACAAAGCCGTCAAACGCTTCGTCCACGAATGCGCGGGTGATCTCACGGGCGCGGTCGGGGCGGAAGTTGAAAAAGATGAAGCTGTCGCCGTTTTGCACCGGTTTTGCGTCTTTTGCCGCTGCGGGCACGACGAACTCGTCGGTCACGCCGGCGGCATAGGAGCCCTCCAGCAGCTTCACGCCACAGTCGAACACTTCACCCTTATTTTCCACCATGGCAAGATAGGCTTTCTCCACACGGTCAAACTTTTTTTCACGATCCATGCAATAATACCGGCCCATCACCGTGGCAACCGTGCCGACGCCGGTTTCTTTGATTTTCTCATAAAGCCCGGCAAGAAAATCCTTGCCGGAGGTGGGGGGCACGTCGCGCCCGTCCATCACGCAGTGAATGAACACATCCTTCACGCCAAACCGCTTTGCCATTGAAAGCAGGGCATATAAATGGGTGTTGTGGCTGTGCACGCCGCCGTCGGACACAAGCCCGGCCAAATGCAGCGCCTTGTTGTTCTCAACGCAGTTTTTCATCGCGCCCGCAAGCGCTTCGTTTTCAAAAAAATCACCGTCCGCAATGGATTTTGTGATCCTTGTGAGCTCCTGATACACCACGCGGCCCGCGCCGATGTTGGTGTGTCCCACCTCGCTGTTGCCCATTTGCCCGTCGGGCAGGCCGACATCCATGCCCGAAGCGCCGATATAGGTCAGCGGATTCTCTGAAAAGAGCTTGTCAAGCCGTGGGGTCTTTGCCGCGGCGATCGCGTTGCCATAAGAGTCCGGATTGTGGCCGAACCCGTCCATAATACATAAAACAACAGGTTTTTTCATAAAAAGGGGCAGTCTGCCCGGCTTTCGGCGCACAGCACCGAAGGGGGACACCTGCCGCTCACCGCCTTTCGTTACAATTCTTGCCAGTTCGGCTGCCGAAAACGCCCGGCGGCCTTTACGGGATGCAGAACGCAAGAATCCCTGCATCAAGATATGATGAAACATGAATATGTTGTTATATAGATGGTTATATACCGCCCACTAAACGGATGCGGCTTTGACGATCACGCCGAAATCCGCCGCTTTCAAAGAAGCGCCGCCGATCAGGCCGCCGTCGATGTCCTCCTGCGCGAGCAGCTCCGCGGCGTTCGCGGCGTTCATGGAGCCGCCGTACTGCACGACCAGTTTATCCGCCGCGGTTTTGCCATAGAGCTCCTCAACCAACACACGGATTTCATGATTGACCTCGTTTGCCTGCCCGGGAGTCGCCGTCAAACCTGTGCCGATGGCCCACACGGGCTCATAAGCGATAATGACGCGCGCAAGCTCCTCTTCGCTCACGCCTTTCAGCGCGACCTTTGTCTGCAAACGCACGACCTCGTTTGTGATGCCGAGCTCTCTCTGCTCGATATATTCGCCGACGCACAAAATCACAATCAGCCCCGCGTCAAGCGCGGCTCTTGTTCTTTTCGCGACGGTGCCGTCACTGTCGCCGAACAGGCTGCGGCGCTCGGAGTGGCCGATGATCACATAGGGCACGCCCATGCCCGCAAGCATTGCCGCGCTCACTTCGCCCGTGAACGCGCCGGACCCTGCCCAGTGGCAGTTCTGCGCGCCCACGCGGATGTTTGTGCCCGCCGTTGCGGCAAGCGCCGCGTGCAGATCAATATAGGGCACGCAGACCACCACGTCGCAGCCCGCATTTTCTGCGAGAGGGGCAATTTCCGCGATTAAAGCGGACGTTTCCTCAGGGGTTTTATTCATCTTCCAGTTGCCGGCAATCACGGCTTTGCGCAGTTGTTTATTCATCATGGATCGTCCTTTCAATTCTATAACAAAGTTTGCGTGGGGCGGCTTATCTGCCTCATCCCTTCATAAGGAAAGGAATACCCGCACGCAAACATTCAATTTCAATATCCTTTATTTCTCGTTAATCGCAGCGATACCGGGCAGCTCTTTGCCTTCAAGGAACTCGAGGGACGCGCCGCCGCCTGTGGAGATGTGCGACATTTTGTCGGCGAAGCCGAGCTTTTTCACCGCCGCCGCCGAGTCGCCGCCGCCGATAATGGAAACCGCGCCGGAGTTCGCGACCGCGGTCGCCACGGCGATGGTGCCCGCAGCAAAATTCTCCCACTCTGAAACGCCCATCGGCCCGTTCCAGATGACGGTGCCCGCGCCCACAAGCGCGTCCGCGAACAGCTTTTGCGTTTCGGGGCCGATGTCAAGGCCCATCCAGCCGTCGGGCATGTCTTTGGAATCCACAATCATGTTCTCTGTGTCCGCGGCATAGGCCTTGCCCACTTTATTGTCAACGGGCAGCAGGAACTTCACGCCCTTTGCCTTTGCCTTTTCCATCATGCTCTTTGCCAGTTCAATTTTGTCATTCTCGCAAATGGACGTGCCGATGTGATAGCCCATGGCCGCCATAAAGGTGTATGCCATGCCGCCGCCGATAATCAGGGTGTCGACCTTGTCAATCAGGTTTTCAATCACGCCGATTTTGTCAGAGACCTTTGCGCCGCCGAGAATGGCGGCAAGCGGGCGGCGCGGGTTTTCAAGCGCGCTGCCCATAAAGCTGATTTCTTTTTGGATCAGATACCCGCAGGCGCTGGGCAGATACGCTGTCACCCCTGTGGTGGAGGAGTGCGCGCGGTGCGCGGAGCCGAACGCGTCGTTCACATATAAATCGGCGAGCGCGGCAAACTGCTTGCTGAGCTCTTCGTTGTTTTTTGTTTCGCCTTTTTCAAAGCGCACGTTTTCAAGCAGCATCACATCGCCCTCCTGCAATGTGTTTGCAAGAGCCCGCGCGCTTTCGCCCACAACATCCGCCGCCATTTTTACCTCTTTGCCAAGCAACTCAGACAGGCGCTTCGCAACCGGGGCAAGGGAGAACTGGGGGTCAAACTCGCCTGCCACAGGGCGGCCGAGGTGAGAACAAAGAATCACCTTTGCGTTGTTTTTCACAAGGTATTCGATTGTGGGAAGAGATGAAACAATGCGCTTGTCGCTGGTGATCACGCCGTTGTCAAGCGGCACGTTAAAGTCGCAGCGCACAAGAACCCGTTTGCCCGCAACATCAAGATCTTCAACCGTTTTTTTGTTTAACACGCTCATATGAATACTCCTTCGTATTAACGGCGCCCCGAAAGACGCCAAACTTTTATTGATTTGTTTTATAGTCGTACCCCTTGAAAATCGACCCGTCTTTGCGGTCTGTTTTCCGCACTGCTGTGTTGTCCGCCTTGCATTGCGAAAAACATCCTCGCAAATCCTATGCCGCTTTTCAAGTGGTACGACTATAATTGTATACTGAACAGCCGGCTTTTGCAATGTGCAAAGCAACCAAACAACGCCGCCGGCAAAAAAATTTTTTAAATAATCTCTACTGAATGCCTGCGGGACTACCGGCCAAAGCCAGCCCGCTATAATGCGATTGAGAAGCCCAGCCTTGTCAAAACCTGCTCCACCGTGCTGACAAAGCTGTTTTCCGCCCCATAAGAAAATTTAAAAACAGCGCCCTGCCCGCCGCCCGAGCCGATCGCGTCCACCGAGGAGGAATATGCGTCGCCCGTCACCACGACCGTCAGGCTCGCCCGGTTGGAGGCCCGCATATAGTATTTCTCAAAAACCATAATATAAACCGAGATACCCCCGAGGTTTCTTACAACACTGTCAACCAGCTCGCAGCTGACGCCGCTCGCAAGCACACCTTCCATCACGCGGTTTGCCGTTTCCACCGCGCCCAGCCTGCCCTGCATTTTAATTGAAGCCATTTGAGAACCTCCTTATCTCATGGTTGAAAAAGCTTTGCTCCGTTACCTGCTCCAGAAAATATAGTCCGCAATCAGCACCGCGCGGCAAAAAGCCGCCTCCGCGCCGCCGATTTTCAGCGGCTGCGCCATCAAAAAATAGTTCCCCGGCTCAACATTCTCAAGCACAAGCCCCTCGAGAATCGCGATGTTTTCGCGCAAAAAAGCCCTGTGCACCGCGGTTTGCGCGCCCGAAGTGCCGACTGACAGGGAGTCTGTGCCGATGAGCTTCGTTTTATACATCGCAAGCTCCATGGCCGCGCTGTCCATAAAATAAGCCCTGCCCCCGCCCTTAATCAGGATGCGCTCCTCGGCTCTTGGGAATTTGCGCTCCACATAATCCGCCGTGATAGGCCCGGGGGGCACGGCGAGCACCGCGCATTCGCCGATAAAGCTCGAAAGGGGCTGCTCTTCAACAGAGCCGCCCTTATCAAGAAAGTGCAGGGGTGCGTCCACATGCGTGCCCGTGTGCAGCCCCGCATAGATCGCTGAAAGATTGCATTCGTCGCCTTTCGGGATGGAGTGCACGATTTCATGCCGCGGCACGGGGTCGCCGGGGTAAATATCGCAGTGCAGCATATCCCTTGAAATGTCAATGATTTCCACAAAAGTCCCCCTTTCACAAACCCGGACCGTGCAAAACAATCATTGTGATTATTTTATATTTACCTTCTTCTCCAGCAGCTCGCCGGTCACCAAAAACAGAACCACAGACAAAAACATCTGGAGAATAAACGGCGTCATCTGCAGCCCCAGTCCGCCGCCGGCTTCAACGCCATCTATTTTTGCAATGTCAGACGTGAAGCTGACCGCCGCGTCCGCATCCACAAGAATACGCAAATCGAACAGGTCCTGCAAATAGCCGCCCAGCACGGAAGTCAGCCCCACAACCACAAAAAACGCCAGGATCGCACCGAACAGGCCAAGCGACTGCACCGGGCGGATCATCGACAGCGTCAGCGCAAAAAACACAAGCAAAACAAAAAACATAATTTGAAAAATGCCCCTGACCGCCGCCGCCACAATATACACCTTGAACACGTCAACAGAGGGGATGCCCAGCGTGGGCAGCATTTCGAGAATGAATTCCAAAGAAAACTCGCTGTCTGCCGGCAGGCTTTTTTCGGTATTATAAGCCATCACGCCCGCAAAAATCGCAAAGAAGACCACATAGCTGATCGCGATCCAAAGCATGGACGTGAGCATTTTTGAAAACAGCAGCGACGTGCTCGAAACAGGCAGCGTGTTGGTCAGATAACCGCGGTCGCCGAACATGGTTTTTCGGAAATCAAGAAACACCGCGATAATCGTGACAAGCACCGCGACGCCCGCAATGGCAACTAAAGCGACAGAGGCCAGACGCTCGCCCACGCCGAAATCAAACACCAGCGAAACGCCCATGGCGCCCAGAGCGATCAGCAGCACGGTATAAATATAAACAACGTTTTTGGATGCGGATTTGATGTCGTTTTTCAAAAGCTTACCAAGCATTGCCGATCACCTCCTTGAAGACCTCTTCCAGTGTTTTGCCCTGGTTGCGGATGGTTTCGATGCCCGTGTTCACAAGAATGTTGCCGCGCCCGAGCATCAAAACATGGTTAAAGCTCTGCTCAAGGTCATTGACCAGATGGGTCGAAAGCAGCAGCGTGGCGTTATCGCCGTAATTGCTCATGATAATGTCAAGAATCACCGAACGCGCGGCGGGGTCAACGCCCCCGAGCGGCTCGTCAAGCAAATAGAAATCCGCGGCGCGGCTCATCACAAGCAGCAGCTGCACCTTTTCCTGCATGCCCTTCGACATCGTCTTGACCTTCTGCTTGAGGTCAAGGTTAAACCGCTGCGCAAAGTCAAGCGCCTTGTTTTTGTCAAAGTCGGAGAAAAAGTCGTTGAAATAATCGATCGCGTCAATCGTTCTGAACCACTCGGCAAGATAGGTTCGCTCCGGCAGGTAGGCTGTGCGCGCTTTTGTGAAAACGCCGGGTTTGTGGTTGTCAATCAGCACCGTGCCCTCATAGTCATGGATGATGCCGGCCAAAACCTTGATCAGCGTTGTTTTTCCGCTCCCGTTCGGCCCGAGAAGCCCCACGATCCTGCCCTTGGGCAAGTCAAAGGAAATGTCGTTGAGCACAACATTCTTGCCATACGCCTTTTTCAGGTTACGGATTTGAATCATTGCCTGTTGTTCCATTCACTTTTCCGTCCTTTCGCAATCAAACACCAACCCCCGCCGGACGGCGGAAGAAAAGCCCTGCCTGCAAAACTTTCATGTTATACTATCCGCAATATTAAGGAAAACGCCCCGCGTTTTCGCGTTGCCGCGGATTTTAGCTTCATGAGCCGCAGCAAGGGGCGCGGCTATTTCTATAGTTTTGCTAAAAAACGCCTGAAAAACCGAAAAACAGTACTGTAAGGCCGGCCAAACGAAAAATATCTGTTATTGCGCGGCGTCGCTTGTGATCAGCTCCACCGCTTCGCGCAGCGCTGTCTCAACCTCGGCGACCTCAGAACTGTCGACCGCAAGCGTGTTTTCAAACATCGCGTCAGCGCGGGTAAGCGCCCCGTCAAGCACCGCAAGCTGGCCGGGAAAGAGCTTTGAGCGGTCGGCCGCCTTTGCCTTCGGCAGCAGGTCATATTTGATTTTTCTGATGTTGCGCGCGTTGTTGAACTGCGGGAAACGCGGGTCTGCAAACACCGAATCAAATTCAGGGTCGGTCAGAATTTTCTTTGCAAGCTCCAGCGCGATATCGTTAAACGCCACATCATCGTGCACCTGATCAAGAAAATACCAGGTGGTTTCGGGCAAAAAGCCGGAGGATGCGTCCACTGTGCGGTCGGGCGAAATGTGGTTGTGCGCGCTGTCCTTGCAGTATGTATTCTTCTGCACATAATCTTCGGGCAATGTTTCGCCGAGCGGCGCGCAATAGGCGCCGAGAGAGGTGGAGAACACGTCGATCGTACCGTCAGACGACATGTGGCAGGACTTCACAAACGGCGGGAATTTTTTGCCATAGCCGCAGATACTATAGAACCCCACGCCCTTTTGCCGCAGATTATCTATCATTTCTTTTAAGTTTTCGTGCGCTTTATGATAGCGGTCTGTCTTCGCGCGCAGCACGTCATAGCGCTTATCCAAAAGATATTTATCGCGCAGGCCTTCATAAAGCTGACAGGGAACAATCGCCCACATCATGGTGGACTTGATGATCACAGTGTCCAGCACGGCGTCAAGAAGGCTTTCAACCACCTTTTCGGGCACGCCCTTGGGCATCATTTTCAGAATGCTGGAGAGCTCTTTCGCGTTGCTGCCCGCAATCTCGCGCAGAAGAGGCTGCACGTCGTCGGTCAGCAGGTTGCGTGAGAGCACATCGCCCGCGATCTGCGAGCCGTTGAGCGCGGCGACAAAATACAACACCTTCGCGACATCGCCCTTGTCGCCGTAAGCGTCAAGATACGCGGTGGCAAGCGCACCGCCAAGGCTCACGGGAATGAGGTTGACCTTGTCGTGCCCCGTGCTCGTTTTCACCGTCTGAATGAATTCATCCAGCCCCGCGGCATTGTCATACACAGAGCCGAAGGAGTGGTAGGCATAAAAATACAGGTGGTCTTCGCCGATGATTTCCGCCAGGTTTTCAAGCGGAACCATTTTATAGATATATCTTTTTTCTTCTTCATTGCACTCGGCCACGGAATACGGATAAGACACCACGCGCAGCCTGCTCACCGGGTCGCCCTCGTCCGTGCCCGCAATCGGCTGGGCGGCTTTTCTCACAATTTCCGCCAGCTTGTCTGAAAGCCCCATGTCACGCCGGAACGTCATCGTTTTCAAAAGCGGCCCCTTCAGGCCACCCATCAGGTCCTCACCCTTCAGGTCAAGCGGCCACGCGCTCTTGATCCTGTTGCCCTTTTCGTCTACCAAATCCACCTTGGACTGCCCGATGCCCGGCACAATCACCGTCGGAGCATAATCACAATTACAAGTACCCACAAAAAAACCCCCAAATTTTATTGTAACTCTCAAAACAAATGTTTAATATAAATTAAAGTACCGTTTATTTTAACACAGCGCTTTGCCAAAAACAAGAAATTTTTTATGAACGAATCATCAAGAAATGTTGATCAAAGAGAGCAGGCACCGCTCTAAATCCCGCACTGTTTTCGCAATATAATCCGCGCCGGACTCCTCAAGCTCCGCTCTTGAGCCGAAGCCGTATTCCACACCCACGGCAAACGCGCCCGCGTTTTTCGCCGCAAGCATGTCAAACCTGCTGTCGCCCACCATCACCACATTGTGTGCGCCCGAAAAGCCCGTTTCTTCCATCGCCCGCTGCAGCAGGCGGGTCTTATCCGCTTGCGTGTCCTGCAGCCGGGAGCCGATCAAGGCGTCAAACAGGTGCGCGAAGCCCAGCTCCCTGCTGATTTTTACAACAAATTCCTCCGGCTTTGCAGAGGCCACGGCTGTTTTCACACCTGTTTCCCTCAGGGCGGCCAGCATGGGCAAAACGCCCTCGTAAACCTCGCACTCCCGATACCCAACGGGCCGGTAGCGCTCACGGTAAACATCCACAAGCCGCGCGGCGGTTTCGTCATCAAAGCCATACAGCTCCTGAAACGCATGAAACAGCGGCGGGCCGATAAAGCGGCGGATTTTTGAGTCGTCATGCTCCTCCACACCCACGCTCGCCAGCGCGTGCCTCACGCAGTTCGCAATACCCCGCTCTGAATTTAAAATTGTTCCGTCAAAATCAAAAATAATCAGGTCTGCTTTCATTGTTTACGCATACACCCTTATTCAATCGTTAATCCAATAAATGCGGCAAGTCGGGAAGCAAACCCGGCCTGCCGCCCTTTTTAAGCTTCAATCCGTGCTTTCGTTTTCTTCACTGTCTCCATCAGTTCGGTGAACACAGCCGCAACCTTCGGCGCGGTGTTCGGGCCGAGTGAATTCGTCTCTTCATAGTGCCTGCGGCCGAGTCTGTCAATGGGCCTGTCAAGATACGGCGTTTCGGGGTGCAGCATAAAATCGTTCGGCGGCACCATATAGCCCACCTCGTCGTTCGCGAGGCCGAAGACCAGCAGGTTTTTATCCCCCGCGATTTCTGAAAGGGGCAGCGGGTTCACCGTGGGCGGCAGGCCCTCCGCCGACTCCTCAGCCGAAAGATACCCGCCGTAAACCAGCTCCGGGAAAATTTCGCCCGGCACAAAGGCCATATGCAGGTCATCAATTTCCAGATAGGTCATTTCCGATTTCAGCAGATAACCGAGCGAAGAGTCCGCCGAATAATACCGTTTGACCTGCAGCACCGAAAGCTGCGCCATGGTCATGAGCACGATATTCGCGGCGTCAAAATAAAATTCCTGCTTAATAAAGCTGATGCGGGGCATGAGCTGGCGCTCGTTTTCAATCGCCGTCGCGTAACCTGCCAGCTTCACGCCCAGCCCCTTTGTGATTTCAATGCGCTCCGGCATGGTTTTGCCGTGCACCTCCATGCTGATCATGCCGCCGATGGCGCCCACGCAATACACGGTTTCCGCGCCCGTTTTTTCAAAAATCTCTTTTCGGAGATAAGCGGGGAAGTCCGCGCTGATCTGCTTGTTTCTGCTCGAAAGCGACTCGGAGTGCGAGGCAAAATTCAAAATATAGGTCTCACGAGTACCGTCGCTGGGCGCAAAGCGCAGGCGGGTGAGGGTTTTGGAATAGACCTTCGGCAGACGAATGTCCTCCTGCATGTCGGGCACCTCGATCGTGCCGTGAAAAAGCGCGCCCTCGCGGCGGTCTTCATATGCCTTTTCACACGCGGCAACAATGCTGTCACGCACAAGCTCCATGAACTCTTTCGTGCGCCCGGTTCTCGGCACCGCGCCCCAAATGCCCATGGTGTCTATGCCCGCGTGGTCATGCGTGCACACAATGTTGATGTTGCGGCAGCCGGTTCTTTGGCAAAACGGCTTTAAATACTTTTTGATGATGTCAACGTCGGTTTTCAGCATGCCCACCGCGTCGAGCGACACAAGCACGATGCCGCCCTTGCCGGATCTGTCGTCGATCCACACCGCGTGGGCATAGAGCGTGTCCAAAATCCCGGTCGCGGGCTTATACATGCCATAACCCGCTATGTAGTACTTTTTCTTCGAAATGTCCACAGGCATGATCGACTCTTTGCCGAAGCCCACCTGAAACGTTTTCCCCTTCGCCTTTGCGGTGTAGTGAAACTCCGCCTTTGGAATTTCAGGCGCCTTCACCCGTTTTGCCTTGCTTTTTCCCGCCACAGAAATCGATGCCCCGAGTGCTTTCGTGACGATGCTCATTGGTTTCATCAGTCTTTCCCCTTTCGACGGTCTTTTCCGTCTCTCATTTTTTCATGGATGACAATGCTGTCAACAGAGTCAACAAGCGTTGGCCCTGTTGACAGCACAGTCTGAAAAAATGGGCAGCTTCTGTCCCCCGCTGCTTTTTATGCAAAACCCCGGCTACGCGCTGTGTTTGTCACAGCGCGTAGCCGGGAAGATTTTTAAGCTGCCGCGCCTGTTGCGTCTTGGACTGTTGTGGTTTCGCCGCCCTGCGTTTCAGGCGTCTCCTCCGGCGAAGCGTCAATGTCCGCCGCAATGTGGTCGCCCTTGTCCGTGCTCATCACAAGGTTGACGGTGTCGCCCTTGTTGAGCATCACAACGGCGTTATTTTTCGCCGCGGTGACCATATAAACCGTATTGGAGCCCTCTAAGCGGATAAAGAATACGCTGTTTGAATTAATGACAACATCGCGGATATCGGCAATCACACCGCTCTTTTTGATTTGGATGTTGCCCGGCTGCTCTTCCTCGCTGGCGCCGTCAAGGCTCACCTGCACGTTGGGGAACTTTTTGATATATTCCTGCAAACAGGCAATATAGCTCGACTCATTGTCGTCAGGGCTGCGCACCACCTGGTCAAACTGCCGCACGTTTACCATTGAATAGCCCTTCACCACACCCGCATTCTGATCCGTCAGTGCCATAAAATAGGTCGGCTCTCCGCCAAGGTTTAAGAGCAGCGGGAATGTGGCGTTCCAGTTTTTATCTGAAACAATACCTTTTGCCGAATCCTGCGCCGCTTTCTCCGAAGCACCGATCACCTCATAAATACTTGCTTCCTTTGTGCGCTGATTCACCAGCAAAAAGCCGATAACGGAGTTTTCGGCAGTAACGCTCGTGATGCCGGTGCAAATATAGACGTCATCGTTAATGGCAAGATAGGACCAGCCGTCACTTGTTGCCTTTACGCCCTCCTGCCCGATATAGTAGTTGATAAAACCGTTTGAATAACGGCCCTTGTAATTGTACTGCTGAATCAGCAAATCCGCGCTGTACACCTGGTCGATCCACGAAAGATTCTCGCCGCTGTGGCTCTGATTGGCCCGCATCTCTTCAATCGTATAATAGGTGCTCTCGCCCGTCACCGCGTTGACCATCACCACGCCCGCGATGTCGTCGCCGCCCAAAAGGCCGACGGTTTTGTCAATGTGCTCCACGATCCAGAAGGGGTTTCCGGCATCGTCAATTTCAAAAGAGGGCACGCCGAACATATAAGTGGGATATTCAAACCGCAGCACACGCATCAAATAGCGGCCGAACAGCTCAGACGGAGAATATTTCACCGTCACGGGGTCGCCATTCTCGTTTTTGTCCACAAAACGGGCTTCGGAGGTGTGCATATCCACCGTGATATAACCCGGGTGGCCGGTGTCGCGGTTATAGAACCATTTGAAAAAACCGGCATATTGCAATGGAAACACCCGGTAAGGCCTGTTTTGATAGTTGATCTGCGTGGAGTATTCCGCGGCGAGGTCAAACTGGGAAACATAGCCGAGCGCCGCAAGGTCGCCAAAGCTTTTGTCAGCAAGCATTTCAGCCACACGATCGTCAATCTTCGGGACTTTCTCAAAGTCGTTTAAATTCTTAATAGCGGAAACGCTGCTTTCAAAATCCGCGCCCTCGTCCACTTGAATAATCCGACTGTAGGCCTTTGCCCGGAAAATCGTTGCGGAAGAGAGAAAGCCCACGCCGAAAATCACGCCCAGCACCACAATCAGAATAATCGGAACCGTAGCCTGCTTTTTCACATAGGGGATATATTCCGGCTTTGTCATCACTCTTGTGGTCAAAATCGCGCTGCCCACATAAGAGGCGAACACAATCGCGAAATACATATAAAACTCTCTCGCCTTAAAGTTCATGGGCGGGAGCATAAAATAATACAGCACCGCCGCCACAACGAGAGTGAGGATGATGTTGATAACAATTTTAAGGCCCGCTTTTTCGGGCGGAATCAAAAGGTCTTTCACTCCGCTTTTGCCCTTTTTTGTAAAATCAACCTTGATTGGTTCCATGGTTACAATCCTTTCTTTTCTTGCACAGCAAGCTTTTAAACAAATTCCTGGATTCTCCCCTGCAAAACATAAAGCCCGGCGGCGAACAATCGCAATCATTTTTTGGCCGCCGTTGCCAAACCCAAATCCATTTTTGCATTCATTATTTGATTATACTAAATATCCTTCACAAATACAAGGCTTATTTGGATGATTTTAGTTAAACAATTTATGATGCAACCGTGAATGAACGATGAAACAGAGAAAACCCTTCGCTTTTTATGTTCATCGTAAAAACTTTGGTGAAAAACCATACAAGCAGAGTATTTTCACAAAAGCACAGAAAAATTCACCAATCGTTTGCCTTTTCTGAAAAACAGCGCCGGAACACCTTTGCGCGGCTTTTGCGAGAAAAGCGGCAACCTCAACCCTCAACGTCTTTCATGCTCAGGCTGATGCGCTTTTTGCCCACGTCCACCTCAAGCACCTTGACCTTCACAACGTCGCCCACCTGCAGCACCTCAGACGGGTGCTTAATGAAGCGGTTTGTGATGCGCGAAATATGCACAAGCCCGTCCTGATGCACGCCGATGTCCACAAACACGCCGAAGTCGATCACGTTGCGAACGGTGCCGGCGCAGACCATGCCGGGGGTCAGATCCTTGATGTCCATCAAATCTTCCCGCAGCAGCGGGGCGGGCAGATCCTCGCGGATGTCGCGCCCGGGCCGCTGCAATTCCGCAAGAATATCCATCAGCGTCGGCATACCCACGCCGCATTCCGCCGCCGCGCGGCTCTCCCCGAACGCTTTCACCTGTTGTCCCAGTTCGGCAAGCTTGCCGGGCCGAATATCTTTTTGCGTGTAACCAAACAGCGCAAGCAGCCTTCCCGCGGCTTCATAGGATTCGGGGTGCACGCCTGTGTTATCGAGCGCGTGTTTGCCGCCCGCAATGCGCAAAAAGCCCGCGCACTGCTCAAAGGCCCTTGGGCCGAGCTTCGGCACCTTTTTCAACTGCGTTCTCGCGGTGAACGCGCCGTTTTCCTCGCGGTAAAGGCAAATGTTCTTCGCCGTGGCGGCGCTCAGCCCCGCGACACAAGAAAGCAGGGAAGGCGAGGCGGTGTTCACGTCCACCCCCACGTTGTTCACACAGTCCTCCACAACGCCCGCGAGGGTTTCATCGAGCTGTTTGGGCGGCATGTCGTGCTGGTATTGCCCCACGCCGATGGACTTCGGGTCGATTTTCACAAGCTCCGCAAGCGGGTCCTGCAATCTTCTTGCAATCGAAACCGCGCTGCGCAGCGAAACGTCAAAGTCAGGGAACTCCTTCGCCGCAAGGGGAGAAGCGGAATACACCGAAGCGCCCGCCTCGTTCACGACAATATAAGAAACCTTTTCGGGGATTTTCGCAATTAAATTGGCGGCAAACACCTCTGTTTCTTTTGACGCCGTGCCGTTGCCGATGGAAATAACCTCCACGCCGTGCCGCGCGATCAGGCTTCTGACGGTTTTTTCGGCTTCTTCAATTTTGTTGTGCGGCGGCGTGGGATAGATCACCGCCGTTGCAAGCACTTTGCCCGTCGGGTCAACCACCGCGGTTTTGCAGCCGGTGCGATAGGCCGGGTCAAGCCCCAAGACCACCTTGCCGCGCACCGGGGGCTGCAGCAGCAGGGGCTTCAGATTCAAGCCGAACATCCGAATGGCCTGCTCGGTTGCTTTTTCGGTCAGCGCCGCGCGCGTCTCCCGTTCCAGCGAAGGGAAAATCAGCCGTTTCCACGCGTCCGCCGCCGCCGCGCGCACATATTCCGTGGCCGGGCATGGCTGCTTCAGCACGCGGCGCTCGATCGCCGTGAGGATTTTTTCATGCTCGAGCTCCACGCCCACTTTTAAAAACTCCTCTTTCTCACCCCTGTTGATCGCAAGGATCCTATGGCTCGGAATTTTTGAAACGGCTTCCGAAAAATCATAATACAGCCGAAAAACCGAATCCTCTTCTTTCGCGGCTTTGGCCGCCAGCACGCCGGTTTTCTGCACATATTCACGCAGGACGCGGCGCAGCTCCGCGTCGTCGGAAAGCTGTTCGGCGATAATGTCCATCGCGCCCTGCAGCGCCCCTTCAACCGTGAGAATCCCCTTTTCTTCGCTGATCAATTCCGCCGCGCGGGCAGGAATGTCCTTCTCCGCAGGGTTCTGCCCAAAAATCAATTTGGCAAGCGGCTCAAGGCCCGCCTCTTTCGCAACAGACGCGCGGGTTTTTCTTTTTTGCTTAAACGGGCGGTAAACATCCTCAAGTTCGGCAAGCGTCGCCGCGCCCGCAACGGCAAGGGCAAGCTCGTCGGTCATTTTGCCCTGCTCGGCAATCGCCGCGCCGACCTCCCCGCGCCGCTTTTCAAGGTTTTCGAGGTATGCGAGCCTGTCCGCGAACTCCCGCAGGACCTGATCGTCGCATGAGCCGGTCAGCTCCTTGCGGTAACGGGCAATAAAAGGGATGGTGTTGCCCTCTTTGATAAGGCGAACAATATTTTCGGCGTGCGGCGGCGCGAGATTGAATTCATTGGAAAGGATTTGCTCCATCTGCATTGCGTTTTCCGTCCTTGTTTATATTTAAAATACTGCTGGTTTTACCGTATAATTTCAAGAATTATACCACAAACCGCAAAAAAATCAAAACTTATTTTGACGGCGGCAAAACGGCGCGGCCAATCACCCGAACCGCTCCAACTCATAAAGCACCTCGCAAAATGTCTCGCGCACATGCTTCAAGTGATAATAAATTTGCCGCTCGGAATAATGCAGGCGGAGCGAGGCCTTTGTGACGCGCATGCTGATGTCGCCCTTTTTCAGCAGCGACGACGCGTCATAAAAATAAACAAGCTCCACAATTTTCAGCAGCTCCTCCCCCTGCGCCTGCCGGCTCAACCGGTAGAGCGTGCGCGTTACCGCGCGCAGCGCTTGCTTCTGCCTTTCATCGGGCCCCGCAGTGGAAGAATCGTTTGCCTGAAAGCGCTGCTTTGTTTGTATACATGCGTATAAACGAAACGCGTCAAGGATTTTGCCTGAAGTATAACCCCCCTCCCCGGCAGAGGGGCGGCATGATGAAGTTGTCATCCTTTCACCTTTCTTTCACTTTATTATTCCTAAACAGATAAACATCAATCTGAAATTTTCATAATTTCTTTGCCGTGCAGTGTCGGTTTTGGCAATGACTTGAGAATGATAAATCTCATATTGGGATTTTATCACATCTAAAAGGCGTTGTCAATCTCGATTTGAGATAAAATTTTTCAAAAAACCCTTTACAATATCACTTTTTGTGATATAATAAATCCAGGCAAGTCTATACGCAGGAGTAGGCATTCTGCCCGCCGCAACTACATTTTTCGAAAAATTATGATATAATAGCTTCAAAATCAAGGATTTTGAAGCATTAGAAGAATGCTGATGGGGCTGAAACCCCATCTGTCGCGGCTTCGCCCGCGCCACCGCATTCTTGATTCAGTTTTATGATATAATAAAGTTAATAATCAATTGAAAGCTATCGTGAATTCG